>JAULUH010000594.1:0-2664 GCA_032111745.1 Anaerolineae bacterium | reverse complement strand
GTCCGGAGGTTCACCGCAAAGGCGCAGAGGGCGCAAAGGGCAGAAAGGGCCAGAGGAGTCCAGAGGGGAACCTGGACCGGAGGAGGTCGCAGGATTCCCTTCTGGACTCCTCTGGTCAGAAGATCGGCTTTGCGCTCTCCGCGCCTTTGCGGTGAACCTCCGGTGCCGTGCTCAGTCGCCGGGCACCAGGGGGAAGTTGGCCAGCCCGACCATATTGGATGGGTCCACGGTGGCGGTGGCGCTGAAGGTTCCCTGCACCTGATAGAACAGGGTGGCGATGGTGGGGGTGAGCACGCCGGTGTCGGTGTAGAGCAGCGTGGGGGTGAGCACGCCGGGGGGTGCGCTCACCAGCGTGGGCGTGATGGCGGTGCCGAGGAAGCCGGTGTAGGGGTCCGAGCTGCGCAGCAGGGCGTAGGCCTCGGACTGGGCTGTCGGGTTCCAGGAGAGCAGCACGTCAGTGGGGCTGATGGCGCGGCGGATGTGGAGGGTGGCCGAGATGGGCTCGCCGAGGGCGATGTTCCAGCCCAGGGGGGGCTCTGTGATGTCCAAGACTGTGAAGCTGCCGACCGTTGGGCTGTAAACCATGGTAGCGAAGCGGATATTGACCTCACCACGACAGTCCACCGGATCCAGCTCGGGCGGGCCCACGCCCTCCTCGGGCAGGTCGGCGATGGGAACCGCCCACTCGACGCTGCTCTGCACCCGCTGGCCCAGCAACTGCGGCAGGATAATGCTGGAGTAAAGGCCCCACAAGTGATCGCCGGTGTAAAGGACCATCGCGTCGCTGGGGTAGCCCGTGGCGTGATACACTGCCCAGCGGTCCTTGCGCTCGTTATCCAGCCCGTTGCGATCGCAGTCGATCAGGGCCACGGCCACGTGATTGAGCGTGGCCAGGGCACGCGGCGGGGCGGTCTGCAGGCGGAAGAAAAGGCTGGGCGCGCCGCTCTGTCCAACGCCGCTGGCCACCCAGGTGGTGACGATGTCGTCGGTGGGGCTGACGGTGGGGGTAAGGACGGCGGATTCGGCCGGGTCGGTTTGATAGGGCGCGATGCCCTGGGCGTCCCATTCGGCGACCGATCGGTCGTCCGTGTTGATGTTGAACTGGGCGGCCAGGGCCAGCGCGGCCAGCAGGCCGGCCGCCAGGGTGATGGCGCCGAGCACCAGGCCGGTGCGGATCCAGGGTAGGCGAGATAGTCGAGAATAATCCATGGGGGTTCTCCTTCCTCCAGGAGGGTAACGGAGCGGCCGCAGGGCCGCTGGCCAGGCGCTGGCACTACCGGAAGAAGCCTCCGAGCATTGGCCGGCGCGCGGGCGACGCACACAGTATACCTCAGGCTGGGGGCGTGGTCAAAGGCGAGGATAGAGGGCTTCGCAAGAAGCGAAGGACATGCCTACAGCCATTTTCCGATCGCGGAGCACCCGCCTGGGGGGGGCAGGCGGGTGCTGGCGAAAGGGGTGGTGGGCGGAGTGGGCGAAAAAAGGGGTGGGACCTGTTGGCTGCGTGGCCGCGAGGGTGGCCGCGACCGAATATGGCGGAAGCATACCACGACTTGCCACCCCCTGCTATGATCTGGATCATATTGTGCACAAAAACACGCACTTGATTTTCCCCAGAATTGCGTTTAATATAACGGGCGCAGGCGCGCTCCAACGCCCGCCGGCCAACCCGCCCGGTCTCATAGCTTTGCATCCAGAGGAGGCCAGCCACCGATGCCCATTTGGGAAGACGCAGCAACCAATGCGCCGGCACCGCTGCCCAGCTTCAACCAGCGCGTGCGCGCCGGCGGCGCGCTGCCCGTGCTCAGCAACGCGGCTATGTTCGACCTGGTCTTCTTTGGCCAGGACGCCTTCATGCGTTACTATGCCGAGAAGGCTTCCTACCCCTTTGGCCTGCCCGCCACCGTGGCCCAGATCGCCAACTACGACCGGCACACCAACCGCGAGAGCGATTTCGAGTGCAAGGTCTTCTACCTGGATTGCGTCAAGAACCACATCTACCGGACGGTGAAAGACGCTGGCACGGCTGACAAGGACACCCTGGCCGAGGCCCGCGACGAAGCCGAGCGCCTGAGCGTCTCGGCCTTCGCCCGCCGGCTGGGCTACCCCCGCTTCGACCGGGGCCGCGGCGACCCGCTGCTGGTGCTGGCCGACCTGCCCTTCAAGGCCTACCTGACCACCAGCCCCTTCACCTTCATCGAGGAGGCCCTGCGCCGCGCGGGCAAGGAGCCGGTGACCAAGATGTGCCGCTGGCGCGGGCCGGCGGAGGCCGCGGAAAAGGAGCTGTGGCACATCCCCGACACCTACCGGCCACGCAAGGAGCAGCCCCTGGTCTACCACATCTGCGGCCTGGATGCCCACCCCGAAACCGGTGCATCCTTGCCAGGCTCGCTGGCCCTCACCGAGGACGACCAGCTGGAGCTGCTGGTCAACATCGCCCAGGACCGCGGCAAGGAGGGCGCCGATCGCCTGCCCGCCCTGGTGCGAGGCGCGCTGTTCGACGACGTCATCCTGCTGGGCTACAGCCTGAACAGCTGGGCCTTTCGCGCCCTCTACTACGGCCTGGTGCGCGATACCGGCCACGAGACCGGCCGCCGCGGCGTGTGCAGCGTGCAGCTGCGGCCCGACGAGGCCGAGAAGCAGAAAAAATACCTGCAAAACTACCTG
>JAULUH010000593.1:0-12550 GCA_032111745.1 Anaerolineae bacterium | reverse complement strand
CTGGCCGGGATAGAAGGTGCCCGCCACGGCCGGGTGGCGAATCGATGGTTGAGTGGCCGTCATCACTTCACCTCACTGCCACACGCCCGGTATCGCCGCCCCACAGCCGGGGCACACGCCCGGCTCCGTCCAATGCGTGCGCACGCGATACCAGCTGCGGCTGATCACCAACTCACCGCACTGCGGGCACATGGTCGACTCGCGCATGCTGTCGTGCATGTTGCCCACATACACGTAGTTCAAGCCCGCGGCCTTGCCAATCTCCCACGCTTTCACCAGGGTGCTCATGGGCGTCGGCGGCCGGTCGCGCATCTGGTAGTCCGGATGGAACGCCGAGACGTGCCAGGGCAGGTCGGGCGAGACCCCAGCCAGCCAGGTAGCCATCTCCCGCAGCTCCGCCTCCGAGTCGTTCAGCCCGGGGATGACCAGCGTCGTGATCTCCATCCATATCCCTGTGTGGCGCGCGATGTGCTCGATGTTCCGCAACACCGGCCGCAGGCGAGTGCCGCAGATCTCGCGGTAGAACCGCTCGGTGAAGGCCTTCAGGTCGACGTTGATGGCGTCCAGGTAGGGCTCGATCGTCTCCAGGGCCTCCAGGGTCTCGAAGCCGCTGCTGACGAAGACGTTGCGGATGCCGTGCTCATGGGCCAGCCTGGCCGTGTCGTAGGCATACTCGAAGAACACAGTCGGCTCGTTGTAGGTGTAGGCCAGCATGGGGATGCCCTGCTGCCGGCAGTGCCGCACCAGGTCCACCGGGAGGACCTCCTCCCTGGCGCTGCGGGCGGGGTCAAACAGGTCGCCAGCCTGGCTGATCTCCCAGTTCTGGCAGAACTGGCACTTGAAGTTGCAGCCGACTGTGCCCAGGGAGAGGATGGGCTGTGTAGGCAGGAAGTGGAATAGCGGCTTCTTCTCCACCGGATCCACATGCAGTGCCGAAGGCACCCCATAGACCACCAGCATCAGGGCGCCGCCGTAGTTGCGCCGCACGCCGCACTTGCCTATGCCCCCTGGCTCGATGGCACAAAAGTGCTCACACGCCGTACACTGCACATACTCCTTCTTCAAATGGCGGTAGAGGGTTGCTTCCTTGATCATGGTGCTGTTCCTCTGAGTTCCCCCGTGAAGGTCGCTAATCCGCCTTCCCCCTCATTATACCGCGATCGGCCGCCAAATTCAAGGCCCCGCCGCCAGCCGCGGCTACTGCTAGGCACCTGTAGCCAACACATGCAGCAACGCCGAGGCGTAGGCATCGCCGGCCTCGAACCCGTCGAAAGTCAGCTGCCGGCCACGGAACTGAATCTCGCAGGCATAGCCGAGCCGGGTGGTGCGCAGCACCAGGGCCGGCTGGGGCTCGCCCAGCAGCCACTCCTCCAGCAGCTCGCGCAGCTGATCCTCGCGCGGGATCCACACGGCCTCGCCCACCCAGACATGATCCAAGGCCCACTCCACGGTGCCATGGAAGGTGATGGCCAGGCGGCTGCGAATGGGCTCGGCCATGACCGTCATGTCGCTGAGCACGAAGACCTGGTTCTCCAGCCCGGCGTAGGGCACGGTGAAGAAATCCAGCAGGGCCGGGGTCCACTCCAGACCGGCCTCGCGCAGCGCTGCCGCGGTTCTGATCGATAGCATGTTATGCTCCAAATCGGGAAAGGTGATCGATTGACCCGGGCTCCGAGCTCAGCCTTCAGCGTTGAGCAGCCGGATGCGCTGCGTGTTGGTGACGAACCAGACGCGGCCGTCGGCCGTGCGGGCCCACAGCCCGGGATGCTGGAACCCAAGGACGATGGCCGGTAGCCACGCCTGGCCCTCGCCGTCCCTAAAGGCAATCTCAACCCTGTCGCCGGTGGCGTAGGTATCACTCAAACGCTGCGCCACGGAAACCTCCAGATAGGTGCCGGATCCTCACCGTCCCGGCCGCGTGGCGCGCCATCACGATGGATCCCACCGAAACGTTCCCTCCATAACCGGCACCACGTCACCGCTCACGCGCACCATAGAGATATCGCCAGGTGGGCCCTCCACCTCGACGGTGACCTTGCTCGGGCGGCCCAGCTCGAGACCCTGCTCGGTGTGGATGGTGGTGGCCGGGAGGGTGGGAGCGATCAGACCATGGTGCACCAGGTAGGACGCCAGGCCACCGCTGGCCGAGCCGGTGGCCGGGTCCTCAGGAACACCGAAGGACGGGGCAAAGAACCGCAGATGCACGTGGCGGTCAGGGTGGACGGTCTCGGCACAGAAGACGGCCACCTCCACACCCTGGATGCCCAGCTCCGCACACACCAGGCCCAGGGCCGTGGTATCGAGATCCATGGAGTTGATCCGGCTGGTATCGTCCAGGGATCGGATGGGCACGAATAGGGCCGGCAGACCGGTGGTGACCACCTGGGCCGGCTGGCCGGTAGCCGTGATGGCCTCCACAGGCAGGCGCAGCGCCGCGGCCAGCCGGGCCAACTGCTCCACGCCGGCCACTGCCAGGAACTGGGGGCGCTGGTGGGCGGTGACCACGCGGGTCACCTTGCCGCTGGCTACCTCCAAGCTGGCCGTGCGCAGGCCGACCCTCAGCTCAAAGGTCACCTCAGTCGCCGGCTCCACCAGGGGCACCCGGCCCAGATGGGCCAGCACCCAGTGGGTGCCTACCAGGGGATGGCCGGCAAAGGGGAGCTCCGCGCGGGGGGTGAAGATGCGCACCTTGAAGTCGGCACCCGCGGCGTCGGGCGGCAAGACGAAAGCAGTCTCCGACAGGTTCAGCTCCAGCGCCAGGCGCTGCATATCGGCCGTCGATAGTCCCTGGGCGTCCGGGAAGACGGCCAGAGGGTTGCCGCCAAAGGGGACATCGGTGAAGACATCGACTTGCAGGAAATGGTACGTGTGCATGCTGGTCATTCGTCCGGGCTGGTGGCATCCAGAATGGCGCCCACCAGGTGCAGGCGCTGCTGGCTCGGAATGCCGGCTGTGCGCATGCGAAAGGCCAGCCACGCGCACAGCTCGTCCAGGGACGCGTCGTCCAGGCTGCCGAAGACCTCGCGGGCGATCCGGTCGCCCATGGGAAGGGATTGGCCGGCGGTGGCAGCCAGACGCTCGATCTCGCGCTCGCCCAGCAAAAGGCGCTCGCCGAAATCGCTGACGGTGACCGGTTGCGGGCCCTGCCCGGCCTGGTAGGCGACATGGAGCTCGACTGCGCGGGCGAACGCGGCGCCAAGGTCCGAATAGCGATCCTTCCGGTAGCGCGCGGCCTCGCCGGGGGCGCTCAAGCGGCTGGTCACGAAATACTCCACGGGCCACCCCTTTACCGACGCAGGATGCCCTTGAGGCCCAGCTCGTACTCTTCATCGGCGGGCAGGTCACGGCGCCGCGCGGTCTGCTGGGTGAGATCGTCGCAGCGCTGGTTCTCCGGATGCCCGGCGTGCCCCTTCACCCAAACGAATTCGACGCGGTGCTGCTCCAGCAGGTTCAGCAGCCTGTCCCACAGGTCGGGATTGAGGGCCGGCTCCTTCTTGTTGCGCATCCAGCCGGCGGCCCGCCAGCGCTTGGCCCAGCCCTCGTTGACCGCATCGGCCAGGTAGCGCGAGTCGGTATACAGGGTCACGGCGCAGGGCATGCGCAGGGCCTCCAGGGCTGTGATGGCAGCCATCAGCTCCATGCGGTTGTTGGTAGTGCGCCGAAAGCCGCCGGACAGCTCCTTGCGCTGGCCCCGATACATCATGACGACGCCGTAGCCACCCGGCCCAGGGTTGCCCAGCGCACCGCCGTCGGTGTAGATGGTGACTTGAGGCAGATCGTTCATCGGTCGAGTTTGACCTTTAGGGTAGCCCGGCTGGCCGACACCGCAAGGGTGAGAGGTGCAAGTGTACCACGGACGGTCCACCAGGGCAAGCGGTCTATCCGTGTTTCCGACCCACCTCTACGGCTCGCCTCTGAAGTCCGTGTTCGTCCGTGTTCCGGCCCTGCGCCGCGGCTCTTGAGCAGCCCTGCGAAAGCGCAGGCGTTACGTTGACTTCAAAGACCGCCTGGCTTATACTGGTGGCAGACGCGGCCTGCCCCCGAACTCCGGCCGCCAGAAGATCCTGGTGATGGCCGTAGCACATCCGGAGCGGCTCGTGGAGAGCCCATGATCAGAACCCTGACTGCAACCCGTTACCTTACCCCCTTGCGCGAGGGCGGATCGCTGCCGGCTATCGTCGAGGCGGACGATGGGCAGCTGTATGTGATGAAGTTTGTCGGGGCCGGCCAGGGCCCCAAGGCCTTGATCGCGGAGCTGGTCGCCGGTGAGATCGGCCGCGCCCTGGGCCTGGCCGTGCCTGAGATCGTGTTCATGGAGCTGGATCCGCGGCTGGGGCGCACGGAGGCTGACGCCGAGATCCGCGACCTGTTGCTCTCCAGCGCGGGCATGAACCTGGCACTGCGCTTCCTGCCCAAGGCCTTCGCCTTCAACCCTCTCCTGCGCCCTGCTCCCGATCCTGGCCTGGCCTCGGCCATCGTCTGGTTCGACGCCTACGTGACCAACGTCGACCGCACTGCGCGCAACACCAACATCCTGCTGTGGCAGAGTACCCTGTGGCTAATCGACCACGGGGCGGCGCTTTACTTCCACCACCAGTGGGAGGGGTATGCGGAGCGCAGTCGCACGCCGTTTCCCCTCGTCCGCGATCACGTGCTGCTGCCCTTTGCCGGCGCCTTAAGCGAGGCCGACGTCGTGCTGAGGGAGCGGCTGGACGCCCAGACCATCGAAGGAGTTGTGGAGACCATTCCCGAGGTTTGGCTGAACGGCGAGGGCCGGTTCGCGTCGCCGTCGGAGCACCGGGCGGCCTATGCTACCTATCTCAAGGGCCGGCTAGAGGCCTCTGAGGTCTTCGTAGAGGAGGCGGTTCGTGCCCGAAGCCAGCGCCTTTGAGTACACGGTAGTGCGGGTCGTGCCGCAGGTGGAGCGCGAGGAGTTCGTCAACGCCGGCGTGATCCTGTTTTGCCGCACCCGGCGCTTCCTGGGCTGCCGGATCGAGCTGAACGAGAAGCGGCTACGCGCCCTGGCGCCGGCGATCGACCTGCCGGCCGTGCAGGCTCAGCTAGACCTCATTCCGGCGGTCTGCGCGGGCGGCCCCGCGGCCGGCCCCATCGGCGAGCTGGACCAGGCCGAACGCTTTCGCTGGCTGGCCGCGCCCCGCAGCACGGTGATCCAGACGTCACCCGTGCATAATGGGCTGTGCCGCGACCCGCAGCGGGCGCTGGACGACTTGTTTGAGAAGCTGGTGGCCCGGTCCTGGGATGAGCGGGGCCTTTGACGAGGGTGTTGGGGTGACGGGGGCTTTACCCGTTCGAAAGGCACCCACTTGACAAGACCCTGGCACTGTCTAAAATAGCCAGTGGGACTATCGAGTTCGGCCCTGTGCGAACACCAACTGTCGACGACCGACAAGCTTCCAATGGAGGAACATGCCTATGTGAGGATCCCCGCCCCATCCGCCAGTCTCTATCGACCCCGTTTTCTGTTACCCGATACAGCATGAAGGAGCGACTGATGCGCAACAAACTATCACTGCTGGCGTTGATCCTCGTCCTGGCGCTGCTGGCGGCCAGCTGCGCGCCGGCAGCTCCGCCGGCCCCTGCCCAGCCGGTGGAGGAAGCAGCCCCGGCGGAGGAGGCGGCTCCGGTGGAGGAGGCAGCCCCGGCGGAAGAAGCGGCTCCAGCCGAGGAGGCGGCGCCTGCCGGCGAGAAGGTCACCCTGACCATCGAGAGCTGGCGCAACGACGACCTGACGATCTGGGAGGACATCATCATCCCAGCCTTCGAGGCCCAGTATCCCAACATCGACGTGGTATTCTCGCCCGCGGCGCCCACCGAGTACAACGCGGCGCTGAACGCCAAGTTGGAGGGCGGCGCGGCCGGCGACCTGATCACCTGCCGGCCCTTCGATGCATCGCTGGAACTGTTCAACCGGGGCCATCTGGCGCCGCTGCAAGACCTGCCGGGCATGGAGAACTTCAGCCCGGTGGCGAAGAGTGCCTGGACCTCCGACGACGGCGCCAACACTTTCTGCGTGCCCATGGCCTCGGTGATCCACGGCTTCATCTACAACAAGGCCATCTTCGACGAGCTGGGCTTGCAGGAGCCGGCGACCGAGGCCGAGTTCTACGCCGTGCTGGACGCCATCAAGGCCGACGGCCAGGTGCCGGCGTTGGCCATGGGCACGGTGGACCAGTGGGAGTCCGCCACCATGGGCTTCCAGAACATCGGGCCCAACTACTGGAAGGGCGAGGAAGGGCGCCAGGCCCTGATCGCGGGCACCGGGAAGTATACCGATCCCGAGTACGTGGCGGTGTGGGAGCAGCTGGCCAGGTGGAGCGATTACCTGCCTGACGGCTACCAGGCCCAGACCTATCCCGACTCGCAGACCCTGTTCACCCTGGGCGAGGTCGCGATCTTTCCGGCGGGCTCCTGGGAGATCAGCCTGTTCAACGACCAGGCCGACTTCCCCATGGGCGCGTTCAAGCCGCCGCTGCCCGAGGGCGCGGACACCTGCTACATCAGCGACCACACCGACATCGCCCTGGGCATGAACACGGCCACGCCGCACCCGGAGGAAGCCAAAACCTTCCTGAGCTGGATGACCTCGGCCGAGTTCGCGGAGCTGTACAGCAACGCCCTGCCCGGCTTCTTCAGCCTCTCGGACAACCCGATCCAGCTGGAGGACCCGCTGGCCCAGGAATTCATCAGCTGGCGCGACGAGTGCGAGTCCACCATCCGCAACTCCTACCAGATTCTCTCCCGCGGCGAGCCCAACCTGGAGAACGAGCTGTGGCGCATCAGTGCTCAGGTCATGAACGGCGACCTGACGCCTGAGCAGGCGGCGCAGGAGATACAGGCTGGCCTGGACAAGTGGTACACGCCCGCCCAGTAGAGGCACGAAGCATGGAGGATGAATCCGGTGCCGGCACATCGGATTCATCCTTTCCTCCGGGCCCCGCCACCGGTCTCCTGGCCAGTTTGGCCAACTGTGCATCCTCCAACCTCCATCCCTTGAGGAAGGCCCCCCACTATGCAAGCCACAGCCGCGTCCCCGCCGGCGCGACGACCGCGGCGGAAGTTCCCCACCCACATCCTGATTTTTTTGGCCCCGGCCGCCACCATCTACACCCTGTTCATGGTGTATCCGCTGATCGACTCGCTGCGGCTTAGCCTGTTTACTACCACAGCGCCGGGTCAAGAGACATTCGTGGGTCTGCAGAACTACGTGACCCTGTTGACGGATGAGCTGTGGTCCCCGCGCTTCTGGGGTGCCTTGCGGCACAACGTGGTCTTCTTCCTGATCCATATGTTCGTTCAGAACCCCATTGGGCTGCTGCTGGCGGCGCTGTTGAGCTCCCACACCCTGCGGGGACGAGGGGTATACCGGACCATCTTCTTCCTGCCGACCATGTTGTCGGTGGTGCTGGTGGGCTTCATCTGGCAGCTAATCCTGAGCCCGCTGTGGGGCATCGCCAGGGACATCATGGGGTTGGTGGGGCTAGAGGAGTACTTCAAGCCGTGGCTGGGGCTGGAGGGGCCAGCCTTGATTGCGCTGTCGCTGATCTCGGTATGGCAATTCATCGGCATCCCCATGATGCTGTTCTATGCCGCGCTCATCGCCATTCCCGACGAGCTCATCGAGGCCGCCATCGTGGACGGGGCCAGCGGCTGGCAGACCTTTTGGCGAGTCAAGTTCCCCCTGATTCTACCCACTGTGGGCATCGTGGCCATCCTGACCTACGTCGGCAACTTCAACGCCTTTGACCTGATCTATACCACCCAGGGTGCTCAGGCCGGGCCAAACTCCTCCACGGATATCATGGGAACCCTGTTCTACCGCACGTTCTTTGGCCAGCAGCTGCAGCTGGGCAACCCCACCATGGGGGCCACGGTGGCCGGTATGATGTTCCTGATTATCCTCGCCGGCGTGCTGGTCTACCTGTTCGTATGGCAGCGCCGGATCCAGACCTACGAGCTTTAGCCATGACACACCCACGCCGTTTCCTTGGCCGCATCGGATCCCACGCTGTCCTGTTGGCGGCAGCCGTGGTTTGCCTCTTTCCGGTGGTCCTGGTCATCATCAATTCCTTCAAGAACCGTAGGGCGATCTTCAGCGCGCCCTTCCTGCCGCCGACGCCGGAGACCTTCAGCACTGTGGGCTACGAGACGGTGTTCGCCCGCTCCAACTTCGGCCTTTATTTCCTCAACAGCCTGATCGTCACCCTGGGGGCCATGTTCCTGATCCTGTTCCTGGGTGCCATGGCCGCCTACGCCCTGTCGGAGTACAGTTTCCGGGGCAACACCGTCATGGCAGTGTATATGGCCATCGGCATCATGATCCCCATCCGGCTGGGCACGATCAGCATCCTGCGCCTGGTGGTGTCCCTGGGGCTGATCAACACCCTGGTGGCGCTGATCCTGGTGTACACGGCCATGGGGCTGCCGCTGGCGATCTTCATCCTGACCCAGTTCATGCGCCAGGTTCCCAGGGAGCTGAAGGACGCGGCCCGGGTGGACGGCGCCAGCGAGTACCGCATCTTCTGGATGATCCTGCCCCTGGTGGCGCCGGCCGTGGCCACGGTGGCCGTGTTCACCATCATCCCCATCTGGAACGACCTGTGGTTCCCCCTGATCCTGGCCCCTGGTGAGCAGACCAAGACCGTCACCCTCGGCGCGCAGCAGTTCCTGGGCCAGTTCATCAGCGACTGGAACGCGGTGCTGGCCTCCTTGACGCTGGCCATGCTCCCAATCTTGATCCTGTACATCCTGTTCTCCCGGCAGCTGATCCGCGGCCTGACATCAGGGGCGATCAAATGAAGCTGGCGCATGGGCGTAGGGGCATGAACGGCATGACGTGGCGGCGGCCGCCACGTCATGCCGTTCATGCCCTTCCACAGATGACGAAGATACAGCAAGGAGTCAGCCTATGCGAGTAGGTATTGTGGGCGTTGGCGCCATGGGAAACCGGCACGCCGCGGCCTGGCAGGAGATCGACGCGGAGCTGGCCGGCTTCGCTGGCCGCACACCCGAGGCCGCGGAGGCCATGGCAGAGCGATATGGCGGCCGGGCATATGCGGACCTGGCGGACTTGCTGGCCAACGTGGACGTGGTGGATATCTGCACGCCCACCCACCTGCACCACCCGATGGTGCTGCAGGCCGCCGCTTCCGGTAAGGATGTGATCTGTGAGAAGCCCCTGGCCCGCACCGTGGCCCTGGGCCAGGAGATGATCGCAGCCTGCCAGGCGGCGGGTGTCAGGCTCCTGGTGGCTCACGTGGTGCGCTTCTTTCCGGAGTACGCCAGTGCCAAGGCCCAGGTAGAGGCCGGGGAGGTGGGCCAGGTGGCGGTGATGCGCTTGAAGCGCAACGTCTTCCGGCCGCGCAAGCCGCAGCGCAACTGGTTCCTGGAGTTCGAGAAGTCGGGTGGCATGATCCTGGACCTGATGATCCACGACTTCGACTACGCCCGCTGGGTGGCTGGCGAGGTGCGCACGGTGTTCTGCAAGCACCTGGGGGACCCGCGCAACACGCCCGGGGACCACGGCCTGGCCATCCTGACCCACGCTGGCGGCGCCATCAGCCACGTGGAGGGGTCGTGGGCCTACCCGCCTCCGACCTTCAGAACGCAGTTCGAGATCGCCGGCTCGGAGGGCCTGATCCTGCACGACTCCGAGGCGACCGCTCCCATCGCCGTACGGCTGCACCAGGCCGCGGGGGATGAGGCCGGCGCAGTGCCGGTGCCGACCAGCCCCCTACGTGAGAGCCCTTATACGACCGAGCTGCGAACTTTCTACGACCATCTATGCCACGGCACCCCGGTTCCGGTCAGCGCGGAGGACGGGCTGGCCGCGCTGCAGATCGCGCAGGCCGCCATCGAGAGCGCCCAGACCGGCCGGCCCGTGGCGCTGCAGTCCCTGCTGGAGGTGATCCCATGAGGCTAGGCATATTGAGCTTCGCCCATGTGCACGCCGAGTCTTATGCGGACAGCCTGGCGAGCATGCCCGGGGTCGACTTCATGGGCATCGCCGACGACGACCGCCAGCGAGGCGAGCACTTCGCAGCCGCACACCAGGTGCCGTTCTATCCCTCCTACGCGGCCCTGTTGGCCGAACGACCGGATGGCGTGATCGTTTGCGCGGAAAACGCTCGCCACCGGGAGCCGGTAGAGCTGTCAGCGCAGGCTGGCGTGCATGTCCTGTGCGAGAAGCCGCTGGCTACCACCCTGGAAGATGCCCGGGCCATGATAGAGGCCTGCCAGCAGGCCGGCGTCGTCCTGATGACCGCTTTCCCCATGCGCTTCAGCGCGCCCCTGCTGGAGATCAAGGGCCTCTTGGACCGGGGCGGCATCGGGCGGGTGCTGGCCTGCAACACCACCAACCAGGGACAGCTGCCGCGGCGCTACCGAGCGTGGTTCGTGGACCGGGAACTGGCGGGAGGGGGCTCGGCCATGGATCACACCGTGCACCTGGCCGACATCCTGCGCTGGTACCTCGGCGAGGAGGTGCTGGAGGTCTACGCCCAGCTCAACCGCATCATGCATGGCACCACGGTGGAGGTGGAGACCGGCGGGCTGCTGATGCTGACCTTTGCCAACGGCACCTTTGCCACCATCGACTGCAGCTGGAGCCGCCCGTCCAACTACCCTACCTGGGGCGGGCTGGCCCTGGACATCATCGGCGACCAGGGCGTGGTTAGTGTGGATGCCTTCCGGCAGCAGATGGTGCTCTACAGCAACCGTGATCAGCCTCCCGCGTGGCTGCCGTGGATGTCGGATCCCGACCAGGAGATGATCGGCGAGTTCATGGCTGCCATCGTCGAGAAGCGGCCACCGCGGGTGACCGGAGAGGACGGCTACAGGGCCCTGGAGGTAGCGCTGGCCGCCTATCGCTCCGCGGAGCTGGGGCAGCCGGTGGCGCTGCCGCTGGCCGCGTAGGAGTTGGCGTGGCGGCGCAGGATAGGGAGACACGATGCCTCGAGAGCTACAGGTGGTTCGCCCAGGCCAGGTGACCCTGGTGGCGTATGAAGAAGCACAGCTGCGCCCCCATGAGGTGCGGGCGGAGGCCGTGCTGAGCGGCATCAGCCACGGCACCGAGTTGAACCTCTACCGCGGCACGTCGCCCTTCGCGGACAAGGAGTTCGATCGCGAGCTGCGCCTGTTCCGGCCCCGGACCGAACCGGCCCAACCGCTGCGGCTGGGCTACGAGTGGGTAGGCCGGGTCACGGAGATCGGTTCCGAGGCCAGGGGGCTGCAGCCTGGCGACCTGGTGCACCTGCTGTTGCCCCACCGCGAGACCCACACCTTTGACCCGCTCCAGGTCCCAGTGTACGGGCAAGTGGAGCCATTACCTGCGGGCCTGGGCGCGGAGGACGCCATCGTGCTGGCGCTGGCCGGCGTGGCCCTGGCTGCCGTGCATGATGCCCGCATCAAGGCCGGCGACCGGGTGGCGATATTTGGTCTGGGCGTAATCGGCCTGCTGGCCGTGCAGTTGGCCCGGTTGAACGGCGCGGGCTGGATCGACGCCGTCGACCTGGTCCCCAGGCGACGCCAGCTGGCCCTGGCCTACGGCGCCGACCGCGTGCTGGACCCGGCGGCCTGTGATGTGGGGCTGGAGATCAAGCAGGCCAGCCCGCACCGGGGGGCGGACGTGGCCATCGAGGTCTCGGGACACTATGCAGCGCTGCACGAGGCCATCCGCAGCGTGCGCAAGGCGGGTACTGTGGTGGCGGCCGGCTTCTACCAGGGCGGTGGCACTGCACTGCGGCTGGGCGAGGAGTGGCATCACAACCGGATTACCATGGTGTCCAGCATGGCTGTGTGGGATTGCCCGCACCGGGACTACCCGCTGTGGGATCGCCGCCGGGTGAATGAGGTCGTGTGCGAGCTGCTGGCCAGCGGCCGGCTAGCCACCGATGGCCTGATCACGCATCGCATCCCCTTCGAGCAAGCGGCAGAAGCTTACCAGCTTATCGACAGCCAGCCGGAGGAAGTGATCAAGGTGGTGCTGACCTATCGGTCAGAAAGGCGTACGTTAGTTTGATAGGCAGCGAGACGGTTGCGAGGACAGCAGTTCCATACGTAGAGACGCAAGATTTTGCGTCTCTACGGAAGCCAGCCACAAATGCACCTGATGGAAAGGACCGGCCATGGCCAAAATCTACTATGTAGGCGATTGGGCGGTGAGCTGCGGGCCGGTGTTCGCCGAGACGCCCTTCAGCTACGCGCACAAAGGCCTCGAGCTCTACTACTACGGCCGCTGGCTCACCGAGGCGTTGCAGAGCACGGGCGAGCACCAGGTGACCGACGTGCCGACCTGGGACTTCTATCGCCTGGCGCCCGGCGAGTACGAGCGTATCCTAGATGCCTATGACGTGGTCATCTTCAGCGACGTGGAGGCCAAGAACTTCCAGCTCGAGCCCAGCTTCTTCGACCGCAAGCGCTTCGGCACGGAGGTGCTGACCTTCCCGGACCGCGTGCGCCTGACCGTGGATGCGGTGCGGGCCGGCAAACACATGATGTTTCTCGGCGGGTGGCTATCCTTCACCGGCGAGAT
>JAULUH010000592.1:0-4027 GCA_032111745.1 Anaerolineae bacterium | reverse complement strand
AGAAGGAGTTGGGCGTCATCCCGCCTGACTGCGATCTGACCCGGCGCCACCCTGAGATCCCCGCCTGGGATGAGATGCCGGCCGAGCTGAAGCCCGTGCTGGCGCGCGAGATGGAGATCTACGCCGGGTTCCTGGAGCATACCGACTACCACGTCGGGCGCCTGATCGATGCGCTGGCCGACCTTGAGATCCTCGACAATACACTGATCTTCTACATCGTCGGCGACAACGGCGCCTCCGCCGAAGGCACCCTCCAGGGCACGCTCAACGAGTACGTGTGCCTCAATGGGTACGGGTACCTGGAGACGCCCGAGAGCTTGATAGAAAAGCTGGACAAGTTCGGCGGGCCCGAGGCGTACAACCACTATGCCGTCGGCTGGGCACATGCCATGGACACCCCTTACCAGTGGACCAAGCAGGTGGCCTCCCACTGGGGCGGCACCCGCAACGGCACCATCGTCCACTGGCCGAAGGGGATTCAGGCCAGGGGGGAGATTCGCAGCCAGTTCTGCCACGTGATCGATGTGGCGCCGACGGCGCTCGAAGCTGCGGGCCTGCCCGCGCCGGTCTTCGTCAACGGCATCCAGCAGAAGCCGTACGAAGGGGTGAGCATGCTCTACTCCTTCGACGATGGCCAGGCAGGAGAGCGGCACGAGACCCAGTACTTCGAGATGATCGGCAACCGTGGCATCTACCACAAGGGCTGGACCGCGGTCACCAAGCACCGTACGCCATGGGAGACAGGTGCGATCAAGACCGTCCCCTTCGACGACGACGTGTGGGAGCTGTACGATACCCACACCGATTGGACGCAGGCCCACGACCTCTCCCAGGAGATGCCAGAGAAGCTGCACGAGCTGCAGCGCCTGTGGCTGATCGAGGCGGTCAAGTACAACGTGGTGCCACTGGACGACCGCATGGCCGAGCGCGTCAACCCGGACCTGGCTGGCCGCCCCCAGCTGGTGCGCGGCAACCGGCAGCTGCTCTTCGGTGGGATGAGAGGCCTCTCCCCATGGTCGCTCGTCAACATCTACAACAAGTCCCACGCCATCACGGCTGAAGTGGTCGTGCCGGAGACAGGGGCTCAAGGGGTTATCTTCGCCTGGGGCGGCATCACCGGCGGCATCAGTCTCTACGCCATGGATGGCAAGCCCAAGTACTGCTACAACTTCTGCGGGCTCCATCACTACTTCGTCGAAGGCACACAGGCGATCCCACCCGGCACCCACCAGGTGCGCATGGAGTTCGCCTACGACGGCGGCGGCCTCGCCAAGGGCGGCACTGTGTCGCTCTTCATCGACGGCCAGCAGGTCGGCGAAGGCCGCGTCGAGATGACCGAGCCCTTTGCGTTTACTGCTGATGAAACCGCGGACGTGGGATTGGAAGCGGGCTCGCCGGTATCGCCAGACTATGGCCCGAAAGGCAACGCCTTCAACGGCCAGGTCAACTGGGTCGAGATCGACGTCGACAAGGACGCCCTGGACCAGGATCACTTCCTGGCGCCGGCAGAGCGCTTGCACGTGGCGATGGCGTTGCAGTAGGGATGACGAAAACTGAGCGAGGCAGCCATGGCGACCACAGCCGTTCCCGCCGGCAAAGATGCAACCAAATTGACGCGCTTCCTCCCCATCCTGTCCTGGTTGCCCCACTACGACCGTTCCTGGCTAAGCATCGACGCCATCGCCGGGCTGACGCTGTGGGGCCTGGTGGTGCCCGAGGCTATGGCCTATGCGGGCATCGCCGGCCTGCCGCCGCAGGCTGGCCTCTATACCCTGGTCGTGGCCCTGCTGATCTATGCCTTGCTGGGAACCTCGCGCCACCTGGTCGTTCAGGCCACCTCGGCCACGGCAGCCCTGCTGGCCTCGTCGGTGGCCGCCGCGCTGGTATCCACCGCGGCGGCCACGACCGCGGATCCGGAGACCTACCGGGCGTATGCATCGGCTTTCATTCTAGTCACGGGCCTCGTCTTCCTGGTCGCAGGGCTGGCGCGATTGGGTTTCATCACCCAGTTCCTGTCCAAGCCGGTCATGGACGGCTTCGTCATGGGCCTCGCCATCTTCGTCGCGGTCAGCCAGCTCTACAAGCTGTTTGGCGTGCCCAAGCCCGAAGGCAACACCGTGGCGAAGCTGGTGGGCATCATCCAGGAGCTTCCCCAGGCCAACTGGATCACCTTTGCCATCGGCGCCGGCGCGCTCGCACTGCTCTTCCTGCTGCCGCGCTGGAACAAGAAGATCCCAGCGGGCCTGATCGTGCTGTTTGGGGCGATCATCCTGAGCTCGGTCCTCGATCTGGAGCAGAGCTACGGCGTCGAGGTGGTAGGGACGTTGCCACAGGGGCTGCCCTCGTTTGCCATCCCCCGCGTGCCCCTCATGACCTACCTGGCGATGATCCTGCCCGCCATTGGCGTCCTGTTGGTGGCGTTCAGCGAGGCGCTGGGCGTGGGCCAAGAGTTTGCCGAGAAACACGGCTACGAAATCGACCCCAATCAGGAGCTGAACGCCCATGCGGCAGCCAACCTGGCAAGCGCTGTGTTCGGCGGCATGATTGCCGGCGGCAGCATGTCGGCCTCGGCTGTCAAAGAGGGTGCAGGAGCGCACACCCAGGTTGCCAATCTGGTCACCTGGATCGCGACGGTTCTCACGGTGCTCTTCCTGACGCCCCTGTTCGCCCCCCTGCCCGAAGCCGTGCTGGCCGCGCTGATCATCCACGCCGTCTGGCACATCATTGCCTCGCGCAAGCTATACACCCTGCGCCTCGAGTCGCGGGTCGAGTTCTGGTTTGGTCTTCTGGCGCTGGCTGGCGTGTTGTTGATCGATGTCCTGCAGGGCATGGTCATTGGCCTGGTGGCCTCGATGCTGTTCGTGATCTACCGCACCAGCCGCCCGCACATCGCCTCGCTGGGGCGTGTGCCCGGCGCTCCCGGCGCCTATTCCGACCTGAAGCGGCATCCCGAGAACACGCCTGTGCCCGGTGTATTGATCGTGCGCCTCGACTCGCAGCTGTACTACGCCAACGCGTTGACGGTCAGGGATCATGTCAATGCCATGATCGCCGAGTCCGACCCGCCGCCGCGAGCGGTCATCTTCGACGCCGGCGCGCAGGACGAGATCGACGTCACCAGCGCAGCCATGGTCAAAGGCCTGGTGAAGGAGCTACGTGACAGAGGCATCGACATCTACATGGCTGACGTGCACGCCCCCGTGCTCGAGCGCGGCCGCCAGACAGGGATTGTTGACGCCGTCGGCGAAGGCCATGTGTTTCCGACCGTCGACCTCGCCGTGCAGCACGTGACAGCCAAGGCTTGACAGGGTCGGCGATGCCAGGACCGCAACCGGCGGAGTGGCCCAAGCACAGGAGGCAGATGAAATCAAGGAAGCGCAGTGAGGTGAACCCCTCGCAGGTTCAGCGACTGGTCCCGGTTCTGAGCTACACCAGGAGGCAATTCCAGTGAGCACCCAAGACAAGATCCAGCGGGAGATCCTCCCCATCCCCGACCCCCAGCACGTCGGGCTGACCACCTACGATGCCAAAGACCCGGATACGAAGTATCCCCCCATCGAGCCGCTGCGGCCGCCCACGGGCGCGCCCAATGTGCTCATCGTCCTGCTGGACGACGTGGGCTTTGGCGCCTCCTCCGCCTTCGGCGGGCCAGTGCACACCCCCACTGCCGAGCGGCTGGCGGCCAGTGGCCTGAAGTACAACCGCTTCCACACCACCGCCCTGTGCTCGCCGACGCGCCAGGCACTGCTCACCGGGCGCAACCACCACACGGTTGGCATGGGCGGCATCACCGAAATGGCCACCTCCGCGCCGGGCAACTGCTCGATCCGGCCCAAGAGCTGTGCGCCGCTAGCCGAGACGCTTAAGCTGAACGGCTACGCCACTGCCCAGTTCGGCAAGTGCCATGAAGTGCCCTGTTGGGAGACCAGCCCTGCAGGCCCGTACGACGCCTGGCCGACCGGCAGCGGCTTCGAGTACTTCTATGGCTTCGTCTGTGCCGAGACCAACCAGTACTACCCATCGCTCT
>JAULUH010000591.1:0-11981 GCA_032111745.1 Anaerolineae bacterium | reverse complement strand
TTTGGCATCCTCCACGGCATCCACGAGTGGGTGGAGATGTATCAGAAGATAGGCTCGCTGACCACCGGCTACACCCCCGGGCTGGCGGACGAGATCGTGCGCTTGCTGTTGCTGGTGGCCTCCTTGCTGGCGTTGATGGCTTTCGGGTTGATCCTGCTCAGTCCGGAGCGACTGCGCGCCCGGCTCCTGATCGTCGCTCTGGGCGCGATGCTGCTGGTGTGGCTGGCCAGCGTGGTGATCACGTCAACTTCATTGCGATCGACCGCTGAGCAGACGCTGGCCCAGGCGGACGTGCTGGCACGCTATAGCCTGGCCATCCCGGCGGCATTGGTGGGCGCCTGGGCGCTGATGACCCAGCAGCGCACGTTCCGTGAATACGACATGCCCCAATTTGGCCGCGATCTGGTCTGGGTAACCACCGCACTGGCGCTGTACGGGGTTGTTGGCCAACTGTTTGTGCGCCAGACCGCCATCGTACCCTCCAATATCGTCAACAGCACACTATTCCTACAGTGGTTTGGGGTGCCAGTGCAGCTCTTCCGCGGGGCCATGGCCGCGGTCATGGTGGTATTCATGCTGCGCGCGCTGAGCGCGTTCGAACTGGAGAACAAGCGCCGGCTGGCAGTGGCCAACCAGGCCAAGCTGGATGCCCAGGCTGAGGCGCTGGCCGTGGAGCGCCGTATTGGACAGGAGCGGGAGCAGCTGAATGCGGACCTGCGACGCACAGCGCAGGAGCTGGCGCTGCTGCTGGAACTCTCCAACGTTCTGGCGATGCCGTTGGCATTGCAGGAGCGGCTACGCAGCGCACTGCAGCGCCTGGTAAACAGCATCGACTTCGCCGACGCCGGCCTGGTGTTGCTCAGACAGGCCGGCAGCGGCGCTGTCGAGACGCAGGTCGCCACAGGGTTCACGGCCGGCGACGGCGATCAGTGGTTAGAGTCGGCCCGGGCACTGGGCGTGGCGTGTGCAGATCGGGGGATGGTGATGTGCCAGCATCGTGATGGCACGACGATGGCGGTGCCCTTCACCGAGGCGCTGGTGGAGCCACGCTGCCATCTGCAGCCAAGCCCAACCACTATGATCAGCTTGCCGATGATGGTAGAGCAACAGGTGATCGGCAGCATCGTGCTGGCCCAATCCGAAACCAGCGCGCACCAGGGGCTCAGCCAGCCGGAGTTGGAGCTGCTGTTGGGCATTGCGCGCCAGCTCAGCCTATCTATCGAAAATGCCCGTCTATACCAGGCGGCCCAGGAGCACGAACGGGTTCTGGGTGCAATGTTACGCCAGGTGGTGGGCGCGCAGGAGGCAGAGCGGCAGCGCATCGCGCGCGAGTTGCACGACGCGACCGGCCAGTCCCTGACCGCCATCAGCCTGGGCCTGCGGGGTGTGGAGACTATGCTAGGGCAGGCCGATCCGGCCAAATTGGCGGACCAGATCGCGGAGCTGCGGACCTATAGTACCAATGCGTTGGGTGAGCTGCGCAGCATCATCGCCGACTTGCGGCCATCGATCCTGGACGACATGGGGCTGGCGGCGGCACTGAAGTGGTACGTGCAGGGCTACGAACGGCGTCGCTCCATTGCCACCGCGTTGGAGGTCACGGGCACACCTTTGCGCCTGCCCGCCGAGGTTGAGACCGTACTGTTCCGCGTCACCCAGGAGGCGCTGACCAATGTGGCCAAACACGCAGAGGCGTCCTCGGTGACGGTGAGACTGGACCATGGGCCGGGGCAGGTCACGCTGATCGTCGAGGATAACGGCAGCGGTTTCGATCCCCGTGAAGTCTTGCGGGACGATGGGCAGCCTACAGGCTGGGGGCTGCTGGACATTCAGGAGCGGGCGGCCCTGGTGGGCGGCACCTACCGCATCGATTCGCGGCCCGGGCATGGCACTTCGGTGCAGATCACGGTGCCTCTCAAGCCCGAGACGGTGGAGATAGACCATGACCAAGATCAGGTTGCTGTTAGTTGATGACCATGAGATCGTACGAGCCGGCCTGCGCATGCTGTTCATGGCCGAGGAGGACATGGAGATCGTGGGTGAGGCCGGCAGCGGGGACGAGGCGCTGGAGGCAGTGCGGCAGCTCAAGCCCGACGTGGTGTTGATGGACGTAGCCATGCCCGGGATTAGCGGCGTCGAGGCGACACGCCGGATCAAGGAGATCGATCCTGGGGTGGCGGTCCTGGCGCTGACCATGCATGAGGACGAACAGTACTTCTTCCAGATGCTAAATGCCGGCGCGTCCGGCTACGTGCCCAAGCGGGCGGCGCCTGACGACCTGATCTCGGCCATCGAAGTGGTGCACCGCGGGGATGTCTTCATCTATCCGTCCCTGGCCAGACTGTTGGTGCGCGACTTTGTGCAGCGCAGCGAGACAGGCACGAGCTCTGGTGTGGAGGAGTTGACCCCACGCGAGCGCGAGGTGCTGACCTGCATTGCCGAGGGCTATACCAACCAGGAGATTGCCAATGTCCTGGTGATCAGCGTCAAGACTGTGGATCGGCACCGGGAGAACATCATGCGCAAGCTCAACTTGCACAGCCGGGTTGACCTGGTGAAGTATGCCATCGCCAAAGGACTGATCACTGTGGAATCCAGCCAAGGCTCCTAAGCCAGTGTCCTGGAGCCAGGATCGGTGACAGCGATCTACCTGGGGCACTCACCCCTCCCCGAAGATGGGGAAAACACCCGATTGATTTTCAGCGCCGAATCTGATACCCTTAAGGTAGAGATAGAGATTCGGAAGAGCAAGAGTCATTGGTAGGTCGGAGCTCGCTCCGACCTCAGAAGGGTGTCCCTATGGAAGGCCTGACGAACGTACTGCTGATCCTGGCACTATTCTTCCTACGGCTGGGCGTACCGATCCTGGTGACCGTTGCCATCGCCTATGGCCTGAGCCGGCTGGACGCCAAGTGGCGCAGAGAGGCTGAGCGCGAGGCCCGCGCCGAGGCCACAGCGCGGATGGATGAGGTGAGGCCCCAGCCAGCCGGGCAACCGATGACCATTCGCTTGCCGGAAGCCGTCCCGGCCGGCATGTTCGCCGTAGCCGGTGGTCCACCTTGCTGGGATGTGAAGAGTTGCAGCGAGGCCATGCGGGCCAACTGTGCTGCATTCCGGCAACCCACGGTGCCCTGCTGGCAGGCCCGAGCGCAGGCAGAGGGACGCTTGCCGGCGACGTGTAAAGGCTGCCATTTGTATGTGCCTTCGATGGCGACAAGTGCTGGACAGCAGCCCACGATGCATTAGGATTGAAGGAGCTTAGCGCGGGTACTCCGAGCGATGCCGCCAACTAGCATACCATGCCTGAAACTAGCGCTGCCGTGCTGAGGCGCCGAAGCCCATGGCTGGCCCTGGCCATGAGCACCGGGATCGCGGTCGTCATCATAAGCCTGACGTTGCTTTGGCCGCCAGGCAATGTGGTATTGGGGGTGCGGGGATCGGCGCCAAGCCAGGTCATAACCGGCTTTCAGGGCCCCCAGCAATGCAGCGAGTGCCATGAAGCCGAATTTCGCGATTGGTCAGGCACTACTCACGCCCAGGCCTCCTTTGACCCCATCTTTCAGACCTATCTGCAACGCGCGGAGGAGCCCGGGGAGTGTTTTTCCTGCCACACCACGGGCTACAATGCCGTCACAGGCCAGTTTGTGTTGGCCGGCGTAACCTGCGAGGCGTGCCATGGCCCCTACCGCCCGGAGCATCCGGGGGAGAGCATGGCGATTGCCACATCGGAAGAGCTATGCGGGACCTGTCATAGAAGCACGGTAGCAGAGTGGCAGACGAGCCGCCATGGACAGATCGGCATTGCCTGTGTGGCCTGCCACGAGGTACATACCCAGGAAGCGCGCGCTGCGGCCTCCACCAACCTGTTATGCAAGGGTTGCCATCAAAACCAGACGCAGGACAGCATGCATCGAGACCACGATATCGCTGGCATCCGCTGTGTGGACTGCCACCTGGCGCGGCCGGCGGACATGGCACCCTCGGCCGTGGCCGGCCATGCGACGACCGCGCACTCGTTTGCCGTGGCCGAGGGAACGTGCCAGCGTTGCCACGACGCTGTCCCGTCGTCGAACTGAGGGCATGGACCCGCTACCCCTCCTTCCCACACGCCTCCTTCCCAGGTGAACACGCAAGAACTCTGTTAGCCTGCTGCGGCTGTGGCCTTGTGGCAAGCCTGGCCCTGTGGTAGAATGTCGCCGTGGGCAAGCGCCGCTCCAGGCAAGGGCTCGTCGCCCCCACCGCTACTGGCTGGTCAGAACGCATTCCTGTCTTCGAGGAGGTCCCGTGAAAGCGATCATCTTCCGCGAGCATGGCGGCCTCGACAGGCTGGAATACGTCGAGGACTTCCCAGTGCCGGAGATAGGCATGGACGAGGTGCTGGTGCGGGTGGCCTATGCGGCCCTGAACCGATTGGACCAGTTCGTGGTGCGGGGCTGGAAGGGCCTTGAGCTGGAGATGCCCCACATCCCCGGCGCGGACTTCAGTGGCACCCTGGTAGCCATGGGCAAGGCGGTCACCGGGTGGACTACGGGCCAGCCGGTGACGGCCAACCCAACCCTCTGGTGCGGACACTGTTCCTACTGCTTGCGGGGAGAACACAGCCTATGCGACACCATGCGGCTGCTGGGCGAGCACGTACGAGGGACCTTCGCCGAGTTCGTGAAGGTTCCGGCCCGCAATCTGACGGCAGTACCGGATGGATTCTCCATGCAGCAGGCCGCGGCTGTGCCCACGGTGGCTGTGACCACCTGGCGGATGCTGGTGACCAGGGGAAAGCTGCGGCCCGGCGAGACGGTCCTGGTGGTCGGCGCGGGTGGTGGTGTCAATAGCTTCACGATCCCACTGGCCAAGATGCTGGGGGCTACGGTCTGGGTAGTGGCCGGCGGCGCAGAGAAGGCCCGGCAGGCTCTGGCCATGGGCGCAGACTGGGTAGTAGACCGCGAGCAAGAGCCTGAGTGGTCCAGGGCCGTATATCTTCACAGTGGCAAGCAAGGTGTTGATGTGGTGGTAGACAATGTAGGGGCTGCCACCTGGGAAGCCAGCGTCCGCACGTTACGGCGCGGTGGGCGTCTGCTGACCGTCGGCGGGACCACCGGCTACAGCGGCCTGACTCCGATCAACATCGTGTTTGGCCGCCAGGTGAGCATCATTGGCTCCACGATGGGCAACCAGCCGGACTTTGACACGGTGATGCGATTTGTCTTTGAGGGCAAGCTGTCGGTGCCCATCGACGGCCTGTATTCCCTGCCCGAGGCCCGGCAGGCGGAGGAGCGTATGCGGAGCGGCGAGCACTTCGGCAAGATACTGCTGGAAGTGGCTCCCGTCTAGCCTGAGAAGAGGCGCGTAGCCTGAGCTTATCCCTATGTCTGCCCTGAACAACACCCTCAGTACCTACTTTACCGGCATGCGGGCCAGTATCACGCCCATTGTTGGCCTGCGTGGGGACCGGGTATGGGAAATCGACATGCTAAGAGGCGTGGCCATCTTCATGATGGTGGTATACCATCTGTTATGGGATCTGCAAGGCCTGGCGGGCTACGACATCGAAGTATACACCGGCTTCTGGCATTACTGGCAAATCGCCACGGCCAGCCTCTTCCTGTTCCTGGTTGGGGTGTCTCTAACCCTCAGCTACCACCAGTCTTTGCAGCGCCGTCCTGGCGAGAGCCCCTTTCCCAAGGTTTTGCTAAGGGCAATCGAGGTTTTCTCATGGGGCATGGTGATCACCCTGGTCACCTATTTGTTTGACCCTGTCTGGTACGTGCGCTTCGGAATCCTGCACTTGATCGGTGTGTCCATGGTGGTGGGCTACTTCTTCCTGCGGTTTCGCTGGTTGAACCTCTTCCTGGGCATCGTGATTATCGTTTTAGGTTGGGTAGTACCGCTAGTGGGACTGGACATCGAGGCCCTGTCCTGGCTCGGACTGGACGCCACGCCGGGCACTGTCTTCGACCACTCGCCTATGATCCCGTGGTTTGGCCGGGTGTTGATTGGAATCTTCGTCGGCAACACGTTGTATGCCAACGGTGTTCGCCAATTCAGGCTGCCCGACGTATCCAATTGGTTCCCCATCCGCATCTTACGCCTGATGGGCCAGAACTCTCTGTTGATCTACCTCATCCACCAGCCCATCATGATTGTGTTGCTGGTGCTGCTGGGCGTGGTGAGGTTCTAGGCGACCCACTGCGTCCCTCGACCCTGGAGGTATCATAGGTCGTGGACCCCAAAACTGAACACCTGCGAGCGATCAAACAAGAGGCCATGTTGGGCGGTGGCGAACAGCGCGTGGCCAAGCAACACGCCGCCGGCAAGCTAACGGCTCGGGAGCGACTCGATCTCCTGCTGGACAAGGGTAGTTTTCGGGAGCTCGACATGCTGGTTGTGCACCGGAGCCACGACTTCGGCCTGGAGAAGCAGCTCTATTTGGGCGATGGCGTGGTGACGGGCTATGGCACGGCCAACGGCCGGCTAGTGTTCGTCTTCTCGCAGGACTTCACCGTGTTTGGCGGCTCCCTGTCCGAGGCCCACGCTGAGAAGATCGTGAAGATCATGGACCTGGCCATGAAGAATGGCGCGCCGGTAGTGGGTCTGAACGACAGCGGTGGCGCCCGCATCCAGGAGGGTGTAGTCAGCCTGGGCGGGTACGCCGAGATCTTCCTACGCAACACCCTGGCCTCCGGGGTGATCCCTCAAGTTAGCGTGGTCATGGGGCCTTGCGCCGGAGGGGCCGTGTATTCGCCAGCCATCACTGATTTCACGATCATGGTGCAGAACACCAGCTACATGTTCGTCACCGGGCCGGAGGTTGTGAAGGCCGTAACGCACGAAGAGGTCAGCTTTGAGGAGCTGGGCGGAGCTTTAACCCATGCTGCCAAGAGCGGGGTGGCCCACTTTGCGGCCCAGGATGAGGACGAAGCCCTGTTCATTGCCCAGAAGCTGCTCAGCTTCCTGCCTCAAAACAACTTGGAGGATCCGCCCTTCACGTCGCCTTCGGATGACCCGCTGCGGGAGGACGAGATCCTGGACACCATGGTGCCGGACAATCCCAACAAGGCCTACGATATGAAGGCTGTCATCCGCCATATCGTCGACGACAGCGATTTTCTGGAGGTGCACCAGCACTTTGCGGAGAACATCATCGTGGGCTTCGCGCGGTTGGGCGGGCACAGCGTGGGCATCGTGGCCCAGCAGCCCCTGGTGCTGGCTGGCGTGCTGGATATCAACTCCAGCACCAAGGCGGCACGTTTTGTGCGTTTCTGCGACTGCTTCAACATCCCCGTCATCACCTTCGTGGACGTTCCGGGTTTCATGCCGGGCACGGCACAAGAACATGGTGGTATCATCCGCAATGGAGCGAAGCTACTGTACGCCTACTGCGAAGCCACCGTGCCGAAGCTAACGGTCATCACGCGCAAGGCTTACGGCGGGGCGTACGACGTCATGAGCAGCAAGCACATCCGGGGAGATGTCAACCTGGCGTGGCCAACGGCCGAGATCGCAGTGATGGGTCCCGAGGGTGCCATCAACATCCTGTACCGGCGCGAGCTGGCTGAGGCTGAGAACGCGTCCGCTCTGCGAGCCGAGTTGGTGCAGGAGTACCGCGACAAGCTGGCCAACCCGTACGTGGCGGCGTCCCGGGGATACATCGACGACGTGATCGAACCCCATGAGACGCGTCCAAGGCTCATCAACGCCCTGGAGATGTTGCGCAACAAGCGGGACACCAACCCGCCTAAGAAGCACGGCAACATCCCACTGTAGACCAATGGCCGGTCACCGTCCAGCCATGCGTGTGACTTTCACACTCTCGGATGAACAGTATGCTGCCAACGATCGCGCTGGCATCCTGGTAGGCCTCCCGTTGAGCGCGCAGATTGAGAGCGGGCCCCTGGTCATGGGCCAGGATGCTGGCATCGGCTGGTTCGAACGCGCGACGCCAGGGAGGACGCTCCTGAGACAGGTCAGCCTGGAACGTCATGCGTTCAGCGGCCGGCTGACCCAGGTCGAGACCTGGGATAGCCCTGAGGGCACCCTGGGCCAGGCCTTGTTGGACTGTGGCCTGCCGCTGCGGCTGGATCTGTTCGATCCGGCCGAGATGCCCAACCGTACCAGCACGCCCTTTGGCCTGAAGGCCGGAGACTGGCTGGTGGGTGTGGTCTCGCTGCAGGGGCTGTTGGCGCTGGACGCTGGCGACCTACTCTGGCAACCCAGCGAAGGCACCATTGTGGATGTGCAGCGCTTGTGTCTGGCACCGCTCGATCCGAACTTCGGGACGCTGCGCTGGCTGCACGGGCTCTCGGCAGCCGCCTTCACACCCGACCTGGTATTTGTCACGCTAGACGTGAGAACGTGGACTTGAACTATGTTCAAAAAAGTGCTGGTGGCCAATCGTGGTGAAATCGCTGTACGCATCTTGCGGGCCTGCGAGGAACGAGGGCTGCACACAACGGCCATCTACTCCGACGCCGACCGCAATGCGCTGCATGTGCGCTACGCGGATGAGGCCTATCGCATCGGGCCGCCGCCTTCTCGGGAGAGCTATCTGAGGATCGACAAGATCATCGAGGTGGCGAAGAAGGCTGGTGCGGACGCCATCCATCCTGGCTACGGCTTCTTGGCGGAGAACGATGACTTCGCCCAAGCATGCATCGACGAGGGAATCGCGTTCATCGGTCCCACGCCAGAAGCCATGCGGCTGATGGGCGACAAGGTCACGGCGCGGCGCACCATGATCGCAGCTGGGGTGCCGGTGGTGCCTGGCTCAGCCCAGGGCCTGCGGGACGATGAGATCGCCGCCGAAGTGGAGCGAATCGGATATCCCGTCCTGATCAAGGCTTCAGCCGGCGGCGGCGGCAAGGGAATGCGCGTCGTACGGGTACCTGAGGAACTGGAGAGTGCCCTGGCGGCGGCCCGCCGCGAGGCACAGAGCGCGTTCGGCGACGACACGGTGTACCTGGAGAAACTGATCGAGCGGCCACGGCACATCGAGATCCAGATCCTGGCTGACAGCCATGGCAACGTCATTCACCTGGGCGAGCGCGAGTGCTCGATCCAGCGCCGCCATCAAAAGCTCATCGAGGAGTCCCCATCGGTAGCGATCAGCGAGGAGCTCCGCAGCCAGATGGGGGAAGTGGCAGTGAAGGCGGCCCAGGCGGTTAATTATGTCAATGCGGGGACATTGGAGTTCCTGCTGGACCAGCAGGGAAACTTCTACTTCCTGGAGATGAATACCCGCTTGCAGGTAGAACACCCCGTGACCGAGATGGTGACTGGGGTAGACATCGTGAAGGAGATGATCGCCATTGCCGCCGGTCGTCGTATGCGCTGGCGGCAACAGGACATCCACCACAAGGGATGGGCCATCGAGTGCCGGATTACGGCGGAGGATCCCATCAACAACTTTATGCCTTCGGGCGGCGTGGTGACCACCTTGCAGGAGCCCACCGGCCCGGGCGTGCGGGTGGAGAGCGGCATCTACGAGGGCTTTGAGGTCAGCCTGTACTATGATCCGATGATCGCCAAGCTGATTGTGTGGGGGGAAACCCGGGCCGAAACCATTTTGCGTATGCGCCGGGCGCTGAACGAGTTCCGGATCGGCGGGATCAAGACCTCCATACCGTTCCACCAGCAGATGATGAATAGCACCCAGTTCATGTGGGGTGCCTTCGACACCAATTTCCTGGAGGACCGCTTCGCGGTTACTTATGTGGAACGCCCTGAGATGGAGCTCAGCGCAGCTATTGCCGCGGCCCTGGTGGCTCACAGCCGGGACCAGGCGTCCACGGTGATGTGGCAGGCTGGCCAGCCCGCGGCATCAGCCTGGAAGCGCAGCGCGAGCTGGAAGCGCTAACGAGCGAGCCAGGAGAAACCCATGAAATACGTGACGACGATCACGCCCACCGGTTCTCCGGTGGGAACCGGCCGCACCTATGTGGTAGAGATCGAGGAAGGCGGCCTGATTCGGGTAGAGGGCAAGGAACTTCAGGCCGATCTGCGCCGCATCGGGGTGGAGGACCTTTATTCCTTGCTGGTGGACAACCGCTCCTTCGAGGTGCACGTGCAGGAGACCGAGCGCAACGGCTTTCGGGTGATGGTCTCCGGCCAGGGGTACGAGGGCTATGAAGCGCGGGTGATGGATGAGCGCACCCATCGCCTGAATCAGTCACGGGGCGGCCTGGCCAGCGGGGCCGTGGACTCGGCCATCAAGGCACCCATTCCTGGCCTGGTGGTGAAGGTCAATGTCGACGAAGGTGATGAAGTGGTGGCCGGTCAGAGTATCGTCATTCTCGAGGCCATGAAGATGCAGAACGAGCTACGGGCCCTGCGCAACGGCACCATAGCTACGGTCAAGATCAAGGCTGGGGACTCAGTCAACCAGGGCGACACGCTGGTCACGCTACACTGAGCCGGTGCCCAACGCAGGAGGTGCTTGCATGGCGAAGATTGTTTCTGAGGCCCAGGAGCAATGGGCCAGCACGACCCTACAAAAGAGCCTCGATCGTTTTCCAGAACGCCAGCCGGTGTTTGAGACCTCCTCTGGCATTCCAGTGCCGAGATTGGCCGCACCGGCTGACGAGATGGCGGGGCCGTACCTGGAGCAGCTGGGCTTTCCGGGCGACTTCCCGTTCACACGCGGGGTGCAGCCGACCATGTACCGCGGCAGGTTCTGGACCATGCGGCAGTACGCCGGTTTTGGCACGGCGATCGAGAGCAATCGCCGCTATAAGTACCTGCTGGAGCAGGGCCAGACCGGGCTGAGCGTGGCCTTTGACTTGCCGACCCAGATTGGCTACGATGCCGACCATGGGCTGGCCGCCGGAGAGGTGGGTAAGGTAGGGGTAGCAATCTCCTCCCTGGCCGACATGGAGACCCTGCTGGATGGGATACCGCTAGATAAAGTCAGCATCAGCATGACCATCAATGCGCCGGCCGCGATCCTGCTGGCGATGGTTATTGCGGTAGGCAAGAAGCAGGGAGTGCCGGCGCATCAGCTGCGCGGTACGATCCAGAACGACATCTTGAAGGAGTACCTGGCGCGCGGCACCTACATCTTCCCGCCTCGCCCCTCCATGCGGCTGATCACCGACATTTTCCAGTACTGTGCCAGGGAAGTGCCTCACTGGAACACCATCAGCATCAGCGGTTACCACATTCGCGAGGCCGGTAGCACAGCCGTGCAGGAGGTGGCATTCACCCTGGCCGACGGCATCCAGTATGTCCAGGCCGCGCTGGACGCCGGCCTCGATGTGGACAATTTCGCGCCGCAGCTGAGCTTTTTCTTCAATGCCCACAACAACTTCCTGGAAGAAGTAGCCAAGTTCCGCGCAGCCAGGCGGCTTTGGGCGCACATCATGCGCGAGCGCTTTCGAGCTCAGAAGCCGGCGTCATGGCAGCTGCGTTTCCACACCCAAACGGGCGGCAGCACACTGACCGCCCAACAGCCGGAGAACAACATCATTCGCGTGACCTTGCAGGCGCTGGCGGCCGTGTTGGGCGGAACACAGTCGCTGCATACCAACTCCATGGACGAGGCACTAGCGCTGCCGACGGAGGATGCGGTGCAGATCGCCCTGCGCACCCAGCAGGTGATCGCTTACGAGTCGGGCGTGGCGGACTCCATCGATCCGCTGGCGGGCTCGTATTTTGTGGAGATGCTCACCGACGAGATCGAAGAACGGGCGGCGGACTACATCGCCAGGATCGACTCCATCGGCGGCGCGCTGGCGGCCATCGAGCAGGGCTACATGCAACGGGAGATCCAGGACGCTGCCTACCGGGCGCAGATGGCCGTCGAGCGTGGCAGCCAGGTGGTAGTGGGAGTCAACCGTTTCGCCACAGACGAGGTGCCGCGGGGGGAGCTGTTGCGGGTCGACGAGGCCGTCCAGGCCGAGCAGATTGCCCGGCTGCAGCAAGTGCGGGCACGCCGCGACCAGGAAGCGGCGAGCAAGCTGCTCCAACAGATCGAGGAGGCTGCGCGGCAG
>JAULUH010000590.1:0-1711 GCA_032111745.1 Anaerolineae bacterium | reverse complement strand
GATCCTCCCGGTTGCAGGGGCTGTAGCCATTGGGACTGGGCAGCAGACCCACCAGGAAGGCCGCCTGGGCCACATCCAGATCGGCAGCAGACTTGCGGAAATAGAGGCGTGAGGCCTGCTCAAAGCCCTCGGTACCGAGCCCCAGATAGGCCCGATCCAGATACATCTTGAGGATCTGGTTCTTGCTGAAGCCCACCTCCAACTGCAGTGCCACCCACAGCTCACGCAACTTGCGGGTGAGGCTCACATCGCGGCCCACATCGGGGTAATACAGGCGCGCCACCTGCTGGGTGAGACCACTGCCGCCGCCACTACCCAGCACGGCCGAGCGCAGGGTGCCGAACAGATCGATCCCGCTGTTCCAGCCGAACCGCGCCTCCTCCGAGGCCAGCAGGGCCTGGCGCAGGAGCAGCGGATAGTCCTGCAGGGTGGGCAGGGCCGTGGCCGAACCCTCCTTGGCATCGATCTGCTGACCGTTGGCCGCGTAGATCTTCACCGGACCGGAGATGGCGCGGATCTTGGACCCTCCGCCGATGCTGGCGGCCAGCAGCATGCCGCTCACCAGCAGGCCCGAGCCCAGGAGGGCCGTCACCCCGAGCAGATGGGCGGCCTGCTCAAGGGCACTGCGGGGGTGGATGTAGCGCAGCAAGGGCGCTTCACCCTTGAGCGGCGAGCCGAACTGGATGGCATCGCCGTCGCGCAGCTGGATGGCACGGATGCGCCGATCCCGATGAAACAGACCATTGGCGGAATTGAAATCCTCCAGGCTGAAGTCGCGATCGGCATCACGCTCCTTCTCGAGGATGGCGTGCACCCGGCTCAGCCCCGGCACCTCCAACGGCAACTCACAGGCGGGATCGCGGCCGATGCGGTAGCGCCGGTTCTCAAGGGCAAGCGCGTGCAGTTTCTGACCGGCAGCCCACAGTTCCACCCGGGCCTGACGACGGCGCAACGGCGTCCAGGCAGCGCGGATGGCGGCAGGCCGATCCCGCCAGGGCCCCTGCAGGCAGGCCGCGGCGAACTGGCGCCAGGCCTGGCGGACATCCGGGCTCGCCAGGGTGGAGGAGGCCAGCGTGGACATGAAGCGGTGCAGCGGCATCTCCAGCGGCCCGGCCATAGGCTAAAGCCAGAAACGACCTCCCCTTCGGTGCAGCGCCAGCGGGACCCCTGGGAACCTTTCCGGCTGTGGCTGGCGCTCACCATTGGCGTCTACGCCATCCGTGCCTTCTTCGCCGCCCATTGGGTGGGCGCCATCCCGGGCTGGGTGCTGCTGGCGATGGTGCTGATCGCCCTGACCTTGGCCAGCAAAGCCCTGTTGTTCCCCGGCCGGGTGGTGGCCTTTCGGGAAGGCGATGGCGGCTGGTGGGCCGACCTGCGCGACGACTGGCGCCTGTGGTGGCGGCGGCGCAAGGGGGACCCATGAGCCCAGTCCAGGCGCAACTGGTGCTGCGCAGCGACACCGCCAAACAGGCGCTCCTCGATCCCGCCACACCGCTCACCATCGGTAAGGCCAAGGGCAATCGGCTGTGCCTGGCCAGCAGCTCCGGCGTCTCGGATCACCACGCCGTGGTGCGCCACTCCCGTAGTCACGGCTGGGTGGTGTGCGACTGGCAAAGCCAGGACGGCACCTACCTGGAGGGCCAGCGCATCCACCAGTGCCGCCCTGTCGCCGATGGCGATGAAATTCAGCTGGGGCGCCAGGGGCCAGTGC
>JAULUH010000589.1:0-7184 GCA_032111745.1 Anaerolineae bacterium | reverse complement strand
GATGGCAGCGGGGAGCCTGAACCTGGGCGACATCGTCCGTTCCCAGCAGGGTGGGGCGCTCAGCTGGTACTGGTTCTGGCTGTTCCCCTTGTTCGTGGTTTATTTCATCGCCGGGGTCGCCGAGACCAACCGCGCGCCCTTCGACGTGGCTGAGGGTGAGTCCGAGATCGTCGCAGGCTTCCACGTCGAGTATTCCGGCGCGCCGTTTGCCACCCTGTTTGCGCTGCCCGAATACGCCAACATGATCCTGATCTCCGCGCTGGCCGCCGTGATGTTCCTGGGTGGATGGCTTTCGCCCTTCGAGGGTTACCTGCCTGCCAATTGGTGGATCACCGAGCCGTCCTTCTTCTGGCTGTTTGTCAAGATCGGCTTCTTCATCTTCATCTACCTCTGGATCCGCGCCACCTTCCCACGCTACCGCTATGACCAGATCATGCGGCTGGGCTGGAAGGTGCTGATTCCGGTGACGTTGGTCTGGCTGTTCGTCGAAGGGATCATGGTCTGGCTCGAAGTGGGCCCGTGGAGTTCATGAAGATGAAGATGTCCAGGCTGCGCACTTTGCTGAAAACCCTCCTGCTCACCGAACTGCTGCGCGGCATGGCGGTGACCATCAGGCAATTCTTTGCCCCCAAGGTGACCCTGAACTACCCCGAGGAGAAGGCACCCCAGTCGCCCAGGTTCCGCGGCCTGCACGCGCTTCGACGTTACCCTAACGGCCAGGAGCGTTGTATTGCCTGCAAGATGTGTGAAGCGGTCTGCCCGGCCCTGGCCATCACCATTGATTCGGACGTGTCCGAGGATGGCACCCGCCGCACCACCCGCTACGACATCGACTTGTTCAAGTGTATCTATTGCGGCTTCTGCGAAGAGTCCTGCCCGGTCGATGCCATCGTGGAAACCCGGATCCATGAGTATCACTTCGAGAACCGCGGTGAAAACATCATGACCAAGGAGCAGCTGCTCGCCGTGGGCGACCGCTACGAGGCCATGATTGCGGCAGACAAGTCCGCCGACGCCCCCTACCGCTAGGACCCCACAGGTGTTTACCGGAATCCTCTTCTACGTGTTCTCGGCGGTGCTGGTGGTGGCGGCCGTCGGGGTCATTACCTCGCGCAATCCCGTGCACTCCGTCCTGCTGCTGGTCCTTTGCTTCTTCAACAGTGCCTTGCTGTGGCTGCTCATCGAGGCCGAATTTCTCGCCATCGTGCTGGTCCTGGTCTACGTCGGTGCGGTGATGGTGCTGTTCTTATTCGTGGTCATGATGCTCGACATCAACGTCGTTCGGATGCGCGAGGGCTTCACCCGCTATGCGCCGCTGGGCTTGCTGGTGGCCCTCATCGTGGTCGCCGAATTGTTCTACGTCCTGTGGGTCCGCGAGGCTGGCCTGCCGGGCATGGACAACCCAGTTCCCCTGCCCGAGGGATACAGCAACACCGAGGCCGTCGGCGCAGTGCTCTACACCGATTACGTCTACCCCTTCCAGCTGGCGGCCATCGTCCTGCTGGTGGCGATGGTGGCGGCCATTGCCCTGACCATGCGGCGGAGAGCGGGGCTCAAGACGCAGGACGTGTCGCGTCAGGTCGCGGTCCGACGAGAGGATCGGGTCAGGCTGGTCAAGGTCGAGGCGGAGCGGGAATGAACATCGGATTGTCCCATTACCTGCTGCTCGCGGGCATCCTGTTCTCGATCGGCGTGGCCGGCGTGTTCCTGAACCGCAAGAACGTGATTCTTCTGCTTATGTGCATGGAGTTGATGCTGCTGGCCGTCAACTTCAACTTCGTGGCCTTCTCCCGTTACCTCGGCAACCTGGATGGCCAGATCTTTGTCTTTTTCATCATGACCGTGGCAGCCGCCGAGGCGGCAATCGGCCTGGCGATCCTGGTGGTGCTGTTCCGCGAGCGACGCAGCATCAACGTTGAAGAACTGGATACGATGAAGGGCTAGACGCGTGGCACCCGAGACGACCTACCTGACGATTGCCCTGGCTCCCCTGGTGGCCGCTGTGCTCAGCGGACTGCTCGGCCGCCAGCTCGGTCGTACCCTGAGCCACAGCCTGTGCATCGCCGGAGTGGCGCTTTCCTGTGCGCTGTCGGGGTGGGTACTGGCGAGCTTGATCGACGGCAGCCTGGAGGCCTTCAACGGAACGGTCTACACCTGGGGTGTCAGCGACGGGCTGCGCCTGGAGGTCGGCTTCCTGGTCGACAAGCTCACCGCGCTGATGATGGTAGTGGTGACCTTCGTGTCGCTGATGGTTCACATCTACACCATCGGCTACATGCATGACGATCCTGGTTACCAGCGCTTCTTCGCCTACATCTCGCTGTTCACCTTCGCGATGCTGATGCTGGTGATGTCCAACAACTTCCTGCAGCTGTTCTTTGGCTGGGAGGCCGTGGGACTCGTCTCCTACCTGCTGATCGGCTTCTGGTACCGGAAACCCACCGCCATCCACGCCAACCTCAAGGCTTTCGTGGTCAACCGGATCGGTGACTTCGGCTTCATCCTGGGAATTGCTGCGATTTACTACTATACCGGCAGCCTGAACTATGCCGAGGTGTTCTCGCGGGTCGACGCCATCATCGGTAACGATATTTACCTCACGCCTGGCGAGCCGACCAAGGCGATTACCCTGATCTGCATCCTTCTTTTCATCGGTGCCATGGGCAAGTCGGCCCAGGTGCCGCTGCATGTCTGGCTGCCTGACTCCATGGAGGGCCCGACGCCGATCTCGGCCCTGATCCACGCGGCCACCATGGTCACTGCCGGCATCTTCATGGTGGCCAGGCTGTCTCCCTTGTTTGAGCTCTCCAGTTCCGCGTTGTCCTACGTGATGGCCATCGGCGCCACCACGGCACTGTTCATGGGTGTGCTGGGCTTGGTCAATAACGACATCAAGCGGGTGGTGGCCTATTCGACCCTTTCACAGCTGGGGTATATGACTGTGGCGCTGGGTGCAGGCGCCTACTCTGCCGGTATCTTTCACCTGATGACCCACGCTTTCTTCAAGGCGCTGCTGTTCCTCGCCGCCGGCTCGGTCATCATCGCCATGCACCACGAGCAGGACATGCGGAGGATGGGGGGACTGTGGCGCTACCTGCCGGTAACCTATGCCACCAGCTTGATCGGCACCCTGGCCCTCATCGGGTTTCCCGGATTTTCCGGCTTCTTCTCCAAAGACCTGATCATCGAGGCGGTCCATGCCACGACCATCGACGGGGCAGGCTATGCCTATTTCTGCGTGCTCGCCGGGGTCTTTGTGACCTCGCTGTATAGCTTCCGGCTGCTCTTCATGGCCTTTCACGGCAAGCCGCGTATGGATGAACACACCCGCGAGCACCTGCACGAGAGCCCCTGGGTGGTGACCCTGCCGCTGGTTGCGCTGGCGGTGCCCTCGATTCTGGTCGGCTGGGTGGGCCTGGGGCCCATCGTTTTCGGTGGATTCTTCGACGGCGCGATCCAGATGGCGGGGGATGGGCCGATTGCGCTGCTCGCTCAGGATTTCCACGGGTCTGCGGCCTTCGTCCTGCATGCTTTCCAGACCCCGGCCGTCTATCTGGCCCTGGCCGGGGCAGTGTCGGCGTGGTTCCTGTACCTGCGTCGACCCGACCTGCCGGACGCGCTCCGCACACGTTTTCCCGAGTTCCATCGGATGCTGGACAACAAGTACTACTTCGACTGGTTCAACGAGCATGTGGTGGCCACGGGCACGAGGGCCATCGGTTTGGGCCTGTGGCGGGGCGGGGATGAGCGGATCATCGACGGTGTCATGGTCAACGGCTCGGCCGGTGCGGTAGGCAGGATTGCGGCGGTGGTCAGGTCTCTGCAAACCGGCTATCTCTACCACTATGCATTCACCATGATCATTGGCCTTGCCCTAGTGCTGGGCTGGCTGGTGCTGCGGGGTGGACAATGACCATCGCCGGTCTGCCTATCCTGAGCCTCCTGATCTGGCTGCCCATCCTGGGCGGTGTCGGTGTGCTGGCGCTGCGTGACGAGCGTGCTGAGATGGCCCGCTGGCTGGCGCTGGTGGTGTCCGGGCTTACCTTCCTGTGCAGCCTGCCGCTCTGGACGGGATTCGACACCGCCTCGGCGGAGATGCAGTTTGTCGAGCGGACGTCGTGGATCTCGCTGTTGAATGCCTGGTACTTCCTGGGTGTCGATGGCATTTCCATGCCGCTGATCGTGCTGACTGCTTTCATTACGCCGCTGGTCGTGATCTCGGGTTGGCGGGTCATCGAGGTCAAGCCGACCCAGTACCTGGCCGCTTTCCTCATCATGGAAGGCCTGATGATCGGGGTGTTTGCGGCCCTGGACGGCCTGCTGTTCTACGTGTTCTGGGAGGCGATGCTAATTCCGATGTTTGTGATCATCGGGATCTGGGGTGGCCCACGCAGGGTTTACGCCACCATCAAGTTCTTCCTCTACACCTTCCTGGGTTCCATCTTCATGCTGGTGGCCCTGATCTACCTGTACCTGCAGAGTGGCAGTTACGAGATCGCGGACTTTCACGCCATGCCGATCGGTATGACCGAGCAGGTCCTGATCTTCCTGGCTTTCTTCGCCGCCTTTGCCGTTAAGGTGCCGATGTGGCCGGTCCACACCTGGCTGCCGGATGCACACGTCGAGGCGCCGACCGGAGGCTCGGTGATCCTTGCGGCCATCATGCTGAAGATGGGCGGCTATGGATTCCTGCGTTTCAGCCTGCCCATCACGCCGGATGCCAGTCGTGAACTCGACTGGCTGGTCATTTCGCTATCGCTCATCGCAGTGGCCTACATTGGCCTGGTGGCATTGGTCCAGCAGGACATGAAAAAGCTGATTGCCTACTCTTCCATTGCACACATGGGTTTCGTGACTCTTGGCTGCTTCCTGGCCTATGCGATCGTGGCCTCCACCGGTAGCTCGGTCGGTGCCGGCATGGGTATCGATGGTGCCATGATCCAGATGGTGTCCCACGGCCTGATCTCGGGTGCCATGTTCCTGTGCGTAGGCGTCATGTACGACCGTCTGCATACTCGCCAGATCTCGGCTTACGGTGGGGTGATCAACACCATGCCCAGGTTTGGCTTCTTCCTGGTGCTGTTTGCCATGGCCAATGCCGGCCTGCCGGGTACCTCGGGCTTCGTCGGTGAATTCCTGGTGATCCTGGCGAGCTTCAAGGCCAATTTCTGGTTTGCCTTCGTGGCGGCCACCACGCTCATTCTGGGGGCAGCCTATACGCTGTGGCTGGTCAAGCGCGTGCTGTGGGGAGAGGTAGTGAACGATGGCGTTGCCTCCATGAAGGACCTCAATGCCCGTGAGACGCTGACGCTCAGCGTCCTGGCCGTGGCGGTGCTCGCCCTCGGGATCTACCCGGCCCCGCTGCTGGAAGTCCTGCAACCTACCGTCCAGCACCTGGTATCCCAGTTGCTGACCAGCAAGCTGTACTGAGGCCACGATGACGCAGATCCTGACCTGGGCAGACCTCTTGCCGGCGGCAGCCGAGATTTTCCTCGCCGTTGCTATCTGCACCGTGCTGCTCGTGGACTTGTTCCTGGATGACAGCCGGCGCTGGATCAGCCATCTGCTGACTATTGCGGTCCTCGGGGCAGCCGCGTGGATCACCTCGGTCACCACCGAGCCGCTTCGGATCGTGGCCCTCTTCGGGCACTACGTTCACGACCCGCTGAGCATGGTGCTGAAACTGGTCAACTATGTCTTGGCAGCCGTAGCCCTGCTGTATTCGAGGGAATATCTGGAGGACCGCGGCCTGTTCCGGGGTGAGTATTTCGTCCTGGCCCTGCTGGCTGTCTTTGGCATCAACGTGATGATTTCCGCGGGTAGCCTGCTGGTTGTTTACCTGGGCATCGAGATCCTGTCCCTGTCGCTGTACACGCTGGTCGCCTTCGATCGGGACAACGGCATCGCAGCCGAATCGGCCATGAAGTATTTCATCCTGGGTGCGATTGCCTCGGGAGCGCTGCTCTATGGCATCTCGCTGGTTTACGGCGTGACCGGCACTTTCATGCTGGATGACCTTGCCGGCAATCTTGCCGGAGCCGAGGCCAGCAACATCGGACTCATCCTGGGGCTGTCGTTCATCGTAGTGGCCATCGCCTTCAAGTTCGGCGCCGTCCCGTTCCACATGTGGACGCCGGACGTCTATCACGGTGCGCCCACGGCCGTGACCATGTTGGTCGGTTCGGTGCCGAAGATCGCAGCCTTTGCGCTGGCCATGCGCGTGTTGGGGGAGGGACTGGCAGCCATGACTGCTTCTTGGCAGGACATGCTGGCCATCCTGGCCTTCCTGTCGATGGGCCTCGGTAATCTCGTGGCCATTGTGCAGCCCAACATCAAGCGCATGTTGGCGTACTCCACCATTTCCCACGTGGGTTTCATCCTGATGGGATTCGTGGCGGGCACCGCAGAGGGGTACGAGGCGGCGCTGTTCTACACGCTGGCCTATGAAATCATCATGATCGGCTCCTTCGGGGTCATCCTGGTGCTGTCGCGCAAGGGTTTTGAGGCCGATCAGCTCGATGATTTCAAGGGTCTCAACCAGCGCAGCCCCTGGTTCGCATTCGTGATGCTAATGCTCATGTTCGCCAATGCCGGCGTGCCACCCATGATCGGCTTCTGGGCCAAGCTTCAGGTGTTTACCGCCGTCCTGAACGTGGGTATGACCTGGCTGGCCATCGCCGCCGTGGTGTTCTCGGTGATCGGGGCCTTCTACTACCTGAGGGTGGTGAAGCTGATGTACTTCGACGATGCCGAGGACCAGCACCCGCTCAGGATCCGACCCGCCTTCAGGCTGGTGCTGGGCGCCAATGCGGTGCTGGTGTTGCTGCTCGGCATTGCACCCGGGCCACTGCTGGACATCTGCGCGGCCGTCATCCCGGGCTGATTAGGACCTATCGCTGGTAGATCGGATCCTGGCGGTCGCGACGCCCCGTGATCTGCAGGGTCTTGAACATGCCGTCTTCGCGTAGTTCGGTGGAGGGCTGGTTCAGGTTCCAGTCCATGATCACCGTCCGCTTGGCGATGCGCCAGATGCCGTTGCGCTTTTCCAGCCGGTCGAAATAGCGACCGCCGTAGAGGAAGTCCTGGCCAACGCCCTGATCGATCAGCGGCGCGTATCTCTTAAGGTAGTTCTCGCCGAACCAGCCCTCCACCTTGGGCCGATTCCCGGCCACCTTGTGGAAGGC
>JAULUH010000588.1:0-17732 GCA_032111745.1 Anaerolineae bacterium | reverse complement strand
GCTCGTCCACGACGAGCACTCTCCTAACCCCAACCTGGCCTTCATGCTGAGCCGCATGGCCAACCCCGATTTCCCGGTGCCCATCGGCGTTTTCCGTGACGTGGACCAAATCAGCTACGAGGAAGGTGTCATGTCCCAGGTCCAGCGGGCCCAGCAGACTCGGGGCAAAGGCAGTCTCAAGGACCTCTACGCGGCCGAGGAGACGTGGACGGTTACCGGCCAGAGCCATGATGGGCATAATGGGCACAATGGCCATCATGGCTGAGGCGCGCTAAAGATCCGGCTAAAGCCTCGACTCCGCGTGATGACAAACAAACCCGCCGCATACCTGCGGCGGGTTTGCTCTTGCATGGGCGGTAGCGGCTCTATTCTGCGCGCAGGACTACGAAGACCGGCCGGCCGCTGCGGTCGTAGAAGGCCTCCTGCAGAGCCAAGGTGAGGCCGCGCGTCACGGCGGCAGCCTCCAGGGCCTCCCGCCGGCCCTGGAACACCGTGTTGTCCGGCATGTGGAACACGTAAAGACGGCTTAGGTCGTCCAACAAGGGTGCCACCCGTCCCCCAAAGCCTTGGTCTGGAGCATCCAGCCGGTCATAGCCGAACTGCTCCAAGGGCTGCACCCGGTTCGCCGTCAAGTAGCGCAGGGGTGCGTCCAGGCCCCAGTCCATGGCCAGGGGCTGGACCACCTGCCGCTCGTCCAGCCACTGCGCCAGGCGATAGATGGCGTCTGAATGCGAGCCGTGGCCGCCGGTCTGGGCTAGCGCCTGGTGATAGCGCACCGACGTCGTCAGGTCTGCCACCAGCCAGGCCACCAGGGCTAGCGCCACCAGCCATCCGGCTACCCTGGCCATAGTGCGATTCGAACCTGTCTCCAGGCCCATCCTCCGTCCCGCTGAGCTGCGCCACAGGCTGTCAGCCGCCAGCGCCACCAGCACAAGGAGGAATGGCTGCACGATGGCAAAGTGCGTGATGAAGAGGTCCGATACCGTGAACGTCGATTGCAGGATCAGCAGCCCTACGAACAGGACGGCCAGCCCCATGGTCAAGAGCGCGCCCCGGCGCCCGCTCCAGGCCGCGCCGGCCAGGGCCGTGACCACCAGGCCTGCGGCAATGAAGGGCGCCAGGGCGTTGGCAAAAGGGCCGCCCAGGTACCAGAGATGATCCCCGCGTAGGAGCGTCGCCAACTGCCCGAAACGAACGCCGGCGTTAGGGAGGAACGCGGCGTTGTTTACGCCATAATAGCTTTGGCCCAGGTTCCCGAAGATGGACAGCAAGGTGCCGCCGGTCTGCAGGTTGAACACCACCAGCGGCAGCAGGGCCATCAGCAGTATGATCACGGCCACACCCAGCTGCCGTGCCAGGAGGCCCCCGGCCGGTGCCCAGTCTGATGGACCGCTCCTCCCGTCGCCCTGGCCGCTCACCTGCCTCCTGGTGGCCAGCCACGCCACCCCTGCTGCCACGGCCATCGCCACCAGCACCCAGACGAACAACAGCTTGGTCCACAGTCCTAGCCCGGCCAGCAGCGCCATGGCGTAGAGATACGCTGGCCGGCCGCTGCGCCACCAGCGCAGCCCCATCCAGACTGTCGCCAGAGCGAGCGTCACCACCGCATTAGTGACAAACACCCCCTGCCGGCTCCAGAAGACAAAGGTTGGGCTGACTGCCAGGAGCAGCATGGCCAGGGCCCCGGCGAGGCCCAGGCCGGTGTCCTCCATGCTGGCCAGGTCATCGCCCAGGCGCCACACCAGCAGCAGCGTTACCAGGCCACAGGTCACCGCCAGCACGCGCAAAGCCGGCACGGTGACCCCCAACAGTCCCAGGAAGGGCAGCGCCAGGTAAACGTTAGTGGCGCCGATGTAGTCCTGCACCATCAACGGCAGGAAGGTGGTTCCCACTTGCAGGCCCGCACTGCGGAACGCCTGTACGTCCTCCCGCCGCAACATCTCCATGGCGTTTACACCAGCCTCCCTGGCCTCGTCGTAGTGCAGGCCAGGGAGGTCAAGCTGAGCCAGTGCCAGCGCCAGATAGAGAAGGACGGTTCCGACCAGGGCCATCCTTCGCAACCACACCAGCCACGCCGGAAGTCCAGTCGCCATAGAAAGGCCTAGCGCGCCGTCAGGCGGACCTCCGCAGCCAGGCTGTCGTAGTTGTGGCCTGAGGCGTAGATCTTGAGATAGTTGAGCTTCGCCGGTGGTGGCAATCCCTCCTCCTGCAGCTGCTGGAACAGGTTGCCGCTTTCGTAGGGATACCACAGGTTCTGCGGAATCTGGCTGCCGCCGGTGACCACCCATTGGGGTGAGGGATCGCGATAGTAGAAACCGTGGGTCCAGAACTGGTGGTTGCCGTAGATATCCTGGTAGTCCAGGCGAAACATCAGGGGAAACTCGGAGCTGCGCTCGCCTGCTCCTGGAAGGCTCTGCCAGCGCAACAGTACATCCATTTGCAGCACCAGCGACTCGTAGTCGTGCACAGCCCGGTCCAGCACCTGGGTAATGGCCACTTCCGTGTGTGTGGGGGGCTGGTTCAAGCGGCTGAAATGCGCGGCATTGCGCCCTCCCTGGTCCACCACGCTGACTGTGCCGCTGGTAGGATCCTCCTCCGGGAAGGCGCTCACCAGCCAGGTTGGTGGGCCCAGCGGAGCCGTGAAGTCGCCATTGGCGATCAGGTTTTCAGGCAAAGGCGTCGGCCCACCCGCCGGTTGCCCGGTGGGTACCTCGGCCCGCAGGCCCGTCTCAACCAGCTGGCTGGCGCCGTTCGCTTCCACGGTGGCCTGACCGAACCGCGTGGCTACCATCGTCCCGGCGTTGGTGACCTCGACGGCATAGCTGCCGGGAGCCAGCGTGATCGACGACTGTGGGGTCTGGATCTCGGTGTAGAGGCCGCGGGGATGGGCCTCGGCGGTGTTTACCCGTACCCGGCCGCCTCCCACCTCCAACACGATGCGGTCAGGGCCGTGGCCGGCGGCATAACGCGGGCGGCTGGCCTCCAGCACCTCCACCTGGGCCCCAGGGTACACCTGCACCGTGGCCAGCTCAGGGCTGCTCGCGGCCTCGCCGGTGCTGAACATCAGGGTGGCCTGCGAGCTCTGGTCCGTCTGGATCTGGCTGGGTGCCCTGATGCTGCGGGTGTCCACCACCGCGATGGGATCGGCTCCGGCGGAGGCCACCAGCAATACGGTGCCTGAGCCTACCTGCAGTGCGGCCGGCAACTCCTCCCGGGCATTCACCAGGACCCAGCGGATACCCAGCGGGATGGAGACTGCCAGCACACAGAAGGTGGTGAAGGCCGCCAGCAGCACGGTCCAGGCCAGGCGTGTCGGGTTCTTGCGCATCACGGGCGCTCACCACGGTATGCGCCAACCCGGTGGTCGAGGCGATAGAGGCCGGCATCCAGCACCAGCTGGACCGCCTCCGCCACCTCCTGCCGGCTGGCAGGGCGATCGATCTCCGGGTAGCGCGCCGCTCGATAAGCGGGCCGGTACTGCCCCATCACGTTGATATAGCACGCGGCCGACACCTTCTCGGCCAGAAAGCGCGCAATCTCGGCGGTGCCGGCCAGGCCGCCCGGTAGCACCAGGTGGCGCACCAGCAGGCCTCGCTGGGCAATGCCATCCTCGTCGATCGCCAGGTCCCCCACCTGCCGGTGCATCTCCTTCACCGCAGCCTGGTTGATGGGCGGGTAGTTGGGCACCTGGGAGTAACGCAGCGCGGTCTCTGGATCGGCGTATTTCATGTCCGGCATGTAGATGTCCACCACGCCGTCCAATAAGCGCAGAGTCTCCAGGGAGTCGTAGCCGCCCGTGTTGTATACCAGGGGCAACCGCAGGCCGGCCTCGGCTGCCAGCGCCAGCGCCACCATGATCTGGGGCACCACATGGCTAGGCGACACCAGGTTGATGTTGTGGCAGCCCTCGGCCTGCAAGGCCAGCATCATCACTGCGATCTGCTCCGGCTCGACATCCTGTCCATGGCCGAGCTGGCTGATATCGTAGTTCTGACAGAATTGGCAGTGCAGGTTGCAGTGGGCAAAGAAGATCGTGCCGCTGCCGTGCCGGCCGCGCAGGCAGTCTTCCTCGCCAAAGTGGGGAAAATAGCTCGATACCCGGGCCAGCCTGCCCGTGCGGCACTGGCCCAGCTCCCCAGCCAGCCGGTCGACTGCGCATTGCCAGGCGCACGTGTGGCAGTGCGCCAGTCCCTGCCAGGCCTGCTCAGCCCGCCGTCGTAGCTCCCCCTGTTTATGGAGTTCGACGTAGCCAGGCAGAGTTGCAGCAGCCACCCTATAGTATGTCTCCTTGGCTGGCCTCGGAGCCTCCTAGCCCGGCTTGCTCCGGGTCAGGAGGGCCAGCAGTCTGCCCTTCCCCTTCCATCCGGGCCACTTTGGCCAGCCAGTAGACGGCGTCGGCATCGCTGGCGTCAACGCTCAGGGCAGCCGTGAAGTGGGCCCGTGCCTTGGCCCAATCCTGGCGGTCCTTGTAGACTAGGCCCAGGTTGTAATGCACGTTGGGCGTCGCAGGGTCGATCTGCAGCGCGCGCTCGTAGGCGGCAATCGCGCGCTCCTGTTGCCCGGGTCCGGACAGCTCCAGGCTGCCCAGTTGCGCTGCAGCCAGGTTCACCCACAGCATGGCATTCGCCGGTGCCAGTGCCGTGGCCCGTTCCAGGACTGTCACCGCCTTGTCATACTTGCCCTGCAAGATATAGGCCCCACCGAGGTTGATGGCGACGTCGACGTTGTCGGGCAACAGCTCGGCGGCCTGCGCCAATCTGCCGGCGGCCTCGCCCGGGCGGCGTTGGCCCAGCAGCCGGGCGCCCTCGGCCAGCAGCTCCTGGCCGCGGCGCTGCTTCGCCTCCGCAGCCAGGGCCGCCACCTCGGCGCGGCGCCGGGCCAGCTCCTCTGGCGGCAGAGTCTCCGGCGAGGCCTTCTGGCTCTCGCTCAATGGTGTTGATTTGTTGTCAGTTTTTTTTCGGCTGCTCATCGCTCAGACCAGGAAGGTCAGCACTGCAGTGATGGTCACAATGCTGGCCAGGGTCGAAACCAGCACCACCCCGGCGGTGAACTCCTGCTCCACATCGTATTCGCCAGCCAGCACCGTGGCCATGACCGCCGTCGGCATGGCGGACTGCAGGATGGCGCTCTGGCGATTGACACCGGCGAGGCCCAGTGCGTTGGCCAGGGCCAGGCCGATCAGTGCTCCACCGACCAATTTGGTCAGCGCGGCCAACGATATGCGTCCCAGGTCGTTGCGCAAGTGGACTCCGGCCAGCTGCATGCCCAGGACCACCAGCATCACCGGCACCGCCGCCTGGCCCAACAGGCTTATCGAGCGCTCGATAGGCGCCGGCAGACTGAGGTGCAGGGCCCACACCGCCAGGCCGGCCAGGCTGGCGTAGAACAGGGGCACGCCCAGTACGTTGCGCGCTGCTTCCATGGCCGTGCGCCGGCCACTCGCCACCAGATACACGCCCACTGACGAGATCGCCAGGGAGCTGATGGCGAAATATACCAGGGCCGGCTCCAGTGCCTCAGGACCAAAGGCGAACTGATTCGCCGCCAGCCCGTAGTTGCCAGCATTGCCGGCCATGACTACCAGCACGAAGGCCAGGGTCTCAGTGCGGCCATAGCGCAGCAGGCGCGCTACGATCCAGGCCATTAGCGTGGATCCGGCGATAGCCAGGGTGGCGAAAAGGGCCAGCTGGCCCAGGTCGGCTGCCGACAGGGAGGTGTGGCTGAGCCTGTCGAAGATCAGGCAGGGGGAGAACAGGTAGAAGGCTACTCGCGAGAGCTGGCGGGCCGTAACACCGAGCCTGCGCGCCAGCACATATCCCGCGCCGGCGGCCAGGAAGATCGGCGCAATGACCTGCCACAGGACATCGATCACAGGGCCAGCGCTAGAACATGAACGCCGGTAGCTCGTCGTCACCGCTCAGGAAGGCGAGCTCGTCCAACGCTTCCTGGGCAGCCTCAGCCAAAACTTCGTCCTCGCTGGCGGCGCATGCCTGGAGCGCTCGCCGCGCCTCTGGCCCACCAACGTGTCCCAGCGCCCACACCGCTACGTCCCGCAGGTCCACATCCGGCTCGTCCAACAAGGGGATCAGCGCCGGCACCGCCTCCGCCAGCTCCAGTTCGCCACTGGCTCGCGCTGCCTCATAGCGCATCGCCGCTTCGGTGCTATCAAGCTCTGCCAGGATGATGTCCTGCCACCGGCTGTCCGCGCTGCGCCCCATGGCGAAAACCGCGCTGGCGCGCAGGCCCTCGTCGTCGTCCTCGTAGGCCTCCGCAATGGCCCGGGGCATGCGCGCCGCCGACGAATAGCCCAGGGACTCGAGAGCCCGCCGGCGGACCAGGATGTCCTGGCCGTCCCGGGTATAGGCCAGCCACAGGGCTTCTTCCACCGCCTGGCTCAGGCCACGGCCCAATTCCTCCAGCTCTCCCAGTAGCACATAGCGGCCAAGGGATTGGGCCGCCGCCGCCCGCGCATCTGCCGCCGGATCCTCCTGCAGGATGCGCGTCAGGGGCGCAATCAACCGCACATCCTCCTCTTCCCATAGCCCATCGATGGCCTGTGCCCGCACTGCGGAATCTTCGTCTGCCAGCAGCCACTGAAAGATGGAGCGAAAGCAGACATCCACCCGGGCCTCGGCCAGCTCAATCAGGCCGGTGACCAGGGCGCGACGCCGCGCCGAGGGAAGCTGTGACCAGGTGCGGCTAAACTGTTCCAGTTCCGTGCCCGACAGATCGGACAGCGCCTGCAGGTCCAGCCTATGGATGGGCTGGACGAGGTCGAGCAGTCCATTCAATGCCCGGATGGCATCTGATTGATCACGCTGCGGCATAGTCCTGGCCACCCTAACGCCAGTAGAAGGTGCCCGTGGCGCTGGCCGGGCTCAGCTCGACGATACGCCCATCCGGAAGCTGGCGGCGCACCTGGACCGTCCAGCGCGAGGTGCGGTCCGGTGGCGCAGCCAGATCGAACACCCATACCGGTACCTCGACCTGGGTATCAGGAGTGGTTTCCGACCAATACCCCTCGTCACCGTTGACCGTCGCAAACCGGACCTGCACCAGGTACTGATCCGCGTCAGTCATCCCGGGCACCGGGCTCCAGCGCAGCAGCGGGAAGGCCCCAGCGCTAAATCCATCGCTGTTGCCGGGCTGCAGGCCGGTTGGTGCCGGCAGGGTGGGAATGGCTGTGGGCACGGCTGTGGCCGTCGGCATCGGGGTGGGGGTCGGGGTGGGTGACCTCGTGGGGGTGGGCGTCGGTGCGGCTGGCGGTGCTGTCCAGCTGGCCTGCGGAATACGCAGCTTGTCGTCGACCTGCAGGATGCTGCTGGGCGTGCTGTCGTTGTAGGCCGCCAGCGCTTCCTGGTCCAGGCCGAAGCGCTGCGCGATCTTGAACCAGTCGTCACCCGGCTGTACCGTATATGTGCCTCCGCCCCCGGTGGCGGCGGCCGCGGCTACCGGTTGGGATGTGGGCGTAGGCGGCACCGGCGTTGGCGTGGGCGGCACAGCCGTTGCCGTCGGCGGTATCCGCGTCGCCGTGGGCAGCACGCGCGTTGGCGTGGGCGGCACCGGCGTCAAGGTTGGCGGCACAGCCGTAGCCGTCGGCGGTATGGCTGTAGCCGTCGGCGGTATGGCTGTAGCCGTCGGCGGTATGGCTGTAGCCGCCGGCGGAGGTGCGGAAGCTGGAACCTCCGCATTGGAGATGATCTCCGTCAGCGTCACGCGGGCACCGGCCTCAACTCGGGCCAGGGCCACCGCCTCGGGGACAGTGGTGGGCGCCACCAGCAGGTTCACGGTGTTGGTGATCGTGCCGGGCACCACGATCTCCGGCAGCTCGTCCAACATCACCACCCGCGTGGCCGCTGGGGTAGCAGCTTCGCTACTTTCCGCCAGCTCCGAGGCGGTGTCCAGGACCTTGCCGCCCAGGTCACTGATACCCTCCTCTAGCGCAGCGATGCGGTCCGCACTGGCCGACCGCACCGTGTTCCAGGTATCCGCCGAGGAAGCGGCAATTAGTGCCAGGACAGCCAGCAGGGCCACGGCTCCCAGGGCCAGGGTGCCCACGGACAGGTGCCGGGACCGCAGGCTGCGGCCACATTGAGGACAGACGGTAAGCTCCGATGACGAGCGCCGTCCGCAATGGGCGCAACCGATGATGGCGGGCTGACGTTTCTGGCGAGCGCCACAGTGGGGACAGATGTCCAGGCCACTGTGGATGTCAGCCCCACAGCGTTTGCATGGCATGGGTCATCCTCTCAGGCGGGAAGGCTGGTCGCTTTGACGAAGCTGCGATGACCTTCTACCGCTTGGCTAGGTGCCACGCCCGGACACGACAGCCCTGTCCAGGCGTTTGCGCTGCCTGAGCGCCGTGGCAAGAACCGCCGGACTACAGTCCGAGCGGTCCCAGCCAGTCAGGCAACGGCACCGGCGAGGCGAAATCCTGATACGTGATGATAACCATGAGACCTAGGAGCAGGACCATACCTGCCAGATGAATGGCGCCTTCCCAGTTCGGATCGACGCGACGGCCACGGATCTGCTCGATGATAACAAACATGAGTCTGCCGCCGTCAAGTGCTGGTAAAGGCAACAGGTTGGTGATCGCCAGGGCCAGGCTGAGAATGCCCATGAGTAGTAGAACTGGGTAAAGCCAACCCGATTGTCGGCTCTGCTGGATGGCGCCACTGGTCAGGTCGTAGATGCCCTTCGGGCCGACCGGCCGGGCTTCCTCGGGGCTGATCACCCCGCGCATGAGCAAAGCAGGCACGGAAAGCGTGACCTGGGTGAAACGTGCCGTATCCTCGACCCCCCGTATCACGGATTGTAACAGGCCAAAGCGCTTCAGCTCGACGGATGGCTCGATCTGCACGCCGATGCGGCCCTCGCCAGGGGGCGGGTTCTGGCGCGGGTTCACCGGCAACGTGATCATCTCGCCACCGCGCTGGATCAGGAGGGTCACCGGCTCTCCAGGATGCTCGTCCATGTACCGGCTCAGGTCGCCGGCATCGATCACATCCTGTTCGCCAATCTTGAAGACCTGGTCTCCAACCTGCAGGCCAGCCAGCTCGGCCGGCGATCCAGGCGAGATCAAGGTGATAGTGCCGCCCGGAACCGGCTCGGGCCGGCCCAGGAAAGAGGCAATGGTGAACAATAGGATGGCCAGGGCCAGGTTCATCAAGGGTCCGGCCAGCAGGGTCGCCGCACGGCCCTTGCGCGAGGCACTGGCGAAGCTGCCCGGGCCAGCCGGGCCGTCCTCGCCGCGCATACGCACAAAGCCGCCGAAGGGGATCATGTTGATGCTATAAACAGTGCCGGGATCCACCAGCGTCACGCGCGCGGCGCCGGGAGGGATGGCCTGGTCCGGCTCAAGGAGGGCCACGCCGGACAACTCCTGGCGCCCCTTCTTATCCGTCGTAGTCTCGACGGTAACCATCGAATCCGCGGCCAGTTCGGCCGGCAGCTCAAAGCCGCGCGGCACCACCAGCGAGCGTCCGCCCACCTCCAGCCGGCCCTCACCCCGAAACAGCGTCAGCAGACGGGGCGGGTAGCCAAAGCCGAACTCCTCCGCGACAATACCGTTTCGCCGCGCAGCCAGGAAGTGGCCCAGCTCGTGAATAAACACCAGCACGCCAAATATCAGCACAAAACCGGCAATATTGATCAGGTTCATAATCCTATGTCACTTCCGCGCCACGTTATACCCAGGGATCGAAACCATGTATTCGATAAGGCACAAACCGTTGTGACAGCTTCCGCAAGAGGTCATTATAGCCGCATTCGCCAAAAAGGCAAAGGTTTTAACAATTTGTTATCGTGCCCTGATCACGGTGCCTCCGGCCTCGGGCCGGCCCAGCACGGAGCCATACAGTGCGCCGGGCCGCCGGCCGGATATCAGGCGGATCTCCAGCTGCGGATGCGCCTGCACCAGGGCACACATCTCCGTCACTTTGCTCAACATGCCGCCGGTGACGTCCACGCCGTGCGACTGGCCCAGGCTGGCCTGCATCCCGGGCAGGTCGGCCGGCGTGATCAGCGGCCACAGCTCGGCCGCGGCATCGGCCAGCGGATCCGCGCTGTACACGCCGTCCACAGTGCCGGCCAGGATGATGCGGGCTGGCCGCAGCCGCCCCACCAGCCAGGTAAACAGCTCCTCGGTGGAGGCAATCGTGCCTCCGCGCGTCTCATCCAGCATCGCATCACCGTACGCCAGCGGCACCAGGCCGCGCGCCAGGGCCATCTCGAACAGCTCGCTTTGCCAGCGCACAACGGTGCCGCCGGCACACCAGCCCCCAGCCGAGGGCTGCACGGACCAGGCCGGAATCCCCTCGGCCAGCAGCGCCGCCGCTACCAGCCGATTGAGGCGAGCGGCAGCCTCAGCCACCCGGGCAAAGCCCAACCAGGCCTCGGGCCCCTCCACCCCAGTGCGCGTGCCATAGCGCCTGGCCGCAACATGTCCAAATGACCCGCTGCCATGCCCCAGCACCAGGCGCAGACCCGGTGCATCCTTCAGGGCGCGGGCAATCTCGGCAGCGGCCTGCCGCAGGACATCCGGCAACACCTGCTCCACCTGGGTCTTGTCGGTGATCAGGGAGCCGCCGAGTTTCAGGAAGACCGTCTCACTCATGGATCTCCACCGTGCCGTCCTCCACCACCACCCAGTCGCCATCCCGGATCAGGGCAATGGCCACCTGGTCCACCATGGGGATATCCCCAATGATGGCGCCCACGGCCACGATGGCCTCGCTCTCGGCGTTCACCATGGCGGCCGGTGCCACCCCATTGCGGGCCAGCCGCAGGATCGTGTACGACCCCACCGTACTGCCCTTGCCGGTGGGAAACACCAACACCCGGCCCGCCACCGACTGGCCCTGCAGCGGATGGTGGGGCTCCACTACCACACCCGTGTCCGGGTCGACACCGCCCAGGAAGCCAATCGGCTCGGGCGAAACCAGCGCCCGGCCCTCGCCGCGGCCAGCCCGGATCACCCGGCCCTGCAAACGGGTCACATTCGCCATACCCACATCTCCTCAATGCACAGCCTGCAGAATGGCGTCGACCAGGGCGCCATCCTCCTCCGGCAGCACCGTGCGCGGGTCGAAACAGACTGCATCGTCCACAATGCGCGCCACCACCGGCGGCTGGCCCCGGCGCAAGGCCGCGGCCAGGCTATCGGGCGACCCACCAGGAAGGGCCAGCAGGTGCGTGGGCAGGGTCTCGCCCGGCAGCGAGCCCCCTCCCACCGTGGATTGGCCCGGACGCACCTCGGCAGCAATGCCCCTGGCCCGGAGCGTGTCCGCCCATCCGGCTGCCCGGAGGCTGAGATCCTCAGGGTTGGCCGCCATCATGCGCCACACCGGGATTTTATCCACCGCCTCACCCCGCAGGTAATGGACCAACGTGGCGGCCAGGGCGGCCAACGTCGTCTTGTCCACGCGCAGGGCACGGGTCAGGGGATGGCGCCGCAGCCGAGTGATGGCCTCGCCCTGGCCGGCAATCAGGCCGGCCTGCGGCCCTCCCAGCAGCTTGTCGCCGCTAAAAGTGACCAGCGTCGCCCCCGCCTGCACGCTATCCTGCACCCGGGGCTCATAGGCCAGCCCGAAGGGCTGCGTGTCCAGCAGCGTGCCGCTGCCCAGGTCGTCGATCACGGGCAGGCCATGCTCCCGGCCCAGGGCCACCAGCTCCGGCAGGCTCACCTCCGCCGTAAACCCGATCTGGCGGAAGTTCGAGGAGTGCACGCGCAACAGGGCCGCGGTAGCGGGCCCGATGGCAGCCTCGAAGTCGCGCAGGTGCGTGCGGTTGGTGGTGCCGACCTCCACCAGGTGCGCGCCGCTGGTAGCCAGCACATCGGGGATACGGAAGCCGCCGCCGATCTCCACCAGCTGGCCGCGCGAGATGATGACCTGCCGGTCCCGGGCCAGGGCCATCAGGCACAGCAGCAGGGCCGCGGCGTTGTTGTTGACCACCAGCGCATCCTCGGCGCCGGTCAGCTCCTGCAGCAAGGCTACGGCGTGCCCATAGCGCGAGCCCCGCTGCCCCGCCTCCAGGTCGTACTCCAGGTTGCTATAGGCCGCACCGGCGCGGGCCATGGCGGCCCGTGCCTCCGCGCTGAGCAGCGCCCGGCCCAGGTTGGTATGCACGATGACCCCTGTGGCATTGATCACGGGCTGCAGCGTGGGCCGGATGGCAGCCTCCAGCCGCGCCAGCAACGCTGCGGCCAGGTCCTCGGCCCTGGGTGCTGGATCCCCGTCAAGGATAGCCTGGCGGGTTTCGTCCAGCAGATCCCGGGCCGTTTGCACTGTTAGATCGTGGCCGTAGGCGGTGCGCGCAGCGGCCACAGCTGGAACCTGCAGCAGCCGGTCGATGGCGGGCAGCTTGCGTAGCTCGACGTGCGACATGTCGATAGGGGGCTCAGAGCATAGCGCCACCAGCATCAAGTGCTGGTGGCCGTGATGGGGAGAAGTGGGCGAAACAGGACTCGAACCTGTGACTTCTTCCTTGTAAGGGAAGCGCTCTAACCAGCTGAGCTACTCGCCCCGGGGACGGCCAGATGGCCTCGTGATCATTATATGGTGGGCCTGATGCGGTGTCAAATGCATGAAAAAGGGAAAGACTGGACCAGTCTCCGAAGACCGGTACAGTCTGTGGCCGGGCGGACGACGACGCAGACGAACGCGGATGGCGGAGAGGGAACCCCAGGGAGGGAACCGCAGAGTCGCCAAGGGCGCAAAGCGGATCTTGGACCAGAGGAGCCGGAGAGAGTTGTGTCCCTGGCCGATCTCGAGTATAATTAGAACATCAGTGCGAACGCGTGGTGAGGCGGGCGCAAAAGGCCCGGCTAAAGCCTCGACTCCGCGCGGTAGGATCGTTCTGAGGGTCTATCCCGGCTGAAGCCTCGACGCCGACTTAGAAGACAGCGATCCTCTTGTAGCTCCTGGAGGCCGCTTATGTGTGGACGCTTCTCTATCTTTGCCGATCCCGAGCGCCTGGCCGAGCGCTTCGCCGCCAGCCTGCCGCCCGAGGGCTTGGCGCCGCGCTACAACGCCGCGCCCACGCAGAACCTCCCTGTGATCCTCAACGAAGAGGCTGGCGCCATCCAGCTCTTGCGCTGGGGTCTCGTCCCCTTCTGGGCCAAGGACCCATCTATCGGCAACCGCATGATCAACGCCCGGGCCGAGACCCTGGCCGAGAAGCCCAGCTTCCGCAACGCGCTGCACAAAAGGCGCTGCCTGGTGCTGGCCGATGGATTCTACGAATGGCAGCAGACCGCCTACGGCAAGGTCCCCATGCGCATCACCCTGGAGTCCGGTGCGCCCTTCGCCTTTGCCGGCCTGTGGGAGACGTGGCGCTCGCCGGAAGGGGAGACCCTGCGTACCTTCACCATCATCACCACCGAGCCCAACGCGCTGCTGGCTCCCATCCACAACCGCATGCCGGCCCTGCTGCTGCCTGAGCACGAGCAGCTGTGGCTGGATGACCGTGCCCACCAGGAGGCCTGGCTGGATGCCCTGCGCCCCTACCCGGCCGACCGCATGGCCGCCTACCCGGTGTCTACGCGGATCAATTCCCCGGCCAACGACGACCCCGCCGTCGTAGCACCCGTTCCCCCAACACCAGCGCCGCCAGCAGCAGCACCGCCCCCAGGCTGACCAGTGCTCCCTGGCGCAGCGATGCTGGCGCCAGCCGGTATTCCACGATATGCGCTCCTGCCGGCACGACCACGCCCCGCATGACGTAGTTGGCCCGCACGATCTCTGCCGGTTGGCCGTCGATCGTCGCCTGCCACCCCGGGTAATACAGGTCTCCCAACACCAGCAAGCCTTGCTCCACCGCCGTCGCCTGCACCACTACCCGTGAAGGCGTGTAGCTGGCGATCTGCGCCGGTGTTGCCGGCAAGTCGCTGGTCTCCGGCAGATCCACCGGCTCCGCCACCACCGCGCCGCGGCGCAGGTCAAATGATTCGTCCAGCAGCCGGCTCACCGCCTCGGCATCGTCCGGCACGGCCTCCACCCCATACACCACGTAGGCTCGCGGCATGGGGGCGTACCGCCGGTGAAGGTAGATCGGATCCTGGAACAGTTCCCCCCACCGGCTGCCATACACGGCCACCGCCGGCCGGCCGGCGCCATCCGTGCAAAGGCTGGAGCCGGTGTGCGCCGCGTCGCCGGCTGCCGCGACCTCCCACAGATAGGCACGGCCCGCCGCGTCCTCTTCCGCGGCAAAATACCAGGTCACCGGCTGCTGGTCGGGTAGCTCGGCCACCGGCTGCCGCGCCTCCAATACCTGGCGCTCCCTGTTCTCACCTTGCCACAGGCGGATCAACAATTCGCCGGCCTCCGGGCCGGCTGGGCTGTGGCGAAACTGCACATCCAGGCGGTTGATCGCCGTATCGACCACCGTAAACGTGCCGCTAACAGGGGCGCTGGCCGTGATCTCGCCGGTGCTGCCTGTGCAGCCCACCGCCGGCACCTCGGCCCGCACCTCCGAATCGTCCAGCTCGAAGGCCGATGCGGCGTAGGCTACCTGGAACAGGTCCAGCAGCCGCGTCGAGGGATCGACCATCCCCAGGATGTTCCAGTGCTGGCCTTCGGAGTCTCCGGCCTGGAACAGCTGCTGCAGCCGGCCGGGCACCAGCGAGGAGTAGCCTCCCGGCTCGGCGATGCCATACGTCGACAGGATGTTGGGCCCATAGGATATGTGGTTCCAGCCCAACAGATAGGGCGCCACGCGCTGGTCCCCGGCGTTGGCCTGCAGGTAGTCCGTAGCCGGGTGCGGGGGCAGCAGCTCCTCAATGGGCCCGGCCGGATTGAAGTGGCTGCCGGCCAGGAACAGGTCGACGAACACCAGGGCTGCCAGCGCCCACTCCCACCAGCCTCGCCAGCGAGGGAGGCGTGTGCGCAGCAGCATGACGATCACGGCGGCAGCCAGGAGCAGGGCCGCGCGGCTGATCGGCTGCTGGAGCTGCTCAGCGTGCTCCTGCGCCAGGCCCCAGTTACCGGCATAGGCCAGGCCGGCCACCGTCGCCAGCAGGACGCCGGCGACCACCACCGCCACGCCCCGCGACTCGGCCTCGTCCACGGTCAGGGCCGCCAGGATGGCCGCCAACAGGGGCAAAAGGAAGGCCGATCGTCCTGGCGAGACGAACTGCGCCAGCGGCAGGTGGTCCAGCAGCGCCACCCCCGGGCTCCCTACTATGAAGTAGACCGCAACCAATGCCATCCCGCTGAGCCCGGCCGCCAGGAAGCGGCGCCGGCGCGTGGTCAGCGGGGCCAGCATAGCCAGAAACAGCACCGTGACCCCGGCATAGATGGTGCCCTCGCTGTAATTCCACTGGCCCCAGTACTCACCCACAGTGGCAGGGTTGCCGAAGAAATCCGGCACCAGGAGGGTGATCAGCTGCCTGGGCTCCAGCAGCGAGTCCAACAGGCTGGTGTCCGCTGAGCGCAGGCTCAAGGGGAGAAGCTCGGCCAGGGGCAGGAGCTGGATCGCCGCCAGGGCACCCCCCATGAGCAGGATGAACGATGCCCCCACCAGGGGCCAGGGACCCTGGCCGTAGCCACGGCGTTGCTCCTCCATCGCCCGCAGCGCAGCGTAGCCCAGCAGGAAGACTGCAAAGGCAACCACCAGCTGGACCTGGCCGCCGAGCAGTGCCAGGCCGGTGCAGAGCGCGGCCAGCGCCAGGTAGGGCCAACGCCGCCGGCTCATGGCTAGCTCGAAGGCCCACAGCACCGCGGGCAGCCAGGTCAGGGTGCTGATCCACTGCCTGGTCTCGAACCAGGTCACCATGTGGCCGCTCAGGGCATAGGCCAGGGCCCCCAGCAGGGCCGGCCGCGGGCCGCAGCCCAGGGTGCGCAAGAAGCCATAGGTGAAGCATGCGGCCAGCACCGCGTGGAGCCAGGGGCCGATGGCCAGGGCCCGGGCCGTGCCCAGCACCAGGCCCAGCAGAAGATAGGCGGGATAGAAGGTCTGGGTGACCGGATCCGCGAAGGCCGGGTGGCCCAGCAGGATGCCCGGATTCCACAGCGGCCAGCTGTGGGTCTCCCGCACCGTGTCGACCGCAAAGCTCAGGTAGGGGTAGAACTCGAACAGGGGGTCGGTGATCAGCGGATTCTGCAGGGCCTCCCCGGCCTCCCCGGTCCGCCACGGGTACAGGTTGTTGGCCAGGTCTACAGGGAGAAACGTGTAGCCCGGCCTGATGCCCCGGGCGTGAAACAGGGAGATGGCGATGACTGCGACAACCAATGCCAGCAGGTCGTGCCGCCTGGCCCTGATCCGCTCAATCATAGCAGTTCCCAGCACGTCTCATGGGCCCTGCTACATGGGTGGCACGAATGTAAACGGGCGGGGGGTGAACACCAGCACGAAGATCACGATCATGGCCGCCGCCAGCGCCTGCTGCCCCGGCGTGAGGTCGGTGACGTCGTCCAGCGGCATGACGCGCAGGCGGCCCAGCAGGAAGATCAGGAACACCCACAGCAGCCAGCCCGTGTAGAGCAGGCTCAGCGCCGCCATCACAGCCAGGATAACCCAGAAGACCAGCTTCGCCGCCCGCTCGCCAGTCATGGCATAGAGGATGTGGCCGCCGTCCAGCTGGCCGGCCGGGATCAGGTTGAGCCCGGTGACCAGCAGGCCCACCCAGCCGGCGAACGCCAACTGGTGGATGAACACGTCCTCGCCCGCCGAGGGTAATAATCGGCCGAACACCAGGTACTTCATGCCCGCATACAGCAGCGAGTTCCCCTCGATCTGGTACCCGCCCTGCGGCGGCAAGGGCTGCACGCTGCTCAGGCCGAGGCCGATCCACAGCACGGGGATGGCCACCACCAGCCCGGCCAGGGGCCCGGCCGCGGCGATCGCCAGCAGATGGCGCCGGTTGCGTGGCGGCGCCGTCATGTTGATGAAGGCGCCGAAGGTGCCCAGGCCCAGCGGCATGGGCAGGAAATAGGGCAGGCTCACCGGGGTGCCCAGGCGCCGGGCCACCAGGTAGTGGCCGAACTCATGGGCCAGGAGGATGCCCAGCAGGCCTGCGGTGTAGGGGAGGCCGTCCAGCAGGTTCCAGTTTGCCGCCGTCAGCCCCTCCACGTACTGGGCGCCGACGAACAGGCAGGATACCACGGTCAGGGCGAACAGCGCTGCCGCTACCGCGATGCGCTGCCGGGCCTGGCGCAGCTCGCCCGGCACGGCAAAGAACGCCTGGCCGGGACCGCCGCCGTCCTCGCGGCGCAATAGCGCCGTGTAGCCCAGCCGGCGAAAGCGTTGTGCAACCCGGTCGTAGGCCTGGTCCGAGGGCATGGTCAGCTGCCCGCGCAGGCGCACGGCGTCGGCCTCGCGCGCCGCGGTGTCCGCGCGCGCGGTCATCAGCGCCGCTGTTTCCACCGCGACCCCGTCGGTCACGTCCTCCACCTGCATCACGTCCGCCACCGCCGCGGCCAGGGCACCGGTGCCGGCCCGTTCCCATGCCAAGTGAGCCGTCATTTGATCTTGCATAGGACAGGGATTGTAGCACCAGGTGCCTTGCACCCGCAAGTACAACCTATGCCCAGGAACGAGCCGGCCTGGATAGCCTGGGCGATAGGCGATACCGGCAGGGCGAGATCGCCCCATCACCCCCCTTTGCTGCGCCAAGACCCCCATCCCGCGTAGGGCGCGGCCCTCCGCGGCCGCCCAGTCCTGGCACCCGCGTGGTCTGACCTGTGCCCCGCACCCCATCACCCGCCTCCCAGCTGCATCAAGACCCCCTC
>JAULUH010000587.1:0-4935 GCA_032111745.1 Anaerolineae bacterium | reverse complement strand
GCAGGGCGGGCGCTGGCTGACCGCATGGGCCGCTACCTATGGTGGGGAGCAGGCCGGCAAGTGAATCCATTGCAAGGAGGTGAGATCGTGACCACGAGACCGATCATCATCGGCGTGGCCGGTGGCACCGGCTCCGGCAAGACCACCGTGGCCCTGTCGATCCTGGAGCGCGTGGGCTGGAGCCGCATCGTCTTCATCCAGCACGACTCCTACTACCACGACGCTGCCAATCTGCCCCTGGACAAGCGGGCCAAGCTCAACTTCGACCATCCGGACTCCCTGGAGACCCGGCTGCTGGTTGAGCACCTGAAACTGCTGCGCGCAGGATTACCTGCCGAGATCCCGATCTACGACTACCGCACCCATACCCGCAAGGCCGAGACGCGCCATGTGACTCCCGAGCCGGTAATCCTGGTGGAGGGCATCCTGATTTTTGCCGAGCCAGAGCTGCGTGACCTGTTCGACGTTAAGATCTTTGTGGACACCGATGCTGACATCCGCTTCATTCGCCGCCTGCTGCGCGACATGCGGGAGCGGGAGCGGTCGTTGGAGTCTGTGGTCGATCAGTATCTCAACACCGTGCGGGTCATGCATGTGGAGTTCGTCGAGCCCACCAAGCGCTATGCCGACGTCATCATCCCTGAGGGCGGGCGCAATGCCGTGGCCCTGGACCTGGTGGTCTCCCGGGTACAGGCTTTACTGGAGGATGCGCTAAGCCAGGAGGATAGTGCCTGATGGAGTGTTTCATCGATCCGTCGGCTATTATCGGTGATGGCTGTGTCCTGGGCTATGGCGTGGTCGTGGAGGCCGGCGCGACCATCGGTCCCGGCTGCGGCATTGGGCACCATGCCGTGATCCACGCCGGCACCCAGGTAGGTGCCCATTGCCGCATTGAGGACCACGCCGTCCTTGGGCGCCGGCCTCGGCCGGCAGCCACCAGCACGGTAGCCGTGTCCGCCGGGCTGGCCCCCCTGGTGATCGGCCCGGACACCATCGTGGGCACCGGAGCCGTGGTTTACACCGGCACCAGCATCGGCCAGCAATGCCTGATCGGGGACCTGGCTTTTGTGCGCGAACAGGTCCATATCGGCGACCTGGTGGTAGTCGGCACCCACGTGACCGTGGAAAACGAGGTTGTGATCGGCAGCCATACCAAGATCCAGACCGGCGCCTATATCGCAGCCTGGACCACCATAGAGGAGCATTGCTTCATCGCGCCCTGTGTAGTCACCACCAACGACAACTATATGGGCCGCACGGCACAGCGCTTTGCCGAGCGGGGTGGGCCCACGGTGCATCGCGGCGCGCGCGTCGGCGCCAACGTGACCCTGCTGCCCAACGTTGCGATCGGCAACGAGGCCTTTGTGGCGGCCGGGGCCGTGGTGACCCGCGACGTGCCACCGGCCCAGGTAGTCATGGGCATACCAGCCCGGGTGGTGCGTGCGGTGCCATCCAACCAGTTGCTTGGGGCTGAATGAGCGGAGCCCGATGAGCAGCAGCCTCGGCCAGCGCACCGTTTCCTCAGTGGCGTGGACCGCTACCTCAAGCCTGGCCGGCGTCGGCGTGCTGTTCGCGCGTTCGGTGCTGCTGGCCCGCATGCTCCCGGTGGACGTTTTCGGCGTCTACGCAGGTGCCACGGCTGTGGTCGCGCTCACGGCCATCCTGCCCACCTTCGGCATGGGCGCGGCCTTTCTGCACCGGGCCCCGGAGACGTTGGATGAAGACCGCGCCGCTGCGGTGCACTTCGGGATGAAGGCGGCCTTCACCCTGGCCTGGGCAGCCGTGCTGGTGCTGGCTGCGCTGGGGCTTACCAGCGGCGACATGCGCGTTGCCATTATTGTGCTCACCCTCACACGAGCGGGGGTGGAGCTCACCCAAACCGCTCAGCTGATCCTTACCCGCCGGGTGATGCACCGGCGCCTGGCCATGATCCAGCTGGTGGACACGTTGCTGACCACGGTGGCTGCCCTCAGCCTGGCCTGGCGTGGCGCTGGCCTGTGGGCGCTGCTGACGACCGACATCGTGGGCATGCTCCTCAGCATCGTCGGACTGTACGTCTGGCAACCGGTGTGGCGGATCAGGCTGGCCTGGGAGCCCGCCATCGCCCGCTACTTCCTGCGCTTTGGCAGCCGGAATGTGCTGGCAGGCACGCTCCTGGTAGCACTGGACAAGGTGGATGACCTGTGGACCCAGATCTATCTTGGTGCCACGGCCCTGGGCTATTATTCCCGGGCCTTCACCTTCGCGACCTATCCCCGGAAGATCCTGGCTGCGCCGGTCAACCAGGTAACCGGCGGTACCTATGCCGAGCTCAAGCATGACCGACTGCGGCTGTCCCAGGCGTTCTTCCGGGCCAATGCTCTGCTGGTGCGCACCGGGTTTCTGCTGGCTGGCCTCCTGGCTCTCATCGCACCCGAGTTTATCCGGCTGCTGCTGGGCGAGCGCTGGCTGCCCATGCTGCAGGCGTTTCGCCTGATGCTGGTGTACACCCTGTTCGATCCCATGAAGCTGACTATCAGCGATCTCTTCCTGGCCGCTGGGCGGCCAGACCTGGTCGTGCGGGTGCGCGGCCTGCAGCTGGTGGTCCTGGTCCTGGGGCTGTTCGCCTTGGGCCCACGCCTTGGTATCGCCGGTGTAGCCCTGGCCGTGGATGCGATGCTGGTGGTAGGCATCGCCTTGATGCTCTGGCAGGCGAGGGCGTATGTCCAGTTCTCCGTTCGGCGGCTCTTTGCGGCGCCGGCGGTCGCCCTGTTGGTGGGGCTGGGGTTAGCCCTGGCTATCCTGTCTCTTCTTGGCGCCGGTGCCGGCGACTGGGTCACCGGCACTGTGAAGGCAGTGGCGTTCCTGGTCGGCTATGGCGCTATCCTGCTCATGCTGGAGCGTGAGCTGATCGTCGGATCGCTGCTGCCGGCGGTGCGGGCAATGATCGCCCGGCGGCGAGGGACGGCACTGCGGCCATGAGCTACTGGCATCCTGACTACGCGCGGTCCCTGGCTGAGTCTGGTGTTCCGCGGGAACTACCCGCCAGCCAGGGATGGGTGCTACGAAGACCCATCGCCGGCTTCCCCTACGCCGACGCCATGGGCTGCTATCCTTTGTTCGCCTGTCGCGACTGGGCCGCACTGGCCGGCGACCTGGAGAATCTGGCCCCTGAGCTGGTCAGCCTGACGTTGGTGGCCGATCCGTTCGGAGACTATGACCAGGCTTGCCTGCAGCGCTGCTTTCCAGACCTGGTGCGGCCTTTCAAACACCATTTCGTGGTGGACCTGAGTCGCCCCCTGCGGTCGTTCGTATCAAAGCACCACCGCCGGAATGCCGCCCGGGCTCTGGCAGCGGTTGATGTCGAGCTATGCCAGCGGCCCACCGAATGGCTGGACGATTGCGTACGACTATACGGTATCCTGATGGCGCGCCATGACATCCGCGGCATCCGTGCCTTCTCCCGCCAGACCTTTGCCCTGCAACTGGGCATACCTGGCGCCCGCGTCTGGCGCGCTGTGGCTGGCGGTGAGACTGTAGGCATGACCATCTGGTATCGGCAGGGTGACGTGGGCTACTACCATGTGGGCTGCTACAGCGAGTTGGGCTACGAGCTGCGGGCCTCCTTCGCCCTGTTTTGGCGGGCTTTCGAGACCTTCGCCAGCAGTGGGCTGCGCTGGCTGAACCTTGGTGCCGCAGCCGGGGTCCGGGCTCAGGCCGGCGATGGCCTGGCCCGCTTCAAGCAAGGCTGGTCCACCGGCACACGGCCGGCCTATTTGTGTGGCCGCATATTCGATCGAGACAAGGTCGCCGAGATCGTGCGCGTGCGACAGGTCCCGGCCACAGACTACTTTCCCGCCTATCGCCAGGGTGAGTTTGGTTGACGAAGTCTATGGACTCTGAGCGCCTTCCCGAATTCCAGCGCAATCCCAACCTGGAGGCCTTGCTCCAGGAGCTCAACGGCCTCCTGGCACTGGCCGAGGCTCAGGCGGCGGCAAGGTACACTGCGCCGCGTTATCCAGTGCTCCTGGTCATGGGCGCGCCGCGCTCAGGCACCACGCTCATGATGCAGTGGCTGGCTAACCTGGGCCACTTTGCCTACCCAACGAACCTGATTTCCCGCTTCTACGCGGCGCCCTACATCGGCGCCAGGGTCCAGCAGCTGCTCACCGACCCCGCCTACAGATTTGGCGATGAGATCCCGGACTTCGCCAACGCTATCAATTTCTCCTCCGCGCTGGGCAAGACCCGCGGCGCCCTGGCTCCTAATGAGTTCTGGTATTTCTGGCGGCGCTTCTTTCCTATGACAGAGCCTCGTTGTCTGGAAGACCGCGAGCTGGCCCAGGTCGACAGAGCGGGCTTCCTGGCCGAACTGGCCGCGCTGGAGAGCGCGTTCGGCAGGCCGCTAGCTATGAAAGGTCTCATCCTCGCCCTCAACATCCCCTTTCTGTCCGGCCTGCTGCCCAGGGCGCTGTTGGTCGCCATCCGGCGCCATCCTTTCTTCAACATCCAGTCCTTGTTGGAGGCCAGGGAACGCTACTTCGGCACCCGCGAGGCCTGGTACTCCATCCGGCCGCCTGAGTTCGAGCACCTGCAGCATCTGAGTCCTATTGAGCAGGTGGCCGGCCAGGTGGCCTACACCATGCGCGGCATCGAGGCCGGCCTGGGTGCGGTTGAGCTGGAGAGGCGCCTGGAGGTGAGTTACGAGGCCTTCTGCGCGGCGCCGGATGTGGTCTATGCGGAGATTGTGGCCAAATACGCGGCCCAGGGCTATAGCCTGCCCCCGGAGTATGCCGGTCCCGCGCGCTTCGCCGTGGCTAACCAGGTGCACCTGTCCTCGGCCGAACGCGACGCGGCTCTAGCCGCCTACACACGCTTTGCCGGAGAGAGCCTTTCTCTATGAAGCAATCGCTACCTGACCTGGCACTTTTCGGGGGACCGCCAGAGTTCGCCGAG
>JAULUH010000586.1:0-4258 GCA_032111745.1 Anaerolineae bacterium | reverse complement strand
CGTGGGCTGCTCCGCAGCCTGGGCCGGCACTGGGGTTGCCGTCGGCGGCACCGGCGTGGCGGTGGGCTGCTCGACCGCGGGGGCGGCCGTAGGCTCCGGGACGGGCGTGGCTGTGGGCTCGGAGCCCCCACCACAGGCAGCCACCACCAGGGTGACCAGGATGAGACCAACGAACACGAGACGGCGCATAGCGATGTATCCTCCTGAACTATAGACTGGTCGACTTACCATCCGGCCAGCTGCTCACCCGGCATCCGGGAGCAGAACCGTTTTCCGTTGAGACAGTATTGCGTAGGCTCAGTTGAGTTCGGCTGACCACACCAAGCGGTAGCGGCTGGTTGGGAGGGAGAACCGCAACATCAGGCATTTCGTGAGTCTACGCAACACTGTTCGAAGCCAGTCTAGCTTGCGCCGATTAACACGGCTTCGCAGCCGGTTTAACAGACTGCCATCAGTTTGTAAATGTTTGATTAACGACGGGGATGGAGAAGTAGAAGGTGCTGCCCTGTCCCTCGATGCTCTCGGCCCAGATGGCTCCTCCATGGCTCTGCACCAGGTGGCGGGCGATCGATAAACCCAGCCCGGTGCCCCCGCGGCTGCGCGCCCGGTCGGCCTTGTAGAAACGCTCGAAGATGCGCGGCAGGTCCTTCTCGGGGATGCCCACGCCGGTGTCGGCCACCTCCACCACCACCACCGGCCAGCGGCCGGTGAAGCGCGGCAGCGGCTCCGGCCGGGCTGCCGCCGGCACCATATCGTCCCGGGCCAGGTAGGCCCGCACGTCCACCTGCCCCCCGGGCGACGTGAACTTGATGGCGTTGTGGACCAGGTTAGTCACCACCTGCTGCAGCCGGTCCGAGTCGGCCCACACCACCGGCAGGTCGCCGGGCAGCTGCAGGGTCAGGGTCACCTGGCTGCGGTCGGCCTGCAGCTGCAGCCTCTGCGTCGGCGGCGCCACCACCTCGGCCACCGTGGTGGGCTCCAGTCGCAGCGACACCTGCCCGGACTCGATGCGCGACAGCTCCAGCAGCTCCTGCACCATCTGGGCGAGGGAGTCCACCTCGGTCTCCATGCTGTCGAGGAAGTGCTCGGCCGCCGGCGGGTCGTCCAGCGCGCCGTCCCGCAGCGTGTCCACCAGCGCCTTCAGCGAGGCCAGGGGCGTGCGCAGCTCGTGGGAGATGTTGCTGATGAAGTCCCGGCGCACGGTCTCCAGCCGCCGGATGCGCGACAGGTCCTGGATGATCACCAGGTAGCCCTCCGTTTCGGCCTCCCGGAAGGGGGCGATGATGACCTGCCAGAAGATGCCCCGCCGGTCGATCTCCACGGCGCTGACCTGGCTCTCCTGCCGCGCCCGGCACTGTTGCCATAGCTCGATGATCTGGTGGTGGCGCACCACGCCGGCGAAGGTGCGGCCGAGGGCCTTGCCCTCGTCGGTGTCCAGCAGCCGCGTGGCGGCCGGGTTGATCAGCTGTACCTGGCCCGCGCCGTCGGTGATCAGCACGCCGTCGGCCATGTTCGATAGGATCGTCGCCAGCCGTCCCCGTTCGCCCGCCAGGGTGCCCAGCTTGTCCTGTAGCTCTGCCGCCATCTTGTTGAAGGCGTTGGTCAGCTGCCCCACCTCGTCGCCGGTCGTGGGGGCCAGGCGCACGCTGAAGTCGCCCGCCGCCATGTCGCCGGCCACCTCGGTCAGGCGCCGGATGGGGCGGGCGATGCGCTCGGCGATCAGCAGGCCCAGGACGATCGCCGCCAGGGCGATCACCAGGGCCGAGGCCAGAATGGCCTGGCGCAGCCGCGCCACGTTGGCCTCCAGCAGGCTCACCGGCAGCGATACCCGCACGACGCCCAGCACATCTTGCGGGTAGCCCGCCGCCACCGCCACATACATGGTTTCCTGGTTGAGCGTGTTGCTCCGGCGGACCCTGGTGCCCGAGCCCTGCCTTAGCGCCTCCTGCACCTCCGGCCGGCCCAGGTGGTTGTCCATGGCCGCGCTATCCTCGTGGGACTCCCCCAGCACGCGGCCGTCGCGGCCAATAATCGTCACCCGCGCCCCCACCAGCTCCGCCCAGCGCCGGGCCTCTTCGTCCAGGGCGCCCGTTTCAGCATTGGGCGCCAGGTCCACGGACAGCCGGTCGGCTAGCAGCTTGGCCTCCGCAGCCAGCTGGCTTTCCATGCTCGCCAGCTGTGCCGCACGCAGCTGGTTGGAGACCATCGCCACCAGGCCAAGGGTGGCGACGATGGTCAGGATGACGTAGGGGATGGCGATGCGCCAGCGAATTGAGCGCAACATGGCAGGCCAGAGGTTGAACGCGGCGGGCCGGCCCAGGGGTCAGGCTGGCAGCTCCCAGCCGCCGGCTCAGCCGTCGAAGCGGTAGCCCACCCCGCGGATGGTGACGATACGCACCGGGTTGGCGGGGTCCACCTCGATCTTCTCCCGCAGCCAGCGCACGTGCACGTCCACCGTGCGGCTGCCCCCCTCGAAGTCCCAGCCCCACACCCGCTCCAGGATCAGGGTCCGGGAGAGCACGATGCCCTTCTGCCGGGCCAGGAACAGGAGCAGCTCGTACTCCTTGGGCTTCATGGGTAGCGGCTTGCCATCCCGCAGCACCTCGTGGCGATTCTCGTCGATCACCATATCGCCGAAGATCAGCTGCTTCCCCACCAGCACCGGCTCCTGCGCCGCCAGCTCCTCCCGGATCATCCGCTCCCGGCGCAGCATGGCCTTGACCCGCGCCATCAGCTCGCGCATGCTGAAGGGCTTGGTCATGTAGTCGTCGGCGCCGACCTCCAGCCCCACCACCTTGTCCACCTCGTCCACCCGCGCCGTCAGCATCAGGATGGGCATCGCCATCTCCTGCCGCAATACCCGGCAGACCTCGAAGCCATCCATGCCCGGTAGCATGAGGTCCAGGATCAACAGCGAGGGCCGCTCCTTGCGGGCCAGCTGGATGGCCTGCTGCCCATCTGTCGCCGTAACCACGTCGTAGCCCTGCTTCTTCAGGTTATAGGCCAGGGTGTCCAGCAACACCGGCTCGTCCTCGACTACCATCACCTTCTGGGTCATACGCCACGCACCTCCTTGAGCCTTCCACGGCCAGTGTACCTGTGGTTCTATGGCGTGTCAAAACAACAAGGGGGCATTGGGGGTCTGGGGTTGGCCACGGGCGATAGCCGGGACCGCAGGCGACCCGCGTAGAGACGCAAAATCTTGCGTCTCTACGTTGTGTGATTGTCTGGACGCATGCCCTACGGGCTCACCTCGAACGGCCCGACGTTCCCTATCGGCAGCTCCGGCGGCCTGGCGAAGCAAATGCGGTTCCTGCACGTTGAGACGTGCCCGTAGGACAGTCCTGCCAGGCTACAGCCTACCCTCGTCGGCGGCCACATGGCCCTCCAGCAGCGACCTGGACTCGTCGAGCCGGGCCAGGTCGCCCAGCAGGCTCAGCCGATCGTTGTACTCCAACACCGTGTTGCCGTGGGGGATCAATAGCTCGCTCCGCCGCCGGATGGACAACACCAGGTAGTCGCCAGGCAGCTGCAGGTCGCGCAGCCGCTTGCCCACCAGGAACGGATTGCGCAGCCGTACCTCGGCGATGTCGCGCTGGTCACTGGTCGAGGTCAGCAAGGCATATGTATCCGGGTTGCGCGCCATCATGGCAATCATGGTTGCCTGGTGCATGCCGCTGGTGAATGGCTGCACGTCCAAAGCCCTGAAGTCGGCCAGCCGTGCTGGATCCTCGACCACCGCCACGACGTTCGGTACCTGCAGATCCTTGGCCCTGGCCGCAATCCGATAGTTGAGCCTGTCATCCTCGTGCAGGGCTAACACCGTTTCCACCTGGCCCACAGGCAGGTCGTCCAGCGCAGGCGCGTCCACCCGGCTCCGGATCACCCCGTAACCGGCGTTCTCCGCCCGCCTGGCTCGAGCGGCATCATCCTCCACGAACGACACCTCGTCGCCGTGGCCTCGTAGCTCCGCTGCTACCTGGAGTCCGAGATCATTGACCCCCATGGCGATCACCATGCGCTTGCGCCGCGTGGGCCTGTAGGGTCGATCTCCATCTCGGCCAGAAAGGCTCAGGAACGCCACACGGGCACGCGCCGAAACCGCGCCAGGACAATGGGCACCGCAAATGCCAGCAACAGCACCAGGAGCAACGGCAGAAAACGACTGGGCTCCTCAGCCAACGAGTCTAAACTAAACATAACAGGATCCCTCCGGGGCTGCCCTATGATAACCTGCCCTGTCCAGTCTGGCAATTGT
>JAULUH010000585.1:0-3599 GCA_032111745.1 Anaerolineae bacterium | reverse complement strand
CACTACCAGGCTGCACCTTAGCAACTGGTTGTCCATCTCCTCGCCGCTGAGCAGGGCCAGCGCCATGGCCACGGCGGCGCGGCCCATAGCTTGCTTGGGCTGGTTCACGCTGGTCAGCGGCGGATCGAGGAAGCGCGTCAGCTCGATGTCGTCGAAGCCGACGAGGGCGAGCTCTCGCGGTACGGCAATCCGGCGCTGGCGAGCCTCCATCAGCACGCCAACCGCAGTCATGTCGTTGTAGGTGAAGATGGCGGTGGGCCCGGCGGAGAGCACGACGGCCAGGCCCCGCTGGCCGGCCTCCAGGTCTCCGGGGGCCTCGGGGGCCACGGCCAGGCGCGGGTCCGGCACCACGCCGGCCACGGCCAGGGCCTGCTGGTAGCCGGCGTGGCGGCGCAACGACGAGTGGGGCCGGGCGGCAGAGCCGATATAGGCGATGCGCCGGTGGCCCAGCTGTAGCAGGTGGTTCACCGCCAGGGTCGCACCCTGCACATCATCCGAGGCCACGGTGTAGAGGTAGTCGCCCTCGACCTGGCTGTTGATCAGCACGATAGGCACCTGGAAGCGCTTGAGGTGGGCGGTGTAGAGGCTGCCGACCCGGGAGGCGGAAACGATGACCGCATCCACCCGCCGCCGGTGAAAGGTGCCAACGACGGCCAGCTCGCGCTCGGGATCGTTATGGGATGAGCTGAGAAAGACACTGTACCCCGCCTCCTGGGCGGCCCCCTCGATGCCGCTGACCACGTTGACGACGAACGGATCGGCGATGGTCGTGACCACGACGCCGATGGTGCGCGTGCGCTGGGTCACCAGGCTCTGGGCCACCGCGCTGGGCGTATAGCCCATCTCCTCGGCCAGCTGGCGGATGCGCTGGACCGTGGCCGGGGCGATGCGGCCGTGGCCCTTGAGCGCGCGCGACACCGTGGTATGGGAGACGTGGGCAGCCTCGGCGATGTCCTTGATGGTGACCGGCACGGCAGTCGCGCTCCAGGCTGGCTTCGGTGGCAGCGGCGGCAGGTGTCCCAGATGGGCGAGGCAATGTGAAATCTAGCGCACACGTGTGCGCAGTTTCCAGTATAGCATAAGGTGCGGCTAGTGTCAATACGTTTCCCGGCCCTGCAAACACAAGCTCCTTGTCAAAGTGATGGAACTGCGCTACCAATAAGAAGGTATGAGCAACTCTGCAGTCTGGATCTCCAACGAGCGACGTTGAATCAGGCCAATGGTACAATGAACACAGTCATGGTAGGAATCCCCGAGTCCCAACTTGTCGGCTGGGTACGCACATCTGGATTTCCAGTCTGCTTTGGCAGGGAAAACCGTATCAGTGCGAAGAGTTCACTCGATCCCCCCTAGGCAGGCGATGCGCTCCTCCGATCTTCTCCGATATCCTCCGGTCTCCTCCGATCCTGGGTCGGCTTTGCGCTCTCTGCGCCTCTGCGGTTCCCCTCCGGTGTCCGTGTTCGTCCGTGTCAGCCTACGCCCCTTCGATCTCTAGGCAGGCCCAAAGCCCAACGCACCCTCCAGCGCCCTCCACGCCAAGCCCATCTGCGCCGCGCTGGCGCGGGCGGGGTGCACCAGAAAGACAACCCTCACCTCCCCCACCTGCCGGCTCTGGCCGTGCATCGCCCGCAGGACAGAGGGCAGAGGCTCGCGCAGCAGCTCCGCAAAGGCCCAACGCGCGGCAAACAGGCCACAGGTCGCCACCACCTGGGGCCTCACCCGCTGCAGCTCCTCCCGCAGATAGGGCGCGCAGTTGGCCACCTCGACTGCCGTGGGATTGCGATTGCCCGGCGGATTGCAGCGCACCACGTTGGTTATAAAGACGCCCCGAAGGTGCGGTGCGCACACGGCCGGGTCGTCCTCCGCGGACAGCCCCAGCCCGATCAGCAGGGCCTGCAGCCGCCTCCCCGAGCGGTCGCCGGTGAAGGGCACCCCGGTGCGATCGGCCCCGCGACAGCCAGGCGCCTCCCCCACGATCATCAGCCGCGCCTGCGAGTCGCCGTAGCCGGGCACGATGCAGCGGCGGTTGGCGACCAGGTCGGGGCAGCGCGTGCAGCCGGCAATGGGAAGCATCGCCCTCTACACCACCACGGCCGATCCGCCACGGCGGCCATCCCCCACGGCCATGATCGGCCCGGCGGCCATCGTCGCCACCGAGTGCGCACCGCCGAAGAACATGTGGCGCCCATGCCACCGGTTCACCCGGTAGCCGGCTGTCTCCAGCGCCTCGATCGCGGCGGGATCGTTGCCGTCCTCGACCTGCAGCCAGCCCTCTTCGAAGTGGATGCGGCCAGCCCACACCGCCTGCTCCAGGGACATGCCAAAGCGCATGGTGTTGAGCAGCACCTGCAGGATGGCGCTGCGGATGCGGTTGGCACCGCCGCTGCCGGTCACCAGGGTCTGGTAGGGGCCGGTCGCCGAGGCTCTGGCCAATACCACCGTGGGGGACATCATGGACGCGATGCGCTGGCCGGCCGGGAGGCGGTGGAAGCCCTGGGGGTGCAGGTCGGCCTCGCCCATCATGTTGTTCAGGATCAGCCCCGTGCCCGGGACGACGAACCCTGGCCCCTCGCCGCCGCTGGTGGTCAGGCTCACGGAGAGGCCGTCCTCGTCGACGACGGAGATCTGGGTGGTACTGGCCGCAGCCGGAGCTGGCAGGTCGAAGGACCGCCCGGCCACCGACCGCGCCAGCAGCTCCTGCAACACCTCGCGCCACCTGGCCACCGACGCCGGGCCCAACAGATGGCGGGCCTCCTCCCGGTGGGAGAGGCCGCGGGCCTCCAGCTCGCCGCGGGCCAGGCTGGTGGTGCGCATGACCTCGGCCAACAGCTCCAGATAGGGCGCGGTGCCCCAGCCCAGGCGATCGAGATCGAAGCCCTCCAGCAGGCGCAGCGCAAAGCTGATCAGGAGCCCGCCGCGGCTGGGCGGGGGATTGGTGAGCACAGCCATGCCCAACAGCTGTGAAACCAGGGGCTGGCGCCGTTGTACCCGGTAGCGCTGCAGGTCCGTCAGGGTCACCAGGCCGCCGTGAGCAGCCTGGTCCTCGGCGATGGCCCGGGCGATCTCCCCGCGATAGAACAGGCGCGGCCCGCCCCGGCCCAAAGCCTCCAGGGAGCCAGCCAGCTCCGGCATGCGGATCAGGTCGCCCGGCTGCACCAGCTCCCGGCCGTCGCTGCCAGGCCGGCCGAAGATGGCCCGGCACTCTGCCGTGCGCAGGAGGATAGGCTCGATCAGGCGGGCGATGCCGTACTGTTCCGCCGTCAACGGACAGCCCTCACGGGCCAGGCGGATGGCCGGCTCCAGCAGGGTCGCCAGGGGCAGCCGGCCGGCGTCTCGGGCCAGGGCACACAGCCCGGCCACGTTGCCGGGCACCGCCACCGACCCGCGGCCCACGTAGAAGTACTGCGACGAGGGCCCGTAGTCCACGATGATCTGCTCGAAGTCGATGCCATCCGGCGGTGGCCCGCAGCGGCCCAGGCCGGGCGCGGCGCTGAAGAAGTCGTACAGCCGTCCCGTCCCGCTGCGGCCATCGACCAGCAGGGCAAAGCCACCGCCGCCCACCGCCGACAGGGTGAACTCGGCGATGAACGAGGCAAAGG
>JAULUH010000584.1:0-11181 GCA_032111745.1 Anaerolineae bacterium | reverse complement strand
GGGCGGGGGTGGTGGGGGAGGCGATGGTGGCGTTTGTGCTGGCGGACGCGCTGGTGGAGAAGCTGGGGGGGGACAGCGTGGCGGAGATGCGCCCAAGGTTCGAGGCGCTGCGGCAGGCCCGGCTGGAGGACCTGGCGATGGATAACGTGCCCTGGCGCTTCGGGTTCGAGGGGTGACGGGCAGGGGTTAGTGGCGGGCGTGCAGCTGGTCCAGGCTGGCGCCGGCGGATTTGCGCACCTTGGCCTTGGGGTCAGACAGGGCCTCCTGCAGCGCGCGCTCGGCCGCGGGACCGCCGAGGCGGCCGAGGGCCTGGGCCGCAGCCTCGCGCACCATACTGGAGCCGTCCCCGGCCAGGCAGGCGGCGATGGCCGGCACGGCGCTGCGGTCGCCCAGGCCGGCCAGGGCGAGGAGGGCGGCGGCGCGGACTTCGCCGGCTCGATGGGTCAAAGCATCTTGCAGGGGTGGCAGGGCCGCGGCGGCGGCGAAGCGGCCCAGCCAGTGCGCGGCGCGCGCGGCCTCCGCGGGGTCGCCGGTGTAGAGGCGCTCGATCCAGAGCGCCGGGTCCAGGTCGATGTCGGCGCCGAAGCGAGCCTGGTCTTTGGCGGTCTCCACGAAGCCCTGGTAGATGTCGGCGAAGGCGGGGTCTCTGGGATCAGGGCGCGGCTCGGCGGCAGCGGGGGCCGGGCGGGGCGGGCGGGAGAGCTCGGCGGCGAAGTGGGTAGCGGAGCGCACCTGGCCGCCGGCCTGGCGCACGAGGCCGGCCAGGGCCTGGTCGTTGGTGATGATGGTGACCTGCCTGGGGGATTTGGCGCGGCGGAGGAGCTGGAGCAGCATGTCGTCGGCGGGGACGCCGGGGGGCGCAAAGCGGACCTTGACCTGGGCGGTGGAGGGGTTGGCGACGGGCGCAAGGGTGGGGCCGCTATCGAAGACGACGGTGACGGTCAGGTGTTTGGCGGCGCAGTAAGTGCGGAGGCGGAGGACGAGCTGATACTCGTCGTCGGGGTCGGCGAGGTCGATATCGGGCATGGCGCCGATGAGGTTGTGGCCGTCGATGAGGAGGATCATGGGGGCATTTAAGCAGAGGGGAGATGATTCGGCAAATGGGTGGGGGGAGGGGGGACACGGACACTGGAGCGGAACTCGGACGAATAGGAACACCGGAGCGGAACATGGACGAATACGGACGGACATAGAGTCCGCAGGCCTTGCGCCGAGAGATTGGTCCGGTTGCGGAAGGCTGGACCGGTCCTGGTGGTTTGGCGGGATGGGGTGGCGGTGTTATGATGCGGCGGCGGCGATGGTGGGCCGCGAGATCCATGGGACAGGTGGCTACCAAGATGCATTCAGAGTCAAGCGGTGCGAGTTCCAGGTTGAATATCGTGCTGACGGGCTTCATGGGCACCGGGAAGTCGGCGGTAGGCGGGGCGGTGGCGGAGCGGCTGGGGCGCTTTTTCGTGGACATGGACGAGATCATCGCGCAGCGGGCAGGCAAGCCGATCAGGGCGATCTTCGCCGAGGATGGGGAGCAGGCGTTCCGGAGCATGGAGGCCAGCCTGTGCTGGGAGCTGGCGGGGGAGTCCGGGATCGTGGTGGCGACGGGCGGCGGCGCCCTGGTGCCGGCGACGAACCGAGAGGCGATGGCGCAGAGCGGGGTGTTGTTCTGCCTGACGGCGACCCCGGAAGCGATCCTCGAGCGACTAGAGGAGCACCGGGACCGGCCGCTGCTGGACGGGACGGGACGGGAGGAGCGGATCAGGCAGCTGCTGGCGCAGCGGGCGGCGGTCTATGGGGCCATCCCGTACCAGATCGACACGACGGGGCGGGCGGTGGCGGAGATTGCGGAGCAGGTGATCCGGCTATACCGGCGGCACACGGGAGGGGCCACGCGCATCCCGGTGCAGGCGCCGGGCCACGACTACGACATCCTGGTGGGGGAGGGGCTGCTGGCGGAGGCGGGGGGGCTGGCAGCGGAGGCGGGGATAGAGCCGGGCCGGTGCGCGATCGTGACCAACCCGGAGGTAGGGGTGCAGCACGGGGCGCGGCTGGCCGAGGGGCTGCGGGAGGCCGGCTTCGAGCCGGCGGTGGTGGAGATGCCCGAGGGCGAGCGGCACAAGACCCTGGCGACGGTGGCGATGCTGTACGAGCGGTTCCTCCAGGCCCGGCTGGACCGGCGCAGCGCGGTGTTTGCGTTGGGCGGGGGGGTCGTGGGGGACGTGGCGGGCTTTGCCGCGGCCACCTTTTTGCGGGGGGTGCCGCTGGTGCCGGTGCCGACGAGCCTGCTGGCGATGGTCGACGCCAGCGTGGGAGGGAAAGTGGGGGTGGACCTGGCGCAGGGCAAGAACCTGGTGGGCGCGTTCAAGCAGCCGCAGCTGGTGATCGTGGACCCGGAGGTGTTGAAGACGCTGCCCTCGGAGGAGTTCCGCAGCGGGCTGGCGGAGGTGGTGAAGGCCGGGATGATCGGCGACCCCGGGCTGTTTGCGGTGCTGGAGGGCCGGGCGCCGGCTCCGGGGCTGGGCGAGCTGATCGCGCGGGCGGTGCGAGTGAAGGTAGCGGTGGTGGAGGAGGACCCTTTCGAGGGGGGGCGGCGGGCGGTGCTGAACCTGGGCCATACTTTCGGGCATGCGCTGGAGCTATTGTCGGGCTACCGCATGCGGCATGGCGAGGCGGTGGGGCTGGGGATAGCCCTGGCGACGCGGCTGGCGGCGGCGACCGGGACCTGTGAGCCGGGGTTAGTGCGGAGGGTAGAGGAGCTACTCGAGCGCCTGGAGTTGCCGACGCGTGGGGAGGGATTTGCGCCGGAGGAGGTGGTAGCGGCGATGGGCACGGACAAGAAGCGTGCCGGCGGCCGGCTGCGCTTTGTGGTGCCGCGGGCCATCGGCGACGTGGAGCTGCGGGACGACGTGCCGACGGAGGCGGTGCTGGCGGTGTTGGCGGAGGCGGTGGGGAACCAAAAACGGGCGGGGCGCCCTGGGGACTTGCCACAATCGCCAAGTCATGTTTGAATAGCAGTGTCGATCCCACCACTGTGACAGCACCTTGCGACCTTGTCGCCGAGCCCATTTCAGCGGAGGAACCAAGCCACCATGCCTATCGAACATCCGTCCAATCTGAGACACGAGAAACTGCGCGCCTGGGTCGAGGAGATGGCTGCCCTGTGCAAGCCTGACCAGGTCCATTGGTGCGACGGATCGCAGCAAGAGTACGACGACCTGTGCAACCAAATGGTGAAGACGGGCACGTTCACGAGGCTGAACGAGGAGAAACGGCCGAACTCGTTCCTGGCCTTCTCCGATCCGAGCGACGTGGCCCGCGTCGAGGATCGGACCTACATCTGCAGCATCAACAAGAACGACGCCGGCCCGACCAACAACTGGATGGACCCGCGCGAGATGCACGCGATCATGAATGGCCTGTTCGACGGCTGCATGCGGGGCCGCACCATGTACGTGATCCCGTTCAGCATGGGCCCGTTGGGCTCCTACATCGCGCAGATCGGCGTAGAGATCACGGACTCCCCGTACGTGGTGGCCAACATGCGGATCATGACCCGCATGGGCAGCGCGGTAGTGAACGTGTTAGGCGAGCATGGGGAGTTCATCCCCTGCGCGCACACGGTAGGCGCGCCGCTGGCGCCGGGCGAGGCGGATGTGCCCTGGCCCTGCAACAAGACCGAGAAGTACATCGTGCACTTCCCGGAGGAGCGGGCGATCTGGTCCTACGGTAGCGGCTATGGCGGCAATGCGCTGTTGGGCAAGAAGTGCCTGGCGCTGCGCATTGCATCGGTAATGGCCCGGGACGAGGGCTGGCTGGCCGAGCACATGCTGATCCTGGGGGTCGAGTCTCCGCAGGGCGAGAAGACCTATGTGGCGGCGGCCTTCCCCAGCGCGTGCGGCAAGACCAACTTCGCGATGTTGATCCCGCCGCCGGTGTTCGAGGGGTGGAAGGTGACGACGGTCGGCGACGACATCGCGTGGATCAAGCTGGGGAAGGATGGCAGGCTGTACGCGATCAACCCGGAGGCCGGCTACTTTGGCGTGGCGCCGGGGACGTCGGAGAAGACCAACCCCAATGCGATGAAGAGCATCCGCAAGGATACGATCTTCACCAACGTGGCCCTATTGCCGGACGGCGACGTATGGTGGGAGGGGATGACCAAGGAGCCGCCGGCAGAGGCCATCGACTGGCAGGGCAAGCCGTGGACGCCGGACAGCGGGCGCAAGGCGGCCCACCCCAACGCGCGGTTCACGGCCCCGGCGCATCTGAACCCGGCCATCGACCCGGACTGGGAGAACCCGCGCGGGGTGCCGATCGCGGCCTTCATCTTTGGCGGCCGGCGCAGCACCACGGTACCGCTGGTGTTGCAGGCCACCAACTGGCACCACGGCGTGTACATGGCGGCGACCATGGGCTCGGAGACCACGGCGGCAGCGTTTGGCCAGATGGGCGTGGTGCGCCGCGACCCCTTTGCCATGCTGCCCTTTGCCGGCTATCACATGGGTGACTACATCAACCACTGGCTGGACTTCGGGCGGCACATCCCCAACCCACCGCGCATCTTCTCGGTGAACTGGTTCCGCACGGATGCGGATGGCAAGTTCCTGTGGCCCGGGTTTGGCGAGAACATGCGGGTGCTGAAGTGGATCGTCGAGCGGGCCCGCGGCCGCGCGGCCAGTGTGGAGAGCCCGATAGGCTGGATGCCGCGCTATGAGGACCTGGAATGGACCGGCCTGGACTTCAGCCGGGACCAGTTCAACGACATCATGAACGTGGATCGCGAGGACTGGAAGCAGGAGATACTCTCCCACGAGGAGCTGTTCATCCGGCTGTACGACCGGCTGCCGAAGGAGATGTTGTACAAGAAGGAGCTGCTGCTGTCGGCGCTGTGGCGCTCGCCGGAGACGTGGGAACTGCACCCGGAGAAGTTGGACGACAACGCCTGGTAGGGATGAGCAAGGGCCGGTGGCCGGACCGGCCTGGTGGCGGAACCCGGGACCCAACCGGGTTCCGCCGGACACGGACAGTGGAGGGGAACCGCAGAGTAGAAGGGAACCGCAGAGACGCAGAGAACGCAAAGGGGAAACAGGGCCGGAGGAGCCAGAGGGGAAGCGGAGGGGAGAAGGCGCGCGCGTTGGGGCTTTCCAAATCCTGTGCATCATGGTACAATGGCGGGACGTTTGGAGCGTTGGTGAGGTGTGGAAGGCGCGATGGGTGCGGTGGATTGGCGCCAGGTCAACTGGCTCGGTGTGATCGCTCACGGGGCTTATGTGTGGGTCTTTGGCCTGGCCCTGGCCTATTTCGGGCGGCTGTTCGGCCTCCAGGCATCACGGGACTTCGTCCCGGCGTTGACGGTGGCGGTGGCTTTGGCGACGGTGTTTGCGGCCTACCGGCTGGCGACGCGCTCTGATGGGCAGCCAATCCTGCATGGCTTCCTGGTCGGGCTGGTGGTGGCAGGCACCGGGCTGGTCCTCACGATGTTAACGGCGACCGTGTCGGTCACGGAGCTAGCCGGGTTCCTGATGCAACTGCTGGGCGGGCTGCTGGGCGGCCGCATGGCCCAGCGCGTCCAACAAGGCGGTGGTCGATGAGTAGACTGTCCGGCATCTTTGCGGCGAGCGTTACCCCTTTTGATCCCGGCACCGGGGCGGTACTTTACGACTGGATACCCCGCCACCTGGCCTATCTGCAGGCCAGGGGCTGCGATGGTGTGGTGCCGCTGGGCACCAACGGGGAAGGGCCATCGCTGAGCGTGGACGAGCGCAAGGCGGTGATCGACACGGTCATGGCGCACGCGAATGGCATGGCGGTGGTACCGGGCACGGGCTGTGCCAGCCTGCCGGACACGGTGGCGCTGACCCGGCATGCGTTTGCGGCCGGGGCGGATGGGGTGCTGGTGGTGCCGCCGTTCTTCTTCAAGGCAGTCCCGTCGACGGGGGTGCTGGCCTATTACCGGCGGCTGTGCGATGCGGCCGTGGAGCCGGGCCAGCAGATATTGTTGTATCATTTCCCGAGAATGAGTGCGGTGCCGATCACGGACGACGTGGTGGCCGGGTTGGAGGAGTCGCACCCGGGGTGTGTGGGCGGGCTGAAGGATTCCAGCGGCGACCTCGACAGCATCCTGCACTGGCAGCCGGCGTTTCCGTTCTTACGGGTCTTTGCCGGGGGCGATAGCCTGGCCAGCCGGGCCTTTGCGGCGGGGGTACCTGGCACGATCACGGCGGGCGCCAACGTGGTGCCGCACTTCCTGCAGGAGGTACGGCAGGCAGTGTTGCAGGGTGGGGACCCGGCGGCGGCGCAGGCCAGGGTGGACGTGGTACGCGGCTGGCTGGAGAGCTATCCCATGGGCCCAACGACCAAGCTCCTATTGACCGTGTTTGCCGACCTGCCCCTGGTGGCGGTGCGTCCCCCGCTGGGCGAGCTGAGCGAGGCACAGCGCGCGGAGCTGACGGCAACGGCGACGGCGTTTCTCAAGCAGTGACCTGGCGATGCGATGGTAAGAAAGGAGAGAGCCTGTGCGTACGGAAGTCCTGTCCTGGGATGATGTTGACCGGCTGATTGCGGAGCTGATTCCGCAGTTCCGCAGCGAGTACGATGCCCTGCTGATGATCACCCGGGGCGGCATCGTGCCCGGCGGCATCCTGGCCGAGGCTCTGAACATCAAGCACATCCTGACGGCGGCGGTGGAGTTCCACAGCGGTGTGCAGAAACGCCTGGCCTGGCCGACCTTCTTGCAGTTTCCGGGGGAGCCGCTCTTGCGGGACCGCCGGGTATTGGTGGTGGACGACGTGTGGGGCAGTGGCCGTACGATCATGACGGTGCGCTCGCGAGTCGAGACGGCGGGGGCCTCGGCCGAGCTGGCGGTGTTGCACTACAAGCCGGGGGAGAGCATGTTTCGCGACACGGCGCCCAACTACTTCGCGGCGGTCACGGATGCCTACATCGTCTATCCCTGGGAGATCGACCGCAGCATCGACCGCGAGATCGTGGCCGCGGGGATTGGCTAGACAACTGGCGGCAGGTGAAGGGCATGACGCCACCTGACAGCGAACACGAGTACGATGTGCTCTGTTACGGCACCATCAGCGCGGACAACCTGATCTACGTGCCATTCTTACCCACGCCCAAGCGGGACAGCCACGTGTTTGACGAGGTGCGGGTGTTGGGCGGCGAGGCGGTGACGGTGGCCCAGGTCTTGGGTGACTGGGGGCTACGGGTGGCCATCATGGGGAACGCCATTGGGCAGGACAACTGGGGGGAGTTCATCAAAAGCGAGCTGGAGGCCCATCCGGGGATCGACACGAGTTATGTCGAACAGTTGCCAGAGGTACGTACGCCGATCTGTCGCATCCTGGTGACACCGGACGGCGAGCGCAGCATCCTTGGTTATTGGTTCGACGATGCGCCCAAGACACCGATGGTGGAGGAGGTAATGGTCAGGGCGCGGCTGTTGAGCGTCGACGTATATGGCAAGGGCGAGCGCGATGTGGCAGCGCGGGTAGCGCGGCAGCTGGGCCGCCCGGTGGTGGTGGCGGATGCGATCTGGCCGGGCAATGCGCTGGCTGGCCTGAGCGACATCGACATCATCTCGCGCGATTTTCTGCACCGCCATTTCCCGGGGGTGTACATCTACGACCATACGCTGGAGTTGCAGGAAGCGGGCGCGGGAGACATCATCGTGACCCAGGGGCAGGACCCGGTACTGGTGGTGGACCGGCGGGGCCGGCCGGGGAAGGTGGAAACCTTTCCGTCGCGGGCGGTGGACACCACAGGAGCGGGCGACGTGTTCAAGGCTGGCGTGATCTACGGCTATTTGCAGGGCTGGGATGTGCGCACGGCGGCGCGCTTCGCCTGTGCGGCGGCGTCCCTGCATGTGCGGACCCCGCGCGGCCGGTATCATACGCCGGACCTGGTGCAGGCGCGCAAGATGGCGGGGGTCTAGCGGGTGACCGCGTTGGAGACACCGGCAGGGAACGGGGAGGGCTCCGAGGTGGAGGAGGAGCGCGAGCGAGCGTTTTGGGAACTGGTGCGCGGGCGGCGGTCGGTGCGCCGCTATGGCAGCCGGCCGGTGGCGGACGAGGTGGTGGAGAAGCTGCTGGAGGCGGCGCACTGGGCGCCGTCAGCCCACAACCGGCAGCCCTGGCGCTTTGTGGTGGTGGAGAGTGAGGCTGGCCGTGACCGGCTGGCGGCGGCCATGGCGGAGCGGTGGCAGGCGGATCTATTGGCCGACGGCGCGGAGGCGGAGGTAGCAGCGCGGCGGGCGGCAATTTCGAGGGAGCGGATTACGGGCGCGCCGGTGGTGATCGTGCCGTGCCTCGACCTGGCGGCCCTGGACAGGTATCCTGATGGGCAGCGGCAGCAGGCGGAGTGGCAGATGGGAGTGCAATCGGTGGCGCTGGCCTGCCAGAACCTGTTGCTGGCGGCGCACCATTATGGCCTGGTGGCGTGCTGGATGTGTGCGCCGGTGTTCTGTGTGCCGCTGGTGCAGGAGGTATTGGAGCTGCCGGAGTGGTGGCAGCCGCAGGGGTTGCTGACGATTGGGTATGCGCCGGACGACGCGCTGCGGAGCAAGGCACGGGACCCGTTGGAGACCCGGGTGATGAGGCGGTGAGGACTGGAAGGGACCCGGAGCCGGAGGAAAACCGCAGAGACGCAGAGGACGCAAAGGGGAAAATGGACCGGAGGAGCCGGAGGGGGAGTTTGAGAAGGCATGGGCTTTGGGTGGGGCTTCTGTGTTTCGCCAGTCCAGGTGCTATACTGGCCCCGGATACGATTGTGTCTCACCTCACTATCCTGGAGGAGCTACTTATGCTCGATAATGCCCTGGCCTACGCTTGCCAGCACCGAGGGGACCACCTGGCTGAGCTTACGGATTTCCTGCGCATCCCGAGCATCAGCACGTTGCCGGAGGCTGAGCCCGACCTGCGGGCCGGGGCGGCGTGGCTGGCGGCGGCCATGCGCCGGGCCGGGCTGCTACGCGTCGAGATCATGCCAACGGCCGGCCTGCCCGTGGTGTATGGGGAGTGGCTGGGCGCGGGGCCGGAGGCGCCGACCCTGCTGGCCTATGGCCACTACGACGTGCAGCCGGTGGACCCGTTGGAGGAGTGGCTGGCGCCGCCCTTCGAGCCGAGCGTGCGGGGGGACGATCTCTTCGGCCGCGGGGCATCGGATGACAAGGGCCAGGGGCAAGATCGTAGCCATCCGATCCACTACGACCTCACGAAGTGGATCGGCGGCTAGCGGATACTGCGCAAACCACTGCCGGGGACCAGGCCATAGCTGCAGGCGCCAGTGCGGTTAGAGGTAGCGTAGAACTCGTCGCCGTAGCTGACCGGGACCACAGCGTAGAAGTAGCTGGTGCCGGGCAGCGCCAGGGCGCCGGTGTCTGTGAAGGTCACCTCGGTGGCCGTATCGGGCGGCGCCAGCGGCTCCGGCGAGAGCTTCACGGAGCCCGGGCCGCCCGGCTCGCAATAGGGTGCTGTGGCGCTGCGATAGACCTCGTAGTGTTCAACGGTAGCGACCATGTGCAGCCAGGCGAGGACCACACTCGACCCTGATTTCTCGATCGTGTTGTAGACGCTGCCTTCCAGGCCCAGCACGTCCCCATGGGTGGAGCGGGAGGTCGTCGTGCCGTCGCCCAGCTGGCCGTACTGGTTGCGCCCCCAACACTTGACCCCGCCGCCAACGGTCAGGGCACAGGTGTGATAGGCACCGGCAGATGCTGCAACCACGCCGCGGGAGAGCCCTGCCACGTCCACCGGCGTGTGGTGTTCGGTCGTCGAGGCATCGCCCAGCTGGCCGTAGTTGTTGAGTCCCCAGCATTTAGCGCCACCACTCGTGGTCACGGCACAGGTGTGATGGCCACCAGTCGAGAGGGCAATGGCGGCCACGTCGCTGGAGAGGCCCATCACATCGACCGGTGTTGTCTTGTCGACCGTCGTGTCGTCGCCCAGCTTGCCATAGGCGTTGTCCCCCCAGCACTTGGCCCCGCCGCCGGTGGTCAGCGCACAGGTGTACAGGTTGCCGGCGACGATGGCGGCCACGCCGGAGAGCTCCAAAACGTCGACTGGCGAGGACCGGTTCGTCTTCGTGCCGTCGCCCAGCTGGCCCGAGCCGTTGGTCCCCCAGCACTTAACCCCGCCGCCCGTGAGCAGGGCGCAGGTGTGATTGTCTCCAGCCGCGATAGCGACCACGCCACTGGTGAGGCCGCCTACCTGCACCGGCGTGGTGCGATCGGTGGTCGTGCCGTCACCCAGCTGGCCAGCGCTGTTGTTTCCCCAACACTTGACCCCACCGACCGTGGTGAGCGCGCAGCTATGACTACCCCCGGCGGACACGGCGGACACGCCGCTGGCGAGGCCCACCACGTTTACCGGCATGCTGCGGTTCTCAAGCGTGTCGTCGCCCAACTGGCCCTGGCTGTTGTACCCCCAGCACTTAACCCTGCCTTCGGTGGTGGTCACGGCACACGCATGACTGTTGCCGGCATCGACGGTGGCCACGCCGCTGGAGAGCTCCACGACATCGACCGGTGAGGTGCGGCGCTCCTCTGTGCCGTCGCCCAGCTGGCCGTAGACGTTGTATCCCCAGCACTTGAGCCCCCCGTAGGTGGTCAACGCGCAGTTGAAATATAGGCCGCTAGTCACCGCATTGGCCTGGATGGAAATCGGGGGTGCAAGGTCTTGCCAGGGGGCCAGGGCAGCCATCAGGGCGAGGCTGTCCGGGGCAGGCGCCGGGCCTGGCCCTGCAGGGACGTTCGCAGGACTCCCCGCTGGCGACAGGGTTCCGGCTATCCCGGCGCCGCTGGCCTGGGCCGGCGCGGCGGTAAGCCCGCAGATTCCCCACAGAATGACGAAGGTGATCAACAGGCGGATCGTTGGACCAGACATGATTCCCTCCTGCAGAAGGTCGAGCTGGTGCCAGTGGCGTACCTGCACCACCCCCCTGGTCGCAGGCAACAGCCTATGCCACCTTCTCGGCCAGCCAGTCCAGGGCATCGTCGGCAAGGACCAATCCTCCAAGGCTCACGCCGAGAGCCTACCCCAATCTTTACGACGAATCCTGACTACAATACAGCCTATCCTATTCTAGCCCGTTTGGCTCGCAAAAACAAGGGGTTTGCAGGCCAGGCCCAGGGCTTCTCAAAAGTCGCGCCTCGGGGCTATGACCAGGCAGGCCGGAAGACGG
>JAULUH010000583.1:0-1607 GCA_032111745.1 Anaerolineae bacterium | reverse complement strand
GGGCGCCAGCAGCCGGTCCCCGGCCACGGGGCTGGTGGACAACATGGCAGCCAGCTCCGCCACGACGGCGTTGCTGCGGTGGGCCACGTCCTCCAGGGCGGCAATCTCCGCGGCGTCCTTGGTGAGGCGGGCGGCGGTGAACAGGTCGCCGCTGAACTCCACGGCGATCTCGCTATCAGGCATGGCCGCGGCCAGGGCCTTGAGGAGGGCGTGGGCCTGGCCAATCTCGCCGTGGCCGTAGAAGCCGATGCGGCCGCTGACGCCGTAATCGGCGAGGATGCGGCGCAGCAGCTCGGTGCGCACGGCCAGGCGGTCGCCCTGCACCTCACGGGCGATGGCGACCAGGTCCCAGCGGGAGTTGGGTACGCAGTCCATGCCGGTGCGGGCGGCGTCGTCGCGCTCGATGGGACTGTGGACCAGCACGGGGCGCTCGCCGGGCCGGAACAGGACCAGGGCGTCCTCCAGGCCGGCGCCTGAGGCCAGGTAGGTGAGGGTGGGGCTGCTCGCAGTGCTGCCGAGCACCACGGCGGCGTCCAGGCCGCGCTCCGCCAACAGGCGGTCGATGTCACTCTTCACGCAGAACCTCCGGGTGGGGGCCCAGCAGCCCCTCGATGCGATCGGTCTCGCGCTGGGCAATGGCGGCCAGCAGCGGCTCCACGGAGCCGGCACGGGCGAGAGCCTGCTGGCCCTCGACGAGGAAGTCCACCACGTGGCCCCAGCCGATGAGCGCCGCGGCCGGCCGCACGGCCTTCAGCTGGGCGCCCACAAAGGGCACGCGGGCGGCCTTCTCCAGGGACGCGCCCAGGGCCTCCAGGAGCTCGACCTGGCGGTGGCGGTCCATGGGCCGGCCCACCTGTTGGAAGGCGGCGGTCCAGGCCTGGCGGGTCAGGGGGCCATCTGCGCCCTGCGCGGCCAGGGCCGCCACCATCTCCTCGTCCAGGCTGTCGGTGAGCTCGTAGAGCTCGATGGCGTTGGCCAGAACCCGCACGGGGTCCTCGCCGGCCACGGCGCTGAGCCATGCGTGCAGCTTACGGAAGGAGTCGTTGCGCCCGCCGAAATCCGCCGGCGCATAGATGGCGTTGAAGAAGAAGTCCACCATGGCGGCGTAGCGGGGCTGGGCCGCGAAGTCGGCGTAGTCTTGCTGCAGCAGGTCGACCTGGAAGGCCTGCAGGCGGCGCTTGGCCGCCGATCCGTTGTCGGAACGAGCGATATCGGGCCGCTGGGGCGGCTGGCGCAGGCCGGCCTTGAGGACCTGGCCAAGGGTTGGCCGGCGGGAAGGTTCTTGAGTCACTGGAGGGATTGTAATCGGAAGGTGGGCAAGGGGCAAATTGGCGGGGAGGGGGGCGTTTGGGGTAGGGCGTTTGGAGCACGAACGCGCGAAGGGCCGCGAAGGGCGCGGAGCGCGAAGGGCGCGAAGGGGAGGGCCAGGCGAGGACGGAGGGCCGGGCGGGAACCGAGGGCCGCCTCTACACGAGGGATACGAAGTTGCGGAGGAGCTGGAGGCCGGTTTGGTGGCTTTTTTCGGGGTGGAATTGCACGCCCCAGAGCAGGCCCCGGCGCACGATGGAGGCGTAGGGGAGGCCGTAGTCGGTGGTGGCGATGACGTC
>JAULUH010000582.1:0-6079 GCA_032111745.1 Anaerolineae bacterium | reverse complement strand
CACCTGGCCGGAAGTGAGCGGCATCGCGCTGGTGTCGCGTTTTGGGAACAGGTCGCCGAGTAGCTCGGTCAGGATGGTGTTGCCCGGCGCCGACTCGACCTCCAGCTCCCCCGCGTACTCGTCGCCTTCCTGGACTCCATCCGTAGGGTTGAAATCGGCGTACACCCGGACGGCTGTAGCTTTGCCGGCCACCAGGGGAACGGCGTTGTTGGGCTGCTGGTTGGGCGGATCCAGGTCCAGGTCTGAGCGGAAGAACTGGATGGCCTGGTTGTACTCCAGCTCATGGATGGTGATGGCAGTGCTGGACTCGCCATCGTCTTCCAGGTCCACCAGCGCCACGTAGTCGATCAACCCTTCGTACGTATCATCCCACGTGCCGGACCAGTCGCGCAGCCCGAACCGGAATGACAGCGCGACCTCGTTGCCGATGAACTCGCTGTGGAACAGCTCGACGACCAGGCGGCCGAACGGCCGGCCCTGGCTCGAATCGGGAAACGAGACGCTGTAGCCGCTCAACCCGGCGACGACGTTGCGCACGGGGCGGGGCAAAAACAGCCGCTCGACGATCTCGCGCGGCCCGCTGCCGCTCGCCGGGCTGAAGTATACTGCTCTGCGCTCTGAGATTAGCATGAGGTCTCTCCTGGCAGACAAGGACTGCCGTCGCCCTGGGCCATCATCCCGCCCGGGCACGGCGATCACGCGAACCACTTACCACCGTTAAACGCAGAGCGGGCAGGTTTTCGGCGGGCCTTGACTCCCCGTTGGTGGCCGGGGCGAGGGCCGGCCAGGAGCGCAGGTGCGGATCCACCATTGGCAAGACGATCTGTGAGCCGGCGCGACCTGCAGCTGTCGCCGTTCCTGCAGCGCCAGGTCGATCTGCCGACGCTTACCGACAGTTCAGCCGTGTTGCCTCGCTGGATCGCGCTGGCCCTGGACTACCACCAGGGGGCCATCTGGCAACCGCAGGTTTTCCTGCCAGGATTCCTAGACCCATTGTGTTTCCTGTCACCTAGTGTTAGAATGAAGACAGCGGTTGATGCCAACAGCTGGCTGGGAGTAGAGAGAATCGGTTTTCTCTTGGGCCAAACTGGTATGCCGACAATGGCCACTGCGCGCACGGCATCGGCGCTTTTCAAGGGAGATGTTCTGTGAGGGGTCTGCAAGGATGGGCTGCGACCCGGGCCACAAGGGCGGCCATGACTGCACCTCATTGAAGCTGCCCTTGCACACCATATACCTGGTTTACCGCGGAGTGATGCCTGCCCAAGACCAAGCGCCAGGAAGAGACGGACTGCAGCCGGATAGGAGGAGAGGAGATGAACCAATCGGCAGGGGAGTCCCAGAGAACCGATCCCGAGTTGCTGCGCACCCTGGCAAGCCAATACCTGGAGTACCACCGGAGCGTCGAGAATTACGTACTTCTTTTCTTCGCCGAGTTGGGGCTGCTGCGCCGGCTGGGCATCGAGCCGGAGCGCTGGCCGGGTCGCCTGATGGGCGGGATTTTCCAGTTCCTTGTGATTCTGTTGCCTGCGCTGATCCTGACCGCCATCACCGGCCAGTGGGCAGATGCGCCGCTGCCAAACTGGACCATCGTGGCCGTGGCCTGGGGTGGAATTTCGATGGCCGCGTTTTCATTGTACCGGTTCGCCATTGGCAACCTCCTCGCCTGGCTGGGGGTCATCGCCGACGAAGCGGGTCTGCGCCGGCTGATGGCATGGCAGTGCCGGTGGTACAGCCATCGGGTATTTGTGCCTGTGTCCGCAGCTTTGACGCTGGGCGTGGTCCTGCCTTTGTTTTCTGTGCTCCATGCTTCAGGTACGGAAGTGACTGCCGGGACGCTCTACATCGGCGTTTTCCTCTTGTTCCTGGCCATGCAAAATGCCTGCAGCCTGGTCACGGCGGTTTTTGAGATTCAGCAGCTGTCCACGTGCCGGTGCGCGCTGTACCGCCTGAGTCCAGCGGACACCGTGGCCGTGCGGCAATCTCTGCGTGGCTACAATCAGCTGGGGGCTTTCAACGTCATGATCATGACCCTGCTCATGCTGCTCTTCCTGGTTCTCTTGCCCGGTGGCTCAAGCCTGGTCATTCCCGTTGTTGTGTTCCTGCTGCTCATGGAGTTAGTGCTTACGGCGGTGGGGAGTCAGGTACCCCGTGCCATATTGGGACACATTGTGCGGTCCAGGAAAGAAGAGGAGATGGCGGTTCTGCAGGGCTGGATAGACGATCTTCTGCCGCAGATGCGAGAACTGACCGCGGAAGAGTATGAGGAGATGAAACGTCTCCGGGACACCCAAGACACCATCCGCAATTCACCGGAGAACCTGCATCCCCTGGGCGACATCCTTCGCACTGCCAGCACTGTGCTGTTATCGGCCCTCACGGTCGTGCTGGCGGCGTTCGCCAAGGAGTGGATTGCCGGGTTGGCAGAGAACTACCCTCGCTGATTGGATCCTCGAGCCGCTCGCCGTCACCGTGATCCGGGCAGCCTGACCAGGTGACCAGGGCAAATACTGACCAGGCGCGCAGGTATAGATCAGCCAGTAGCCGGATGTGCCACGGGCCAGCATGGCCTACAATGCAGCGGAAGGATCGGTGCGCGATCCTACCCACGCCATTGAGGAGCCGGCCATGATCGACCTGGGACAGCACCTGCCCTATATCGCCGCATCGGCGATGGTCTCGCCCGAAAGCCGGGGCGACTCTGCAGCCATGCTGCTGCGCTGGTCCTACGACATCTATCAGGGGCACAGCACGCGCGGGTTCTGGCAGCGGGCGTGGGCCAGGCTGCGAGGGCGGCGCTGGCAGCTATGGAGCCTGCGCGACCTGCGACCCCGGGGCGAACACTACAGTGGGCGCCAGGCCGTGGCCCTCGATCTGATCCGCGGCAGCGAGAACCGGGTCCAGGACTTCGACGTCGCCTTCTTCCCCCTCGGCCACCACAACCGCAGCCGCTGGTTGGGCATCGCCATGGCCCGCAAGCAGGGGGTCGCCATGCCCCCGGTGCAGCTGATCGAGGTGGCCGGCCTCTACTTCGTGCGCGACGGGCACCACCGCATCTCGGTGGCCCGGGCGTTGGGCGAGGCCTTCATCGAGGCCGAGGTCACGGTGTGGGAGGTGGCGGGGCCGCTGCCATGGGAGACGGCGGCGGTGCCTGCCGCGCAGCCACGGCCGGCGCTGGCGTGAAGGGTTATCCGGGCGTGCGGATCGATCGGTGGTACAATATGAACGAGTAGCGCATGAACGATGGGCTGCCAGAGTCTGAACCATGACAGCTGTGTCTGAACGTAGCGACACCATCATCACCACCGACGGCCTGACGCGGCGGTTTGGAGAAACGGTGGCGGTGGACCGCCTGAGCCTGGAGGTGGCCCGGGGTGAGGTGTTCGGCTTCCTGGGCCACAACGGCGCGGGCAAGACCACCACCATCCGCCTGCTGAACGGCGTGCTCACGCCCAGCGCGGGCACGGCGCGGGTGATGGGGCTCGACCCCATGGCCGATGGGCCTGCGCTCCGCAGCCAGACGGGTGTGCTCACGGAGTCGCCGTCGCTGGATGAGCGGCTGACCGGCCGCGACAACCTCACGATCTACGCCGACCTCTACGGAGTGCCGCGGGACGATGTGGCGGGCCGAGTTGAAGAGCTGCTGGCCACCTTTGGCCTGGCCGAGCGCGCGGACGAGAAGGTGGGCGGCTACAGCAAGGGCATGAAGCAGCGCCTGGCCCTGGCCCGGGCTCTTTTGCACCGGCCGCAGCTGCTGTTCCTGGACGAGCCCACCGCCGGGCTGGACCCGGTGGCGGCGCGGGCGGTGCACGAGATGATCGTGCACATGGCCCGCCAGGAGGGCCGCACGGTCTTCCTGTGCACCCACAACCTGGTGGAGGCCCAGCGCCTGTGCGACCGGGTGGGGGTGATGGAGCGGGGCCGGCTGGTGGCCGTCGGGACACCCCACGAGCTGGCCCGGCAGCTGGTGCACAACCTGGCGGTGGAGGTGGAGGTGGAGGTGGCGCCAGGGAACGTGGACGTGGCGGTGCGGGCCATTGCGGGGCTGCCGGGCGGGGTCCAGGTGGCCCAGCGCAACGGCAGCACGCTGGCGGTCAGCGGCGCCTCCCGGGAGGACATCCCCGGGCTGGTCGCGGCCCTGGCCGCGGCCGGCGTGCGCATCTACCAGGTGGTGCCCCAGGAGCCCACCCTGGAGGACGTCTATTTCGCGCTGAATCGCGAGGAGCAGGGGCCATGAACTGGCGGGCGATCCGGGCTATCGTGCGCAAGGATATCAAGGTGGTGCTGCAGAACAAGGGGGTGGTGATCCCGATCATCGCGCTGCCGGCGATCCTGTTCGTGCTCATCCCGCTGGTCGCGCGGCTGGTGCCCACGCTGTTTGCCATGTCGCCGGACACTGCGGCGGAGACGGAGCAGTGGCTGGCGGCCATGCCTGACGCCATGCAGGCCGGCCTGGCCGGGTTGACGCCGCAGCAGCAGATGGTGATCCTGTTCCTGGTCTACATGATGGCCTCGCTGTACCTGATCGTGCCGATCATGGTGTCCAGCGTCATCGCCGCGGACAGCTTCGCGGGGGAGAAGGAGCGCAAGACGCTGGAGGCCCTGCTCTACACGCCGACCACCGACCGCGAGCTGCTGGTGGGGAAGATGCTGTCGGCCTGGCTGCCTGCGGTGGCCGTGGCATGGATCAGCTTCGTGGCCTACGCCATCGTCGCCAACCTGGCGGCCTGGCCGGTGATGGGGCGGGTGTTTTTCCCCAATGCCATGTGGATCGTGCTGGCGCTGTGGGTGGCACCGGCGCTGGCGGGGCTGGGCCTGGCGACCATGGTGCTGGTGTCGGTGCGGGCTGAGGGTTTCCAGGATGCCTACCAGATGGGCACGCTGGTGGTGTTGCCGGTGGCGGTGCTGATGATCGGGCAGGCCACGGGCGTGATCGCGTTCAACCTGGGGCTGGTGGTGGTGCTGGGCCTGGCGGTGTGGATCGTCGACGCGGTGCTGCTGGCGCTGGGCACCCGCACCTTCCAGCGCAGCGAGCTGATCGCGCGGCTATGAGCAAGCAAGAGAGCTACCGGGCCACACTGCGGGCCCTGGGCGACTGGGAGCCGTTTATCCTGGCCGAGTCGGGGCTGCCCGGGCCGCGGGGCAACCTGGAGCTGGTGCAGGCGGTGGCTGAGGAGGGCACGGAGGAGCAGTTCCAGCGCTGGATAGCATTGGACCCGGCGCAGGCACCGGTGGAGTCGCCGCAGGTGGTGCTGGTGATGGGAGGGCTGGTGGGGCTGGGCCGGCTGCTGGCCGGGGGCCGCGGAGATGTGCTGCCGACCCTGCGCCGCTGCGCGACGGATCCGCGCTGGCGGGTGCGGGAGGCGGTGGCGATGGCGCTGCAGCGCTGGGGCGACAGGGCGATGGACGAGCTGTTGGCAGCGATGGCGGAGTGGGGCCGGGGGAGCCGGCTCGAGCAGCGGGCAGCGGTGGCTGCGCTGTGCGAGCCGCGGCTGTTGAAGGAGGAGCGGCAGGCGTTGGATGTGCTGGAGGTGCTCGACGCGATTACCGAGACCATGGTGGATGCCTCAGACCGGCGGAGCGACGAGTATCGCGTGTTGCGCCAGGCCCTGGGCTACGGCTGGAGCGTGGCCGTGGTGGCGTTGCCCGGGCAGGGCAAGGCGATTATGGAGCGGTGGCTGGCCAGCGAGGATCCGGACGTGCGGTGGGTGATGCGAGAGAACCTCAAGAAGAACCGATTGGTCAAGATGGATTCTGAGTGGGTGGCGAGGTGGAAGGAATGGGGGTCTTGGCGTAGCTAAGGGGCGGGTGGTGGGGCACGGGGCAAGGGAGAGATCACGCGGGTGGCCGGACTGGGCGGGCATATCATCCCGGAACGGGATATCATCCTGTAAAGGACGGAGGCCCGCGCCCTACGAGGTGATGAGGGCTTTCACGCAGCCAAGGGTGGGTGCCGAGGTACGGGGCAAAGGACATTCCACGCGGGTGCCAGGACTGGGCGGGCATATCATCCCGGAACGGGATATCATCCTGTAAAGGACGGAGGCCCGCGCCCTACGAGGTGATGAGGGCTTTCACG
>JAULUH010000581.1:0-8278 GCA_032111745.1 Anaerolineae bacterium | reverse complement strand
GCCGACATGGCCGAGCAGACGCCGGTGGACGTCGAGGGCAGCCTGTGGCGGGTGATGTCACTGTCGAAGCCGGTGACGGCCGTGGCGGCCATGCAGCTGGCCGAGCGAGGGCAGCTCGACCTGGGCACCGATGTCGAGGCTTACCTACGCAGCGTCGACCTACCAGAGGCGTTCGGACAGCCAATCACCACCCACCAGCTGTTGACTCACAGCGCCGGCCTGGATTGGGACCTGGACGACATCGGCACCGAGGCCACCGGGCCGCCGGACCTGGCAGGCAACGCGCAGTTCCTGGCCGGCAACCCGCCGGCGCGCATCTTTCCGCCCGACCAGCACACCCTGTATAGCAATGCTGCATTCGACATCGCCGGCCAGGTGGTGGAGGATGTGAGCGGCGCGCCCTTTGCCGGGTACGTCGAGCAGGCCATCTTCCGGCCTTTGGGCATGCTCCGCAGCAGCTTCGGGCAGCCGCCGCCCGTCGGCGATGGGCTGGTCACCGGCTACGAGTTCGACGGCGAAGCGCACCAGCCGGTACCGCTGCCCCTGTACCAGGACCCGCCGTCGCGCGCCATGACAGCTACCGCACCCGACATGGCACGGTTCATCCAGGCGATGCTGGGCGATGGCAGCCCGATTCTGCGACCGGAGTCGCTACAGGCGCTGTTGGATACCCAGTTCACTTACAAGGACGGAACCCCTGGCATGGCCTATGGCTGGAACGACATGGCGTGGCCGGCCGCGCGCGCGCTGTGGAAGGACGGCGCGGCCGTGGGCGCACTGAGCCGGATCGTGCTGGTGCCAGAGCACGAGCTCGGCTTCTTCCTGGCCTACAACCTGGACGACGGCATGGGCCTGGCCAACGCGGTGACTGAGGAGTTTCTCGAGCGCGCTTTTCCCTACGAGGTGCAACTACCGGCGCCAGCCCCGGGCGCAGAGGAGCGAGCACGCGAGCTAGCCGGGGTCTACCGGCCGCTCGGCTATTCGCACCACACCGTCGTCAAGGGGCTGCGGCTGATGTGGCCGGATTTCCCGCGGGTCTTGGCACTGGACGATGGGCGGCTCGAGGTCCGATTCTCGCCCGACCCCAGCACGGCGCACGAGCTGGTGGAGGTAGCGCCACTGCACTATCGCACCAGCGATGGCAGAGTCCAGTATGTGTTCCGGCGGAATGCGCAAGGCCAGCCGGCGGGATTCGCCGCGGGCGCCTATGTGGCCGAGAAGGTGGCCTGGTATGACACCAGCCGGGCGCACCAGCTCATGGTGGTCGCGTTCATGGCGGTGTTCTTCCTGGGAGCGGTGGCGGGGCTGATCGCCAGCATCCGCCGCCCTCCAGCCTCGCGGTTGGGCCAGTGGTCGGTGTGGCTGCTCACCCTGACGGCGGCGCTGAACTGCGCCGTTCTCGCCATTCTGCTGGTGGTGCTGGGCGTGGCCGATCTAAACCTGGCCTTCGGCATGCCGGCCTGGCTGGCGGCGGTGGCTGCCGTCCCCCTGCTGACCAGTGCTTTGGCCGTCGTGCTGGCGGTGTTAGGCCTGCTGAACTGGCGGCTCCGCACGCTGGCAGGCCGCGGGCTGGTGCTGTATGGGTTGGTCACGCTGGCCGCGCTGGCCTTCGTCCCGTGGCTGGATTATTGGAACCTGCTCGGGTTTCGCTGGTAACCGACCAGCGCGCTTCGCTCGCTGCGAAGCGAGGGCGCAAGGAACGTCACAACTGTGAACATCCTCATCTCAACCTTCGGCGTGCGAGGCGACGTGCAACCCTATTTGGCGCTGGCGGTTGGCCTGCAAGGCGCCGGGCATCGCGTCACCCTGGCGACGTCGGACAGCTTCACGGGCTGGATCGAAGCGTACGGCGTGGCCACGTATCCGACGCGCTTCAACATGCAGGCGGTGCTGCAGACGCCGGAGGCGCAGGCCATCGTCAAGAGCCGCAACCTGGTGCGCCAGCTTCGCCTGCTGCGTGACGCCATGAGCCAAAGCCCCGAGGCGCAAGACGCGACTTGGGAGGCGATCCAGGGCGCCGACCTGGTGATCCAAAGCCCGACGGGCAGCGGCGCGTTGGAGGCGGTCGCCACGCGGGGCATTCCGGCGGTCTTCGCCTCTCCGGTGCCCTTTGCGCCCACGCGCGCCTTTCCCTCGTTCTTCCTGGGCCAGATGCGCTTTTCGCTGGGTGGGGGCGCGAACCTCCTCACCCACAAGCTGACGCAGCGCATGCTGTGGAGCAGCGTGGCCGGGCCGATGACCAAGCATCTGCGCCAGAAGTTGGGCCTACGGCCGTGGCGCTCGTATGGGGAGGCGCTGGCCTATGGCCGCAGCGTGGGCGCGCCCTGGCTCTACGGGTACAGCGCCCACGTCATCCCCAAGCCCGCCGATTGGGACGCCGATCAGCACGTGGCGGGCTACTGGTTCCTGGAGGAGCCGCCGGATTGGTCGCCCGACCCCGACCTGCTGCGCTTTCTGGACAGCGGCCCGCCACCGGTCTACGTGGGCTTTGGCAGCATGAACCTCGGGGGGGATGCGGAGCGCCAGACGCGGATGGCGCTGGCCGCTCTGACGCAGAGCGGCCAGCGTGGCGTGCTGTCGACGGGCTGGGGCGGCATCACCCGGCAGAACGCGCCGGAGACGGTGCATTTCGTCGACAGCGTGCCGCATACTTGGCTGTTCCCGCGCATGGCCGCGGTGGTGCATCACGGCGGCGCCGGCACCACGGGTGCGGGCCTGCGAGCTGGCGTGCCCACCATCATCACGCCCTTTGCGCCCAACGACCAGCCGGCCTGGGCCGAGCGCGTGGCGGCGCTGGGCGTCGGGCTGCGTCTCCCCGGCATCAGACAACTCACGGCTGAGAAGTTGGCCGAAGCGATTCATGGTGTGCTGACGGATTCCGCGCTGCGCGGCCGTGCGGCCGCGTTGGGCGAGAAGATCCGCGCTGAAGATGGTGTCGCTCGCGCGATCGAAGTGATCGAGCGGTACGCAGCAGAGTTCAGCCGGCGTCCTGGGGCGAGAGCCTGACCGTGCCTGGTGCTTCGCCACGCGACGTTCTACCGGCGGTTCATGTCGATCTAGCGAAGATTCTCCAGGTCGGTCAGGTCCTGATAACGCCCCGCAGCCTGCTTGTTCTTCTTGAGGTTTTCTGAGCTATCGTTTAACGATTGTACAAATTCTTTGAAGTCTGGGCTGAGTATCATGGCGCCAACCGTAGTATTCCAGTCGAATGGCCTCCAGGGCCGCCAGCCGGGCTGCAGGAGGTTGGCTCTGCCAGTAGGCGAAATCGGTCGGCTGATCTTGCAGGCTTACTGTGCGGTAGACCATGGCTATGGTGCGTTGTCTTTCTGCGGAGTCCATAGCTGCATTGTAAAGTCATTGAGCGCTCACCGCAAATGCTTGCCAGGGCCGTGCTTAGGGATGCCAGGCTTACTCTCTTGCCGCGATGGTACCACCAGCGCCTGCCGTAACGATTCCTGGACGATTGGCAAGTAGAATGGACTCATGACGACTGACGCTCGAGGTCAAGCACACTATCTGGCCAGATCAATCTCCTGGCTCATGCTAGGCCTGGCGACGCTGGCATTTGCCGGCGCGCTGGTGCTGCAGGGAATGGGATGCAGGAGCCTGATCGATCCTTCTCGCCCGGAGCCGGCGCTGGCCTATGGCCTCTTGATGCTGCCCCTGAATGCGCTGGCCTTTAGCCTGCTGGGCGCGCTGATCAACACCTATCGGCCCGAGAATCGCTTTGGCTGGCTGGCCAGTCTCTACGGTGTTGCCCTGATGTGGGCGCTTCTTGTCGATGGCTACGGCCAATGCAGCCTGTCGGGAAGGGTGTCGTTGCCTGGCGGCGACTACGCGATCTGGATGGCCAGGTTCGGCGATATGATCGCCTTTTTGGCGCTAGCGATGATGCCCTGGTTGTTCCCCGATGGCCACTTCCTGTCGGCGCGCTGGCGGCGGGCCGGCCTGTCTGGCGTCTCGCTTGTGCTGGCGTTGAACGCGTTGAGGGCGCTCTGGCCAGGCCTCCTGAGGGTGGACTCGTTCGGAAGATCCTGGATCGAAAACCCGGCCAGCCTGGACCTGCCCAGCACTCCGTGGCTGGACTCCGTCGTCCGACAGGGCCCCGACCGCCTGATCATGGTGCTCTTCTTGGGTGGGATCGTCTCATTGTTGCTACGCTGGCGCCGCTCCTCTGGCGAGACGCGCCAGCAGATGAAGTGGCTGACCACTCTACTGGCCACATCAGGAGTTCTCTTCCTGGCCGTGGAAGTCGTGGGGAGTGGTTTCTATCCGGCCATTTTCGATGGCTGGTTCTACCTGATCGAGCTGTTGTTTTTCTGGTTGGGCATGCCGGTCGCAGTGGGATTGGCGGTGTTCAAGTATCGGCTGTACGACATCGACATCGTTATCCGGCGGACGGTACTCTATGCCGTCCTGACGGCAATCCTGGCATTGGTCTACTTTGGCAGCGTGACCCTGCTGACCGGCCTGTTCTCGTCGTTTGCGGGGCAGCAGCCCGCGCTGGCCATTGTGGTGTCAACCCTAGTGATTGCGGCCCTCTTTGCGCCCCTTCGCCGGCGCGTGCAGGATACTATCGACCGGCGCTTCTTTCGCCGGAAGTACGATGCGCAGCAGGTGCTGGCGCGATTTGCGTTGGCTGCCCGGGATGAGACGGATCTCGACGCGCTGACGGCGGAACTGGTGCGGGTCGTGGACGACACCATGCAGCCGGAGCGGGTCAGCGTGTGGCTCAGGTTTCAGTCAGAGGTGACGGACGCATGAAAGGCCTCATCAACCGTACGCTGGTCGTGTGGGCTCCTCGGCAAAGGACCGGATGAAGGCGATGTCCGCACTCCGCATCTCCCGTTTCCTGGCGCTGGCCCTGTTGGTTGCTACCTTGCTCAGCCTGGCCGGTGTGCTCGTGCTGCACGTGGCTGGCTGCTCCAATTCTGCCGGGGGCTTCTCGTTGTACGAGACGATTTTGACCGTGGGTTCGGCGCTTGGTTTTGCATTGCTGGGCGCTTTGATTGTTTTCTACCGGCCAGGCAACCGCATTGGCTGGCTGTGCAGCGTCATTGGCTTCACTTTCCTGCTCGGCTACTTCTCGGCCTACTTTGCCGACTGTGGCATTGCCGGAGTGGTGGCTACACCAGGAACTGCGTGGATGGCCTGGTTGAGCTATCTGGCATTCCCCATCACAGTGGTCTTGATGTTTAGCCTCCTGCCCTTCCTGTTTCCGGACGGGCGGTTCTTCTCGTCTGTCTGGCAGCGACTGGCGCGATTGACTACGGGCGTTGCTCTTATCAGCGTACTTTTGACCGCTCTCGTACAGGGACCGTTAATCTACAGCAGCACCGACAGCAATTTCGAAATCGACAATCCCGTTGGTTGGCTGCCGGAGTCCCTTGGCCCTCTACTCGAAAACATTACACTGCTAGCCATTATCGGAGCGGCCCTCGCCGGAATCGTTTCGCTGATCGTGCGATTACTGCGTGCACAAGGTGACATGCGCCTGCAGCTGAAATGGCTATTCTACTTCCTGGCCGTGGCCATCACCACACTACTGGCAATCGAGCTTTTTGGCGACATGGTCGACGAGGGGATCTTTGCATCGTGGATCTACCTGCTGGTGCTGCTGCTGGTGTTCTGGGGGCTCCCCGCAGTCATTGGGCTGGCTGTGTTCAAGTACCGGCTCTACGGCATCGACGTCATCATCCGGCGCACGGTGCTCTACGCCGCGCTGACGGCCGTTCTGGCGCTGGTCTACTTCGGTAGCGTGACCCTGCTGACCAACCTGTTTTCCTCGGTGACCGGCCAGCAGTCGGCGCTCGCTATTGTGGTGTCAACCTTACTCATTGCGGCCCTATTTGCGCCACTGCGCCGGCGCGTCCAGGGATGGATCGACCGGCGTTTCTTCCGCAGGAAATACGATGCGCAGCGGGTGCTGGCGCAGTTCGCGCTCAGTGTGCGTGATGAGACCGATTTGGACGCGCTCACGTCCGAGCTAGTGCGGGTGGTGCAGGAGACGATGCAGCCGGAGACGATGAGTGTGTGGCTGAAAACCACAGTGGATCAGGCCCCAGGCAGGGCTTCTCAAAAGTCCTTGTGAGTGTCATGCTGAGGTCCGCCGAAGCATCCCCCGTCGTATGCCGAGACCCTTCGCTGGTGATTCGGCGGTGTGCAAGTTGCGTGCAAGACCCGCTCAGGGTGACAGGCGTGCCGTGTTTGCGACTTTTGAGAAGCCCTGGGCCCCAGGCGAACGCCCTTGGGCGTTGGAAGTGAACTGGAGCGACTGCTGAGAAGCCCTGCGGCGGGGCAAGGTAGTCATCGCTGCCGGTGGTTGTGTCGACACCAGTGATCGTAACGAGTTTCGTAACGGATTCCCGACGATAAGTGGGTATAATCGAGCTATGAATATGACCGGAATACTCTCTCGCATACGCAGGCAAACGGCGGAGCCGGCGGCAACGCCGGAGCAAGCGGCTCCGAGCGTCGAGGCCGCAGAGCTAGTGCCATTGGACATCGCCCTGGACATCGGGCCGACGGATCCGCTGCTGGCCTACCTGCAGACCGCAGCCGGTGCGGTGGACATCAGCCGGTTGACGCTGGACTCGCCCGCGCTGGAACAGCTGCGGCAGGCCGGCGTCGTGGTGCTGGTGCCGCTGGTGGGCCAGGGAGAGTTGATCGGCATGATCAATCTCGGCGGCAGGCGCAGTGACCAGGAGTATAGCAGCGACGACCGCAAGCTGCTGACCGACCTGGCCGTGCAAGCCGCGCCGGCAGTACGAGTGGCCCAGCTGGTGCAACAGCAGCGCCAGGAGGCCCGGGAGCGGGAGCGCATCGAGCAGGAGCTGCGGGTGGCCCGGCTGATCCAACAGACGTTGCTGCCCAAGAGCCTGCCGGACATCGTCGGGTGGCAGGTGGCTGCGCACTATCAGCCGGCCCGCGAGGTCGGCGGCGACTTCTACGATTTCCTCTACTTCGACGACGGCCGGGTGGGCATCGTGATCGGCGACGTCACCGACAAGGGGGTGCCGGCCGCGTTGGTGATGGCTACGACCCGCACCCTGCTGCGGGCGGCGGCGGAGCGCCTGGTCTCCCCGGGCCTGGTGCTGGAGCGGGTCAACGAGCAGCTGCACGAGGACATCCCGCCCAGGATGTTCGTAACCTGCATGATCGCGCTGCTCAACCCGGCCAACGGCGAACTGGTCTTTGCCAACGCGGGCCACGACCTGCCCTACCAACGGGGTGCCGGCGGTGTGACCGAGCTACGCGCCACGGGCATGCCGTTGGGCCTGATGCCGGGCATGACCTATGAGGAGAAGCAGATCACCCTGGCGCCGGGTGACACGGTGCTCTTCTACAGCGATGGCCTGGCCGAGGCGCACGATCCCCAGGGCGAGATGTTTGGCTTTCCCCGCTTGCAGGCGCTGCTGGACCGCTGCACCGGCGACCCCGACCTGATTGCCTGCACCCTGGGTGAACTGGACGGCTTCACCGGGCCCGGCTGGGAGCAAGAGGACGACGTGACCCTGGTGACCCTTCACTGCGACACCCTGCCGGAGCCGGCGCAGGTGGCACCGGCGGAGGATGGCATCCTGGCGGGTGCGCCCGAGGTCTGGCAGAACCTGGCCGAATTCAGCATTCCCAGCGAGCCAGGCCGCGAGCGGCAGGCCACGGAGATGGTCGCTGCCGTGGTGGCTAGTGGCACGGCCCTGGCCCCGGCTGGCATCGAGCGCCTCAAGACGGCTGTGGCCGAGGCCACCATGAACGCCATGGAGCACGGCAACCAGTACCGGCCCGACGTGCCGGTGCGCATCGAGGTGCTCCGTTCGCCGGAGGCGGTGCGGGTGCGCATTGTAGACCAGGGGGGTGGGCAGTTCCGGCACCAGGCCGAGACCCCCGACCTGGAGGCCAAACTGGCCGGGCTGCAGTCCCCGCGCGGATGGGGCCTGTTCCTGATCGAGGCCATGGTGGACGAAATGACTATCAGCAGTGACGACCGGCATCACATCGTCGATCTCGTGATGCGGCTCACGCCCGAGAACGACGCGGTTGCCTAAGGAGTTGACCATGACCCAGTTTCGTCCCTTCACCGCCGCTGTGCGCACTGACGACGGCGCGGCGATCATCGATCTGCACGGCGAGATCGACGGCCTGGCAGACGCCGCCCTGGCCGCGGCCTTTGGCGCGGCTGCCGGCCAGCAGCCAGCGCGCGTGCTGCTCAACTTTGGCGACGTCGACTACATCAACAGCACCGGGATTGCATTGATCGTCGGCGTGCTGGCCCAGGCCC
>JAULUH010000580.1:9025-19202 GCA_032111745.1 Anaerolineae bacterium | reverse complement strand
CGCCAGTTCTGCGGCGACCTGCCGCTGGCAGTCACGCCAGTCACCCTCAAGATGCGCTTCAATCCCAACGCCACCGGTCCTGAGCCTGAGCCCGTGCCCGGCCAGCTGCCGTCCCAGGTGGACGTGCGCCAGATGTCCCTGTTCGGTGCCGGCTGGACCCTCGGCAGCATCAAATACCTGGCCGAGAGCGGCGCTGCCAGCGTCACCTGCTACGAGACCACCGGCTGGCGCGGCGTCATGGAGACTGCATCTGGCTCGCCCCTGCCCGACCAGTTCCCATCGCAACCTGGCACCGTGTTCCCGCTCTATCACGTCCTGGCCGACCTCGGCGAGTTCGCCGGCGCCGAGGTCCTACCCTCGCAGTCCAGCAACCGCCTGCTGGTGGACGGCCTCGCCCTGCGCCATGCCGGCCGCACCCGCGTCCTCTTGGCCAATCTCAGCCCCCATCTGCAGCGTATCCGCGTGCAGGGCCTTCCCGGTCCGGTCCTCGTGCGCCATCTGGATGAGACCACAGCCGCCTCCGCTACGGCCGCGCCGGAGGCCTTCCGGCGCAACCCGGGTGTCCAACATGCATCCTCCGATGGCCGGCTAGACCTGGATCTTCTACCGTATGCCGTGGCGCGTGTCGATCAGATTTTGTAGCCCTTCGACATGCAGTCACCACGATTGGCCGGTATTGACAATGCACCTCCAGACTTGGTATACTACTAGTTAGACTGGAGGTATAACCGATGGCGACAATAAAGACGGCTATCTCGATCGAGAAAGACCTGTTCGACCGGGTCAATGAACTGGCTGAGGAATTGCAAATGCCGCGCAGCCAGGTATTTGTGCTGGCTGTGCAGGAGTTCCTGGACCGCCATCAGAACCGCGCCATGCTGGAGACCCTCGACGATGTGTACGCCGATGGTCTAGACCAGAGCGAAGAGGCATATCGCGAGGCTGTGCTACGGCGCCATAGACGATTGGTGGAGGGGGAATGGTGATTAATCAGGGGGACGTATACTGGATCGATCTGGGCGAGGCCAAAGGCTCCGAGCCTGGTTACAGGCACCCCCATGTGGTGATACAGAACAACGTCTTCAATCGGAGTCGTATTAGCACGGTGGTTGTCTGTTCGCTCACCTCGAACCTCCAACGGGCCAGGGCCCCCGGCAACGTCCTGCTTGACACGGGCGAAGCCAACTTGCCCGTACAGAGTGTTGTGAACGTATCGCAGATTGTTACTGTAGACAAAACGGATCTTCAGGAGTGGATCGGGACCCTATCTCGCCGTAGGGTTCGACAGATACTCGATGGTGTTTCCAAGGTCATTGAGCCCCGTGACGTAGACTGATTACCCCATGACCACCCTCATCACCTCCGCGCCCGCCAAGATCATCCTCTGCGGCGACCACGGCGTCAACCGCCAGCAGCCGGCCCTGTGCACCGCCGTCGACCTGCGCACCCTGTGCCGCGTGAGCACCCGCTCCGATCAGGGCTATACGCTTCGCTCCGGCGAGCGCTTCGAGACGTGCACTCGCCAGAGCCTCTTCGCCTTCAAGGCCGCAGTAGACCGCCTGCGCGCGGCCCAGAGTCTGGATGAGATCCGGGAGGTGGCCAGGGATTTCTTCGCGCCTGCCCGCTACGTGCTGTCCTACGTGGAGGATCAGGTTGGTGGCCCTGGCCTGGACGTCGAATGGCGCTCCGATGTGCCCATCAGCTCCGGCCTCGGTTCCGGGGCCGCCGCCTCCACCAGTATGGCCCTGGCCGCCTTCCACCTGGCCGGCCACCACCCCACCCCTGACGAGGTGATCTTCGCCGCCTGGCAGGGCGACACCATCGCCCATGGCGGCATCGCCTCCAGCCTCGACAGCAGCACCATCACCCTCGGCGGCCTGATCCGCTACACCGTGCGCGCCGGGGCCGAACCCCTGCCCGCCGGCGCCCCCCTGCCCCTGGTCGTGGGCCAGGCCTTCGTCCCCGGCCGCAGCACCGCCAGGCTCAACACCATCGTGCGCAAATACCTGGAGGACCACCCCGCCAAGATGCACCTCTTCGGCGACATGGGCTGGCTCTCGCGCCAGATCGAGGCCGCCCTGGCCCGCCACAACCTGGAGGAGCTCGGCCACCTCTTCAACCTGCACCAGCTCATCCAGGATAAGCTCGGCACCTCCGCGCCCGAAAACGAGGCCCTGATCGAGGCTGCCATCGGAGCCGGCGCCCTGGGCGCCAAGATCTCCGGCGCCGGGGGCGGCGGCATCATCATCGCCGTGGCCATGCCCGAAGTGCAGCCCGCCGTCTGTGCCGCCATCGACGCTGCCGGCGGCCACGGCTTCCCCATCACCACCGGCGCCCCAGGCATCCGCTTCGAGGCGGCGGAGGCCTGGCCCACTGAATCCTCCGCGGCATCCGCCTGAGCGCATGCACGCCAAAGCAGTCTAACCAGGAGCAGAGAAAGACCATGGATAACTCCGTTGGCATTCCCAAAGGCCGCATCGTCGACCTGACTCACGTGCTCTATCCCTACCAGGAGCAGTACACCCTGGAGGTAGCCCAGAAGGGCCAGCGCAGCGGGCCGGAAGGGGACATCATGTCCACCGTGTATCTGTGGTCCCACGTCGGCACCCACGTGGAAGCACCCCTGCACTTCCTGTCCGATGGCGGCGACACGGCCAGCCTCCCCATCACCCGGTTGATGGGGCCAGCCATCGTTCTCGACTTCCGGCACAAGCAGGTCAACGAGCCCATCACCCTGGCCGAGGTCCAGGCTGCGGGCGATGTGCAGGTGGGCGACCGCGTGCTGTTCATGACCGGCCGCCATACCCAGTACCGCACCCCCACCTCCCACGACCGGCCCTATATCACCGAGGAGGCCGTGCGCTGGCTGGTGGAGGATCGCCAGATCAACTGCCTGGGCACCGACAGCTCCGGCTTCGAGGTGCGCGGCGTCAGCCACCACCCCAACCACCGCCTGACCATGCACGCCGGCATCCCCATCATCGAGTGCCTGGCCAACCTTACCGAGCTGCGCCAACCCCGCGTGTTCTTGATCGCCCTGCCCTGGCCCGTGGCCGGCCTGGACGCCTGCCCGGTGCGCGCGATCGCCATCGAGCCGGAGGGCTAGACATGGCCTCCCCAGAGGTCCCCGCAGCAGCACCCCGCCCCCCGGCTGGGAAGCTGCGCCTCGGCGCCGCCCTCTTCAATGGTGATCACGGGCGGCTGGCCGATGAGGTCGCCCGCCTGGAGGCCGCCGGCCTCGATTTCATCCATCACGATGTCTTCGACGGCCACTTCGTCGGCGACCTGGGCTTCTCTCCCCATACCATCGCCGCCCTGCGGCCGCTGACCAGGCTGCCCTTCGAGGTCCACCTGGGCGTGACCAATCTCCGCCACGTCGTGCCCCAGCTGGCCGCGGCCGGCGCCGACCTGATCCTCTTCCACGTCGAGAGCTCCTCCATGCTCTACGAGGACATCTTCTACGTGCGTGAGCTTGGCGTGCGGGTCGGGCTGGCCTTCACCCTCGGCACCTCCCTGGCCGTGCTGGAGCCTGCGGTTACCCTGCTAGACGCTGTCCTCCTGCTCTCCCGCGTCACCGGCGAGGGCAGCCGGGGCGCCACGTTCAATCCCCTGGTGCTGCCTCGCCTGCGTACCGTGCAGGCCATGGCCGCGGCCGCCACTGCAAGCGTGGACCTCCAGGTCGCCGGCAGCGTGAAGCGCCAACACATCCCCAGCCTGGTGCAGGCCGGCGCCACGACCATCGCCTTTGGTGGCGGCATCTACAAGGTGCCGGACATGGCCGCCGAGGTGGCCGCTATGCGCCGCCTGGCCGAGGAGCAGGCCCCATGACCACCCCCACGCCCTTCCGCTTCGCCGTGATCGGCTGCGGCTTCTGGGCCCAAGTGCAACTGAACGCCTGGGCCATGATCGAGGGCGTGGAGCTGGTCGCCGTCTGCGACGCGGATGAGGTCCGGGCCCGGGAGGCCGCTGCCAACTTTGGCACCAGCCGGGCCTATGCCGATGCCGCCGCCATGCTGGCCGCGGAGTCCCTGGATTTCGTCGACATCGTCACCACGCCGCCCAGCCATCGCCCGCTGGTGGAGCTGGCCGCGCGCCACGGCGTGGATGTGATCTGCCAGAAGCCCCTGGCCTGGTCCATGGTGGACGCTCAGGCTATGGTGGAGAGCTGCCGGCAGGCCGGCATTCAGTTCATGGTCCACGAGAACTGGCGCTGGCAATCCCCCATCCGGGCGCTCAAGCGCCTGCTCGACGAAAACACTATCGGCCGCCCCTTCTTCGGCCGCATCAGCTTTCGCTCCGACTTCGACCCCTTCGCCGGCCAGGCCTGGCTGCGGGAGACCCCTCACTTCGTCATCGTCGAGACCGGCACCCACATGCTGGACGTTGCCCGCTTTCTCTTGGGCGATCCCGTGCGCCTCTTCGCCACGGCAGGCCGCATGAATCCCACCATCAAGGGGGAAGACGTGGCCACCATCATGCTGGCGTTGCCCGAAGCCACGTGCATCGTCGACCTGAGCTTCGCCACGCCCACCGACCATGAGCTCTTTCCGCAGACGTTGATCACGCTGGAAGGGCCGGACGGCGTCCTCAAGCTGGACGAGGATTACCGCCTGCGCATCATCCGCCCCGGGGTTGTCGAGACTCGCGCCTTGCCTCAGCCAGAGCATCCCTGGACCAGCCGGCCCTGGCACATCATGCAGGACAGCGCCCTGCACATCCAGCGCCACTGGGTGGAATGCCTGCGCACCGGCCGGGAGCCGGAGACCAGCGGAGCCGATAATCTGAAGACCCTCGAGCTGGTCTTCGGCGCCTACGAATCCGTGGAAACCGGACACAGCTATTCGATAGCATACAGGACGCCAGGATGACGCAATCCACATGGCGGGTGCTGATCGGCTCTCGCTCCTTTGGCCAACGATTCCCCGAGCACCTCACTGTTCTGGCCAATGCCGGCTGCGAGGTCGTCCCTAACGGCGTGGGCCGCGCCTATCGTGCCGCGGAGCTCCTGCAGGCCCTCCCTGGCATGGACGCCATCATCACCGGCACCGACGAGCTCACCGCCGAGGTGATCGCCGCCGCCCCCGGCCTGAAGACCATCGCCAAGCACGGCGTCGGCCTCGAGACCATCGACCTGGCTGCCGCCCGCGCCCACGGCATCGTCGTCAGCGCCACGCCCGGCACCAACCACGACTCCGTGGCCGACCTGGCCCTGGCCCTCCTGCTGGCCCTGGCCCGCGGCGTGGTCAGAAGCCATAACGACGTCCGCCACGGCGGCTGGCGGGCCTTCTACGGCATGGAGCTGATGGACAAGACCCTGGGCATCGTCGGCCTCGGGCGTATCGGCAAGGCCGTGGCTGTCCGGGCCCAGGCCTTCGGCATGCGCGTCATCGCCTGCGATCCCTATCCCGATGTCGCCTGGGCCGCAGCCCACGGCATCTCGTTCGTCCCCCTGGACGCGCTGCTGGCCGCGTCCGACGTCGTCTCCCTCCATGCCGCCGCCGAGATGACTGGCCGCCCCCTCATCGCCGCGCCGCAGCTGGCTGCCATGAAGCCGGCGGCCCTGCTGATCAACACCGCTCGCGGCGTCCTGGTGGACGAGGAGGCCCTGGTCGCCGCTCTCCGCTCAGGCCAGCTCGCTGGCGCCGGCCTGGATGCTTTTGCCGCCGAGCCCCCGGAAGGTAGCCCCTTGCTTGAGCTCGACAACGTCGTGCTGACCGCCCATCTGGGTGGCCGCACCGTCGACGCCCAGCGCAAGCAGGGCGAGATGTGCATTGAGAACCTCCTGCGCGCCCTGCGGGGCGAGGAGCCCCTGCACCGCGTGGCCTAGCCCCGACGCGCCCTGTGGAGTCCCGCCGATGAAACCATCGACCATAGCTCTGGAGTCGCTCTTCTCCCTGCATGGTAAGGCAGCCCTGATCACCGGGGCCTCCGGCGGCATCGGCCAGGTTCTGGCCGTCGCCCTGGCCCAGGCCGGGGCCACTGTCGGCGTGCACGGCCGGGACCACCGGCGGGTGCAGCAGACCTGCGCCCTCGTGAAGGCCGCAGGCCAACACGCCGTGCCCCTCATCGCCGACCTGGCCGAGGTACCCGCCTGCCGGGAGCTCGCGACCGCCCTGCACGCCACCACCGGCCGGCTCGATATCCTGGTCAATAGCGCGGCCATCAACCGCCGCAAGCCCATTGCCGAGGTCACCGAGGAGGACTGGGAGGCCATCACCGCAGTCAACCTGCGCAGCGTCTACTTCCTCAGCCAGGCCGCCCACGCCATCATGCAGGCGCAGGGCGGTGGCAAGATCATCCACATCGGCTCCATCAACATCACCTACGCCCTCGACCATGTCTCGGTCTACGGCGCCACCAAGGGCGGCATGGCGCAGCTCACCAAGGTTATGGCCGTGGAGTGGGCCCCGGACAACGTGCAGGTCAACTGCATCTCGCCCGGCTTCATGTTGACGCCCCTGTCGCAGCCCCTGTGGGACGACCCCGAGAAGGCCCGCTGGTTCCGGCAGCGCATCCCCGCCCGCCGGCCCGGAGACCCATCAGAGCTCGTCGGCATCACGCTGCTGTTGGCCTCCGCTGCCTCATCCTACATCACCGGCCAGAATATCATCGTCGATGGCGGCTTCGAGGCGGGTGGCTCGTGGCTGCGCGATCTGGCCGCGTAGGCCCTGGGGTGCCAGCAAAATCCGGAGTGACATCATGCGTCTCAAGGATAAGGTTGCTATCGTTACCGGTGCCGGCGCCGGCATGGGCGGCGCCGTGGCTGTCGGCTTTGCCCGTGAGGGGGCCCGGGTAGTCGCCGTCGACCTCGACCGGGCGCTGGCGGCGGCGACGGTGGACCGGATCCGCGCTGCAGGCGGCGATGCCTTCGTCGGCCACGTGGACATCTCCCAATTTGACCAGATTGAGAGCTTGGTGGCGCAGGCCGTGCGCCATTTCGGCGGCGTAGATGTGCTCTACAACAACGCCGGCGTGCAGTTCATGCTAGGGGACAAGCCGGCCCACGAGCTGGACGAGGATGTCTGGGACCGCACCATCGCCGTGAACATGAAGGGCGCCTGGCTTTGCTGCAAGGCGGTGATCCCGCAGATGCTAGAACGGGGTGGCGGCTCCATCATCTTGGTTGGATCCCCCACGGGCTTTCTGGGCTGTGCACCTACCTATACGGCGTACAGTGCCAGCAAGGGCGGCGTGATCGGCCTGACCCGGGTGATGGCCGTCGACTACGCCCGAGGCCACATTCGCGTCAATGCACTCTTCCCGGCCACCACGGAGACGCCAATGATCGCCGCCGCGCTCGCCGATGAGCACAGCCGCGAGCGGCTGGCAGCCGCCATTCCCATGGGACGCATCGGCCAGCCAGAAGATGTGGTGGGACTGGCGGTTTTCCTGGCCTCTGACGAGTCCGCCTTCTGCACCGGCGGCTTCTACATGGCCGACGGCGGCATGACGGCATGGTAGGAGATAGAGGATGAGCCTGCAAGGCAAGGTGGCATTGGTGACAGGGGCCGGGCAGGGTATCGGCCTGGAGATCGCGCGGGTGCTGGCCCAAAAGGGCATGCTCGTAGCCATGAACGCCCGCTCGCAAAAGGTCGAGCAGGCAGCGGCCGCTTTGCGCGCAGAGGGCCTCCAGGCCCTGGCCATCCGTGCCGATGTGAGCCGCAAGGCCGAGGTGGAGGCCATGGTCGCACAGGTGGAGGCGGACCTGGGGCCCCTGTGGCTGCTGGTGAACAACGCCGGCGCCCTCACCTACGGCCCGACCCCCGACCTCGCCGAGGAGCAGTGGGACATCTGCTTCGCCGTCGACGCCAAGGGCGTCTTTCTCTGCTCGCAGGCCGCCATCCGCCGCATGATGCCGCGCCATGGCGGGCGCATTGTCAACATCGGCTCCATCGCCGGCATCATCGCCCGCGAGCAGCAGGTCGCCTACTGCGCCGCCAAGGCCGCCGTCAATCATTTCACCCGCTGCCTGGCCGTGGAGATGGCCCCCCATGGCATCACCGTGAACTGCGTCTGCCCGGGCATGACCTGGACCGAGCTGCTGGCGGAGTCGGCCGTCAAGCGCCACCTGGACCTGGACGCCATGGTCGCCCTCATCCCGACCGGCAAGATGGCCGCCGAAGCGGATCACGCCCACCTGGTAGCCTATTTCGCCACGGACGAGGCCCGCCACGTCACTGGCCAGGTCGTGAGCGTCGACGGCGCCCAGAGCCTGTTCATGCCGCTGATGGCGCGGCGGATCGAGTAGTTGCATTATGGACGCACCGAGCATCACCAGCGAGTCGTTCCCTGTGGTAGGCAGCAAGGACCGCCTCGCCGACCGCGTCGTGGCCGAGATCGAGCAGCGGATCCTCAACGGCCACCTGGCCCCCGGCGCCAGGCTCCCCCCTGAGCGCGAGCTGGCCGAGGCTATGGGCGTCAGCCGCACCATCCTACGCGAAGCCGTGCGCATCCTGGTCGCCAGGGGCCTGGTGGAGACCCAGCACGGCGTCGGCACCACCGTGCGCGCGCTCACCAGCCAGCAGGTGGTCGAGCCCCTGGGGCTCTACCTGCGGGCCCAGGGGGCCGGCATCATCTCCTTCCACGACCTGCACCAGGTGCGCTCGCTCCTGGAGGTGGAGATCGCTGCCCTGGCCGCCAGCCAGGCTACGGACGAGGAGATCGCCGGCCTGCGCAGCATCTTTCGCAGCATGCAGGCCGCCCAGGACGACGTCGAGCTCCTGGCGAAGTGGGATACCGAGTTCCACCGCGCTCTGGCCCACATGTCCCACAACCCCCTCATGTTCGTGCTGATGGACTCCATCCGCGATCTGCTCCAGGAGTATATCGCCCTGGTCACCGTCCATCTCGACCCGGGCGAGGAGAACATCCCGCTGCACCGGCGCCTGCTGGAGCGCATCGAGGCCCGCGATGTCGAGGGCGCCCGTCGGGCCATGCGGGAAAACCTGGACCAAATGCGGGCCAACACCGAGCGCTATGCCCAACTCGCCGCTCAGTCTGGAGCCAAAGGAGCGGCACCGCCATGAAAGCCCTGCTCAAGGAACAGCCGGGCCCTGGCCTCGCCCTGCGCGATGTCCCAACGCCCCAGCTTAGCCAGCCCGACGATGTCCTCTTCCAGGTCGCCTACTGCGCCATCTGCGTCGGTGAGGTCAAGGTCTACGACTGGAACGAGTGGGCCGCCAACGATCCTACCATCGTCCTGCCCACGACCCTCGGCCATGAGGTCTCTGGCCTGGTCACCGAGGTCGGCAGTGCCGTCACCCGCTTCCAGCCCGGCGACCGCATCGCCGTCGACCCCCTGATTCACTGCGGCCATTGCTACCTCTGCCGCCAGGGCCAGACCAACATGTGCCTCAGCCGGGAGATCTACGGCAAGCGCCGCGGGGCCTTCGCCGAATACGCCGTGCTGCCCGAGCGCGCCCTCTGCGCCATCCCCGACCGGCTGAGCCTGGAGCAGGCCGCGCTCCTGGAGAACCTGGGCATCGCCGTGCACGCCGTCGAGGTGCAGCCCCATGACCCCGGCGATACCGCCGTAGTCGTGGGCTGCGGCCCCATCGGCATCATGGCCGGGCAGGCCCTGGTGGCCTGCGGTTGCCGGGTGGTGATGATTGATCTGGCCCCGCCCCGCGTCGCCAAAGCCAGGGCCATCGTCGACGGCGTCGTGCTGAACGGCCGGGAGCAGGACCCGCTGGCCGTGGTAAGGGACATGACCGCGGGCCGCGGCGCCGACTTCGTGATCGAGGCCGGGGCCACCCAGTCCGCTTTCGACCTCTCCCTGGCCCTGGTGCGCAGCTGCGGCACCGTCGTTACCATCGGCACCTTCAACGAGCCGGTCACCTTCAATCCCTTCTTCGCCCTGACCCGCCGCGAGATCCGCCTGCAGAGCGTCATGGGCCGCACCTGGGAGACCTGGCGGCGCATGGTGCAGCTGATCGAGTCCAGCCGGATCGACCTGCAGCCCTACATCTCCCACATCCTACCCCTCGAGGACTACCAGCGCGGGTTCGAGCTGGTGCGCTCGGCAGACACAATGAAAGTCCTGCTGCGACCCTGAAGTTCTCCCCAGGGAACTGATCCTACATGAACCTGATATCGAGATTGCGTATCGGACATTAGCATGAAAGACGTTGGCGTAGGGGCATGAACGGCGGTGCGGTGCAGGCCAGGCCATGGCCCG
>JAULUH010000580.1:0-9015 GCA_032111745.1 Anaerolineae bacterium | reverse complement strand
TTGTTGCGTGAGGCGCCATGAAGAAGCTGAAATTCGCCGTGCTGGGTACTGGGTTCTGGTCCCTCTATCAGATCCCGGCCTGGTTCGAGGTGGGCGGGGTCGAATTGGTCGCCTGCTGGAACCGCACCCACGCCCGCGCCCTGGCAGTGGCGGAGCGCTTCGGCATCCCCAATGTCTATGAGCGCGTCGAGGATCTGTTCGAGAACGAGCAGCTGGACTTCGTCGACATCATCACCGAGGTGCCGGCCCACGCGCCGCTCGTGGAGCTGGCCGCCCGCTACCGGGTGCCGGTGATCTGCCAGAAGCCCATGGCACCCGACTACGCCACCGCCCGGCACATGGTAGCGGTCTGCCGCGAGGCGGGCATCCCCTTCTTTGTCCACGAGAACTACCGCTGGCAGCATCCCATCCGCGAGGTCAAGCGCGTGATCGACGCCGGCCGTATCGGCCAGCCTTTTCGCGGCCGCACCCAGTTCGTCCACTACCTCGAGCCCTTCGTGTGGGAGAACCAGCCGCTGCTGAAAACCCTACCCAGGCTGGTCATCGCCGACCAGGGCAGCCATCAGCTGGACCTGGCCCGCTTCTTCTTTGGCGAGGCCCAGACCATCTACTGCCAGCACCGCCGCGTGCGCCACGACATCGCGGCCGAGGACGTGGCCTCCATCCAGCTCCAGATGGGCGACGTGATCTGCAATGTCGAGCTCAGCTTCGTGACCCACGTCTCCTGGCGCCATTTCCCCGAGGTCATCCTCTTTGTCGAGGGCGCCTTGGGCACCGTGGAGCTGCTGGCGGATTTCTGGATCCGCCTCACCACCGCCGAGGGCGTGCAGCAATGGCAGGCCAGGCCCCCCCGCTACCCCTGGGCCAACCCAGACTACGACGTCAACCACGCCAGCATGGTCCCCCTGCACCAGGACTTCCTCCAGGCCCTCCGCGGCGGCCCCCCGCCCGAAAATACCGGCGAGGACAACCTCAAAACCATGCAGCTGGTTTACGCCGCCTACGAATCCGCAGCCCAGAACCAGGTCATCACCCTCAACCCAGACCCAGGGACAGCCATATCTGCGTAGAGACCCAAAATCTTGCGTCTCTACCAGCGACGCCCCCATGTGCGTTGCACCCCCGCCCGGCGCGTCGTGCATCCGGGCGCCCTCATCGCCGTGCGGGATGCAACGCACTTCGACAATTTCAGCGCGCTGGGCATGCTGGCCAGCATGCCTGCTCGGCCTTGCTATCGGCGCCCACAGCGCGCTGGCAGTGCCTTGCTGGGTTGATGGCCGCATGTTAAAATACGGTCGCGCCCAGGAGCCACCTGTGTGCACAAAAGACCAGACCTACGACCATGCGACAAACGCTGATCTATCGCGGCGAGAATGGCTATTGGGTTGCCGAGTGCCCGAGTTTGCCAGGTTGCATCAGCCAGGGCCAGACTCGGGAAGAGGCCATTCAGAACATCCGGGAAGCCATCCAACTCTACGTCGCGGCGCTGGAAGAAGACCACCTTCCTGTGCCAATTGACACCTTTGATGCCATCCTGGTGGCGGTGTGAGCAAACTACCTCAGCGATCTGGAAGGTAATGCGTAGCCGTTCTGCACCAGTTCGGTTTCCGCATCGTCCGACAGCATGGCAGCCATGTGGTCCTGCGCCGAGATGAGCCGTTTGCCCAGGTAGTCGTCCCTGAATCCACGTGTCCTTCATCGCGGCGCTCCCTGTCGCATCCAACCGTGCGACCATCGCGCCCAGGCTCAGGACGCCCCGACCTGCCAGGAGATCCACCCATGCGAGCCTTCATCATCACCGAACCCTTCCACGCCACCATCGGCGACTGGCCCCTGCCCCAGCTCGACCCTGGCGAGGTCCTGGTCGAAGTGCGGACGGCCGGCATCTGTGCCGGCGACATGTACGCCTACACCGGCAAGAACCCCTACGCCGTCTACCCCGCCATCTGTGGCCATGAGATCGCTGGCCTCATCGCTGGGCTCAGCCCCGGCGTCGACGGCCCTGCCCTCGGCACCCCGGTCGTCGTCGAGCCCTTCCTCGGCTGCGGCACCTGCTACCCCTGCCGCATCGGCAAGTCCAACTGCTGCGCCAACCTCACCATCATCGGCGTCCATATCCCGGGCGGCTATGCCGAATACGTCAAGGCCCCGGCCAGCCACATCCATCAGGTCCCTCATGGCCTCGACTTCACCTGGGCCGCCTTCGCCGAGCCGGTCGCCATCGGCGTGCAGGCTTGCCGCCGCGGGGAGGTCGGCGCCGAGGACGTCCTCATCCTCGGCTGCGGCCCCATCGGCCTGGCCTGCATTGAGGTCGCCCGCGCCCGCGGCGCCCGCGTGGTCGCCACCGATGTGGTGCCGGACCGCCTGGAGTCGGCCAGGGCCTTCGGCGCCGAAACCCTCATGGCTGACGAACACCTTCTTGCCCACGCGCTGGAGCGCACCAACGGCGAGGGCTTCCCCGTCGTCGTCGAGGCCACCGGCAATGCCCAGGCCATGGAGCAGACTGTCGACCTGGTCGCCGCCGGCGGGCGCATCGTCATCCTCGGCCTGCTCAAGAAGGGCGCGACCATCTCCCTCCCCGGGCTCGACCTCACCCGCAAGGAAATGACCATCGTCGGCTCCCGCGCCTCGGTCGATTGCTTCCCCGAGGCCCTGGCCCTCATGGCCAGCGGATCGATTACCTACCCCACAGTCGCCACCGAATTCAGCCTCTGGGACGCGCCTCAGGTCTTCGCCGACCTGGCCGCGAACCCGGCCAGGGTCCAGAAGGGGGTGCTGGTCGTCGGCGCCTGAGCGTCGCTGGTGCGCGCCTCCACGAAGGCCCGCCAGGCGCCCAGGAAGTCACCGTACCCAAGGCCCAGACCCTGCTCGACGACCTGCTCCCACCCGTAGGTCTGCCGCGCCGCCTGCACCAGGTCGCCTAGCTTGTCATAACCAAAGCGCTCGACGATGAAGTCGCCGAAGGTGCTGCACTCCAGCTGCGGCCTGCGCCACCCCGTCGAGGGCCAGCGCCCCATGTCCGACATGTCGGCCGCTGGCCAACCCGGCCAGCTCACCAGGGCCCGCAGGTACTGGTCCCTGTCGTAATGCGTCCTGGGGGGCATGGGTGCCCACCGCTGCGCGATCGCCGGTGGCAGCATACATTTGAGCATGAAGCGCGTGTTGGGCGAGGTCACCCCCGCTGCCCATCCCGCCTCCCCCAACAGCTGCGCCGCCAACCTGTGGCCGAGCTCCCAGGCCAGGGCGTCCCGGTCGCTCTGGCTGGGATGCAGCATCTGCAGCCGCGGCGAGGTCAGCCGTATCCAGTCGGGCTGCTCGGCTTGGGCCGGGAAGGACTCCGGAACGACCTCTACCACGAAGGTCCGCGCCGTCCCCGCGCTCTCCATGCCCAGGCCGGCCAACAAGTCGGCCAGGAGCCTCTCGGCCTCCGCCGCCAGCAGCTCCACCGCCTCCCGGTCCAGCTCGTAGTAGATGAAGCGGAAGTGCTGCGTCTGCCTCTCCTGCCGTTCGCCCCACAGCGCTGCCTCCACGCCAATCCGCTCCCAGCTGTCGCCGCCGCGGCTGTAGAACCAGGTCTGGCGCTGCGCATAGGCCTCCGTCACCGGGTCCTCGATGACCACTTCGACCGTTGCCAGGCTACCGCGAAAATCGGTGGCTCGCACCTCGGGTAGGACCGCGGCGTCCACCTGGCCTGTTTCGCCAGCCTGCGCGGCCGGTGCCTTCACCTGCTCCGTGATTTCCCTCTGATCCGACCGTGCCCACCACAGGGTGGCCACGCCGAGTAGGACCAGCAGCACCGGGATCGCCGCCCAGCGCCTCCCGCGGCGCCGCGCTGGCTCCGGTGTCTCACCCGGCTCGAACTCGCCCTCGACCCAGGTGAAGCCTTCCATCTCCTTGATCGTGTTGGTCTCGAGCTTAGCCATGCCCCTATCCTACGCGGTCCGGTGCCCGATCGCTGTAAGGCAGGCCGCCATTGGCCGCGGCCAGCCCCCGTCCGTCTCGCGCCCCGCCCGGCGCCCCCCTCATTGCTACTCCCTGAGCGATCTGGCGTAGCCTCTCCCCGGTCAGATCCGTCTGACCTGCCCATCGGCAAACCCCACCAGCAGCGGGCCGCCGGCATCCAGGCCCAGGGGCGCGATCACGGTGGTTGCGGTCTGCTCCGAGCCGGCACCCACCGGCCGCCGTAGCCAGCTCTCGCCCCCGTCCGGTGAGACGTAGAGCGCGTCCCCCGCCAGCACCGCCACGGCAGGCGCCCGGGGAAAATCTGGCGCCAGCACGATGCCCTGGATGGCTCCGCCAAGCTCGCCCTGCGCCACGCCCGCCCAGGTCTGGCCCCAATCACTGGACCGCAGCAGCCCGTGCTCCTCGGTGCCGGCGAACAACACGCCATCCTCCGCGAAGCCAGGCGAGATCGCCAGCGCCAGCACCGGCGCCAGTTCCGTGGGCAAACCGGCCTCCCGCCAGGCCCGCCCGCCGTTGGTGCTGCGGAACAGCCCGGTCTCGGTGGCGGCGAACAGGGTCTCATCCGCGGCAAATGCCGGTGAAACGGCCAGCGCCAGCACGCCGAGGTCCAGCAGGCCGAAGTTCCACGCCGCCCAGCGGCTTCCCCGGTCCGTAGAGCAGAACACCCCATCCTCCAGCGTTGCCGCGAACAGCGTGCCGTCGCGGGCAAAGGCCGGGGACACCGCCAGCGCGGTCACGAACGGCGGCGGCGCGGCCAGGGCCGCCATCTGCCACGACCGGCCCCCATCCAGCGAGCGCAGAACGCCCCCGGGCGCGCCCGCAAACACGCACTGGTCCGTGGGAAAGTCGGGCGACAGAGCCACCGCTGGCGTTGCCAGGGGGCCTTCCCCCGCCAGCGTGGCGTAAGCGTCGCGCCAGGTCCGGCCACCGTCGTCCGACCGCAGGAGCCCGCTGTTGGCCGCGGCAAAGCACACCCCGTCCGCCGCGAACGCGGGCGATGCCGCCAGGGCCAGGACCATGTGCTCAGTGCTTGCTCCGTCCGCGAGCGCGCCTATAGTCGCTTCCTCCTGGCCGGCTCGTGCTGGAACTCCCGCTCCGGCTCTCTGTGGTGCACGATGACGTCCACGGTCAGGGCCAGTGCCGCGCTGGAGATGGCCACGAAGGCCGCTCCCTTCATCACGCCCGCCGCGTCGACGATGCCTGCCTCTCGCACGTCCACGACCTGCTCCGTGGTCACGTCGAATCCATAGCCAGCGCCGGCCAGCCTGATCTGCGCCATGGCCTCGCTGGCGTCGCAGCCGGCGTTCGCTACGATGGTGCGCAAAGGCGCCTCCATGGCCTTGAGCAGGATCTGAAATGCCGCCCGCTCGTCATCGCCGGTGCTCTGGCGCAGCCTTTCCTGCAGCGCCGGCCGGCAGGAGAGGAAGGCCACGCCACCCCCGGGCACCACCCCCTCCATCATGGCCCCGCGCATGGCCGCCGCCGTACGATCGGCCAGCGCCTTGGTAGCCTCCATCTCCAGCTCGGTGGTGGCTCCGATCCACAGGGTCGCCGAGCCGCCCAGCAGCTTGCCGATGCGCTCCCGCAGCTTGCCGGCCTGCACCAGGTTGTCGCTCTGCGCGTAGGCTGCCCGCAACGTGGCGATGTGGCGGCGCAGGGCCCGGGCATCCCCTTTGCCGCCGACGATGCCGAAGTTGTGCAGGTCAGCCCAGGCCCGCCGGGCACGGCCCAGGTCCTGGGCGCTGATCTGCTCGAAGGTGTCGCCCGCTGCCTTGACCAGCGCCCGACCACCCGTCAGCAGCGCCAGGTCCTCCAGCGACCACATCTGGGCCTCCTGCCCGTAGCCCGGCGTGGTCACGGCCACCACCCGGAACTCGCCCGGCTTCTGATTGGCCATCAGCACGCCCAGCGCCCGATCGCTGATCCTGGACGCCACCAGCAGCAGGTCCCTCACACCGTTCTGCCGCGCCGTGACGATGATGGGGAAGAGGTGCGCCGGATCGTCGATCTCCAGGTCGCTGATCAGGATCGCCGGGCTTTCCAGCTCGGTGCGCTGGCGACTGTGGTCGTCGATCATCCGCGCCGACATCAGGCCCCGCTCCCAATACATCCCCTCCACGTACTCGCGGCGATGCTCGCGGCTGCGGCCCTGGCGTATCTCCAGCCGGCCGAATTCGCCGATGATGTCGAAGACCTCGCCGAATAGCTCGGCCAGCCGCGCATCGTAGCAGATCGTCTCCGCCACCCGGGCCAGGTTGCGCTTGCCGGTCACCATGATGCTCAGCGCGCTCAATTGGTCGAGGATCAGCTGCAGGCCCTGCTCCAGGTAGCTCTGCAGCCGCATGGCGTTGCCCCCCGCGGCCAGGTAGTGGAGGCCGGCGTTGTATACCGCCTGAAACAGCACCGCTGCCGTCGCCGTGCCATCGCCTGCCTGCTCGTGCAGCCGGCCGAGGAACTCCCGCACGAACATCGCCCCGATGTCCTCGTCCCGGTCGCCGAGGGCGATGATGCGCTTGGCAATGGTGCCCCCGTCGTCCAGTAGCTCCGGCATCCGCTCGTCCAGGACCCGCTCGATCGCCACCACTCGCGGCCGCGGCCCCAGCGTCGGCCGGATGGCGTCGATCACTTGGTTGGCACCCCGTTGGAAGCCGCGGTAGGTCCGCGGTTGGAACACAACCCGTTGTGGTTGGCGGCCGCGCTGGCGCATGGTCTAACCCTTGATCGCCCCGGCCATCACGCCCTGCACGAAGAACTTGCGGAACAGCAGGTACACCAGCACCAGGGGAACAACCGAGGCGAAGATGGCGGAGTAGATGAGCTGGAAGTTGGTCGAGAATTGGCCCACGGCGCTCTGGGTGAACGGCAGCAGGGTCGAGTTGGCCGGATCGAGATAGACGTACGGCTCCAGGAACTGATTATACACCAGGGGGAGCATGATGACGATAAAGCTGACGATGGGCACGGTCAGCAGGGGCAACATGATATAGCGGATGTACTGCAGGCTGGTGGCTCCGTCGATCTCGGCCGATTCCTCCAGCTCTCGCGGGATGCCGCTGATGGCCGCCGTGAAGATCATGGTCGAGAGGGCCGTGCCTTTGATGTTGATCAGGACGATGGAGAAGAGCTGCAGGCCCCAGCGCATGGCGCCCGGCTCGCCATAGCCGGGAAAGAGCTTGAAGAAGTTCTGGATGATCAGGAACTGCGGCAGCAGGATCAACATGGCTGGAATGACCATCTGCAGCAAATAGAGATTGAAAACGAACATCTGATCCCGGCGCTGCAGCCCTTTCAAGCCGTAGCCCGTGAAGATCGAGAGGATGATGCCCAACACCAGGCTGACGCCCGTCACCAGCAGGGTGCGCGCCAGGGCACCCCAGAACGTCGTCCCATAGAGATCGCCCGTCAGCAAGGTCTTCCAGCCGTTGAACGTGTAAAACCCTTCAAAGAAGCTCCTGATCCGCTCCTCAGGGATGTTATAGGTCTCGCTGATCTGCCGCAGCGAGGTGCGCGCCATCAGGAACTCGGTCGGCGGAATGCCCAGCTCTTCCTTCAGGTCGGCCAGGTCCAGGTCGTAGAACACCGCCAGGTTCCCCACCTGGGCATCCAGGTTGACCTCGCTGGCCTCGGGAATCCATAGATGCAGGTCGGCGGAATCCTTGGTGCTGACAAAAGAGCGGATGAACAGCGTGTAGAATGGGAAGAGCGTGATCAGGGTGTACACCAACATGATCACCAGGGCAAACACGCGCACCACCCGCTTCCTGGCCCTGGTGTTGAGCCTGCCCTGTCGCACCTGCCCGGCCTGGGGAGCTGTTGGATTGGCTGCCATGGTTGAACATCCTCCTCGCGCTCAGTATTGCAGCCGCCGCTGTAGTCGCTGGAGCATGACGCCCAGAATGACCAGGGGCAGGAACGTCACGACCGCCATGGTCATCCCCATCGCCAGCCGCTCCACCTGGAAGCCGTAGGTGAAGAACAGGATGCTAAGCAGCTTGGCCTCCGGGTTGACGTACAGCGCACCCATGGCCACCAGCTCGTCGAAGACCGCAAACGAGCCGATCAGGCACATGGTCGTCGCCAGGATGAAGGATGGCAGCATCTGCGGAAAATAGACTCGCCACAGCCGCTGCCAGTAACTGGCGCCGTCCACGATGGACGCCTCGATAGTCTCCTTGGGAATCGCCAGCAGGCCAGCCAAGAAGATGGCCATATTATAGCCGGCGTAACGCCAGCCGACCAGGGCAGGAAGAATGAACGCCGTCCCCTCCGCCGAAAAGATGTCGATCGGCTGCTTAAGCAAGCCCAGTTCCTTGAGCAATAGGTTGGCCGTTCCGGTCTCTCGGCTGAATAGCATGACCGCCATATAGCCGACGGCCAGGCCGGATACCATCAGCGGCAGGTAGACCACCGTGAAGAAGCCGCCCCGAAAGCCCACCTCGTACATCAGGAGAGCCAGGGAAAGCCCAAAGATGTACACCGTCGTGTAGTTGAGAACGACGAACACCAGCGTCCGGCGCAGGGCCGGGACATAGTCCCGCTGGACGCTGGGATCGTTGAAGATCGCTGTGAAGTTGCGCAGTCCCACCGGATTGATCTGCGGATCGTTGAACTGGGCCATGTCCGTGAACAGAATCGGGATGGCCACGAAGAAGGGTACGATGGTCAGCAGGAGGAAAAGCGTAAGCTGTGGCGCGAGGAAGAGCCAGTCGCGCATCATGCGCCGCCGCTCCAGCTTACTCACCTTCGCCTTCTTCTTAGGTACCACCGTCGGTTCCTCAGTAGTCACTGGCGCCACGGCCGATTGCATTGGCCTCACCTGCCCTTCGGGCGTGCCGGATGCCAGGTCTCACGGCTCTGATCTCCTGCCGGGGAGGCCGCGCCGCAAAACCTGGCATCCCACCTTGAGGCGATGGGCGACCCAGGCCACCCATCGCCGGTACCGGAACTAACCGTTCATGACCTCTTCCGGAATCTCGAAGCTCTCTTCCCAGTTACGCTGGGCGATGTCGAGAGCTTGCTGCACCGTGATCTTGCCCTGCAGCAGGTCGGCGA
>JAULUH010000579.1:0-8162 GCA_032111745.1 Anaerolineae bacterium | reverse complement strand
TGGCTGCTGCTGCTACTGGTCCTGGCGGCGTTCGCCCGTGGTGTCTACCGGCTGGATAGCCGCAATCTCTGGCTGGACGAGGCCTTTAGCCTGCAGCGGGCCGAGGCGGGCTGGCCTGAGGTCGTAGCCGGCGGGCTCAAGGTAGCCGACACGCCTGGCGCAGCAGCCGTCACCGACCCCCATCCCTTCGGCTACTATGCCCTGCTCAAGCCCGCCCTGGCCCTGTTCGGGTCCAGCGAGTTCGCCCTGCGCTTCTCGTCGGCGATCGCCACCACCCTGCTGGTGCCGGCCACCTGGGCCCTGGCCCGGCTGCTGGCCCGCCGCACGGTCGTGCCCGGCTCGACTCCGGCCTGGGTTGCCCTGCTGGCAACAGCCAGCCCCTTCTATCTATGGTATGCCCAGGAAGCCCGCATGTATGCCCTCGTCGCGCTGCTGGCGGTTTTGAGCACGTTCATGCTGCTGCGCTGGCTCGAGACGGCCGCGCGTACCGGCCACCCCAGGTGGTGGCTGGCCGGCTATATTGCCAGCATCGTGGTCCTGTTAAGCGCCCACTTCTTCTCCCTTCTCATCCTGCCCGTGCATGCCGGGGTAGCGTATCTGAGCCTGGCACCGCAAAGCCGGCGCCGCGCCGTGTTGGTGGCAGCGCTTATTCTGGCTCTAGCCCTGGTGCCTGCCCTGGCCGCCCTCTGGCTGGTCTTAAGCGAGCCTGGCGCCGTGGGCCACTTCGCCACGGCATCGCCGTTGCTACTGGCTACCGACCTGATCGCCACCTTCGCCGTGGGCCTCAGCATGGACGCGTCCCAGGCCCGTCTCCTGGGCGTGGCCACCCTGGCCCTGGCGATCCTGGGCGTGGCCTATGGATGGGGCAGGAGGCGCCAGGAGAACGCCCTCTGGCTGCTCCTGCCAGCCTGGGTGCTGGTTCCCACCCTGCTCATCGCCGTCGCCAACACCTGGCGCCCGGCCTATATGACCGCGCGGCAGATGACCCTGATCAGCGCGGCCTACCTCCTGCTGGTCAGCGCCGGCATCGCCTGGCTCTGGCAGCGCTGGCCATGGGCAGGCACCCTGAGTGCCGTGGGCCTGGTCGCGGCCATGCTCTACAGCAGCGCCAACTACTACCAGTCGCCCCAGTTCGACAAGGGCGATCTCTCCGGCATGGGAGACACCGTGCGGGCGGAGCTGCGACCAGGTGATCTGGTCCTGGTCGAGCCCTCCTCCTGGTGGCGCTTGTTCCGCTACTATCTTCCCCTGGACCAGCTACGCCAGGGTGCCGGAAATGGGCAGGGCACCGACTGGCACGAGGTAGCCCTTCCCGGCACCGGGCCAGGGGCTCTGGAGACTCTCATGCCAGGGTGGAACTCGGCGCACCGGCGGATCTGGCTGGCCCGGGCCGCTGAGACTAGCGAGACCAGCCAATGGCTGCAGCAGCACAACTGCCGCATCTGGGATCTCGGCTTCGAAAGCCCTATCTCCTACCTCCGGCTCGAGTTGTTCCAGTCCTCGGCTCCGATTCCCGACCACTTGCCGGCCGGCGACGCCATCCAGCACCCTTTTGAGGCCGTATTCGCAGACCGGGTCCGGCTGCTAGGTTATGACCTTGGCCAGCCGGTGACCCCAGACTCCGCGATCCCCATCACCCTCTATTGGCAGGCCGTGGCCCCCATGGACCAGCGCTTTAAATACAAGATCGGCCTAGTAGCCGCCTCCACGGGCGAACAGGTGGCCGTCACCGAGCGCGAGCCCTTCGACGGCTGCTGGCCCACCACCCACTGGGTGCCCGGCCAGGCCATCGTCGAGGAAACCGGCCTGCATGCACCGGTGGCGGGCCCGCCAGGAGAGTATGTCATGACCATCCAGATGTACGACGCCGAAACCCTGGATCACCTACCAGTATCCCAGGCCGCCGGCATCCAGGACCAACCCGATGGGCACACCCTCGTCGTGCCTGAAAACCTCACCTGGATGCCCATGACAGTTAACCGCTGACGAACAACCCGGGTGAGCGGCACGCTGCACCGTACCGGCCACCCGGACGGCCCCCTGGAAACCAGGACACATCATCAAGGAGAAATACGAGCCATGACCTCGCCAACCAACACTTACCAGGCCACTGTCGCCGAATACGCCGCAGGCGTCCGCACTCTCTTCGCTCCCGCCGCGGCCGAGGTACGGGGTCGCCAGGCCGTGGACCCGGAGGCACTGGCGGCGCGCGCCGATCAACTGGCCGAAATAGCCGCGGACCTGAACCGGCAGACGGCAGGCTTCCTGGCCGCGGACGAACCCGGCGTTCAGGTCGGCGCCGAACAGCACCTGCTGGCCCAGGCTACGGCCAACCTGCAGGTGGCCGACGGCCTGCTGGCTGCCGCGGCCGCCGCCGGTGAGATCGAGGCCGCCGAGGCCACCCGCGGGCCCCAACGCGTCGCATCATTTGACACCCCCCTGGCCGTGCTGGAGACACCGCTGGCGGAGGCCGGCGGCGCAGCCACAGCCGCTCGTGCACCCACCCGTGGCCCTGCGCCGCAGTCCGACGCCACGCAGCTCCTGGCCACCGTGGACGAAACGCTCGACCAGGTGCTGGGCGGTGTGGCCCATTTCGGCCAGGATGTGCTCACCGGCATCCTGGGCCTCGATACTGCTCTTTTGCGCCAGGCCGCAGGCATGGTCAGCCAGGAGCTGGGCGACCTGGTCGGCAATCTGAGCGCGCAGGCATCCCGGCTGGTGTCCAAGGCCGTGGCGTTCATCGTGCAGGCCTACGACAACCTGCTGGCCGCGCTGGGCCAGGATGTCACCAGCGAGATGCGCCAGCACGTGGCTGAATGGCTGCGGACTCTCCAGGAGGGAGAGGCCATTGACACCCTGCTGGGCCAGGTGTACGAGGTGCCCAAGTCCCGCCAGCGTGTGCTGGAGCTGGTGGAAGGTAGCCCGGCCCCGCCCACCGCCCTGGGCGCCGCCCAGGCCGCAGTGGCAACCCTGCCCGACAGCTTCGCCGCCCGCACCAAGCTCGGCAGCCAGCTGCTGGCCGGCCTGGGCCTGCTCAAGCGCATCCCGGCCACGCGCATCCCTCCTGTGGAGCTGGCCACAGCGGCCACCTACATCGCCCTGCTGGGCTTCATCATCTTCGTCGGAGGAGACTACGTCGACGCGCCGCGGCTGGAGAAGCTGGGCCGGATCCCTGGAATCGTGCAGGTGATAGAGACCGGCCTGGCCGCCGGATGACTCGCCAGGCAGTCGCGACACCGGCGAGCCAGCCTGCCGCCGGGCTAGATCACAAAAGACAGCAGGCCCAGAACATCTGGGCCTGCTGTTATCGAAGGTGTGGTGTTCAGTATACCTTCGGCTCAAGATACGCGGGCGGGGGAGGACGCATCCTAAGCCCTAGAGATGAAGGGAGTGTTAACACTTGCCCGAAGGAGTAACAAGTATAACATCACCATCACCTTCACCGGTATTCTAGCACAGATCCCCCTGCAATGCAAGCGCAAAACGCGTCTTTTTCGAGCTTTTTTTCAGCCAATTCTCTGGCGGCCGATTCCTCGTTGCCCACGCGCCGCGACGCCGCCCTGGCCCTCCTGGCCGCACTCCTGGCCCTGGCCGTATACCTGGCCACCATGGCGCCCTCAGTGCAGCCCGGCGATATCGCCGAGCTGCAATACATCCCCTCGCAGATGGGCATTCCCCATCCCAACGGCTACCCATTCTACCTGCTCCTGGGCAAGGCCTGGTCAGCGCTACCCCTGGGCAGCCTGGCCTGGCGCATGAACCTGCTCTCGGCCATCCTGGGAGCCGCGGGCGTGGGGCTCAGCTACCTGCTCCTGCGCGGCGCCGGCCTGCATTGGCCCGCGGCACTGGCCGGGGCCTGGACCTGGGCCTTTCAACTCACCTATTGGACCTACGCTGGGGTTGCCCACCGCTACACTCTGCTGATGCTGCTCGGCACGGGCATCTTGCTGGCTCTGCTGGCCTGGCGGCGACAAGGGCACCGGTGGCTCTTCCTGCTGGCTGCCCTGCTGGCCGGCCTTGGGCTGGCCGCGCACATCGCATCCCTGCTGTACCTGGTTCCGGCTGCGGTACTGGTCCTGTGGCCCGGCCGCCAGGCGCGGCTCACCCTGAGGCTGATGGTCTTGGCGGCGGTGCTCTTTGTCTTGCCCATGCTCCTATACGCCTTCATCCCTCTGCGGGGCGCAGCGCTGTGGCAAGGATCTGCGGTGGATCCGGTCTTCGGCCAGCCGGCCGTGGTGCTGCACGGGCTGGTGCACCCGCGCTTTGCTCCCGATCCGGCCACCCTGCGCGCCTACTTCACGGCCGGTGAGCCCGTGCGCCTGGACGATCTCTTCGCCACCGCCCTGGGCCATACCTGGATCCTGCCGGAGCTCGTCCGTACCCAGGTCGGCCTGTTCTGGCTCGTCCTGGCCGGCCTGGGACTGGCGTTGGCGTGGCGGCGCAGCCCCATGTGGGGCACTGCGCTGCTCAGCCTGCTGGTGGTCGATCTGTTGCTGGCTTTCTACTATCAGCAGGGCAACGTCGAGGCCTATTTCCTGCCCGCGGCCTTCGTCATCGTACTCGCAGTTGCCGAGGTGGCCGAGATGACCTGGCAGCTGGCCACCCGCCTGCCGCCGCCCCGGGTGTGGTCAGCTGTGGCAACGGTTCTGATTCTGCTCCTTCCCCTGGGTATGGCCGTGCGCAACGCCAGTGCCGCCAACCAGAGCCAGGCACTGGCCCTCGACCAATACTGGCGCACCGTCCTGGACCTGCCCCTGGAGCCGGAGGCCGGCCTGATCGCCCACTGGAGCGACCTCACGCCCTTCTGGTATTTCCAGCAGGCCGAGGAGAAACGGCCTGACCTGCTGGGGCTCTACCTGCCTGACATCGAGCACCTGGAGGCCGCGTTGGCCGCCGGCCGGGCCCTCTACCTGGCCGGGCCTCTGTCAGGATGGTACGCGCGCCTGCCGGAAGACGTCAAGCTCATCCCCTGGGGTCCCCTGGTCCAGCTCAGCCTCGACACCCCATCCGCGCCTCAGGCATTCGCGAACACTGCGCCCGTGGGCACCACCCTGGGTGGCCAGGTCACCCTCCAGACCGTGTCCTTCCCGTCACCTGATGCAGCCCCTGCCGGCACTGTGCCCATTGTCCTCAACTGGCGCACCCTGGCTCCCGTCAACAGGGACTTGCACATCTCGCTCCGCCTGCGGCAAGGCGACCGCCAGGTAGCCCAACAGGACGACCGGGTGATCTCACCCTGGTTCCCCATAGACGAAGTCCAGCCCGGCCTGGACTTCTGGAGCCGGCACCACCTGGCCATTCCCGCAGGACTACCTGCCGGAGACTATGCGTTGACAGCCGTCGTCTACCAGCTGGAGGGCCCTGAGCTGGCTGGCGAGGACGGCCGGACCGAGATCTCCCTCGGTAGCCTGACCGTGCCCGCAGGCCCTCCGGCAATACCGGGGATTCTGCCCCGGGCCAGCATCCTGCCGTGCCTAGCGCTGGTCGACGCCACGCCCGACCGGCTGCAGGCTCCCATCGGCGCGGCCATCGAGCTGGACCTGCTCTGGCAGGTCCGTTGCCGCCCACCCGACTCCGCCGCCCTGCACTTCTCGTTGCGCGACGCCAGTGGTACCCGGACCATCGCCACAGTAGCCCTTGACGCCCTGGCGGGGCCCGAGGAATGGCAGTCTGGGAAGCAGCTGCGCACGCCTGTACGGCTGCGGCTGCCGGCTGCGTCCACCCCTGGAGAGACCTTGCTACAGGTTCAGGCGGCAGACCCCGCGAGCGGCCAGCCTCTGGCGCGGCGGTTCGGCCTGCTTCCGGTGCCAGGTGCCCAGGAAATCGCCACCGTCGAGATAAGCGGTCGCAACTACGTCACGGAGGTCCCCAACCTGGCCCGCGTCGTGGACGTGTCCTTCGGCCCGGCCCTGAAGCTGGTAGCCAGCTCCGGTCCGGCCCCGGAGCTGGCCCCTGGCCAGCCGCTGACGGCGACCCTGGCCTGGCAAGCGCTGGCGCCTGTAGACACCAGCTACAGCGTTTTTCTGCACCTCCTGGGACCCGATGGCGCGATCGTTGCGCAGCGCGACACTGTCCCTCAGGCCGGCGCCCTGCCCACAAATCTATGGCTGCCCGGCGAAGTCGTGCTGGATACCTACACCCTTACGCCGCAGCAACCGCTGGCGCCTGGGACATACACCCTCATCGCCGGCCTCTACGACCCGCGCACCATGCAGCGCCTGCCGGTCGCCGACAAGGCCGGTTCCCCCCTGGGCGATCACGTCGAGCTGGGCCCAGTGACCGTAGGGAGATAACGCGACCTCCCCGATCCTCAGTCCCGGCCCGCGCCGGAATCCCGCCCGCCCTCCGTCACGACCGGCAAGGGCAGCACAATGCTGTCGCCGGCCTCCGTGGCCAGGGGCCAGCGGCTCAGGTCGTCCAGCCAGTAGGCGCCGGTTTCGAACTGCACGCTGTCGCTCCGGGCCTGCGGGAAACGATGGCGTTGGACGATCACATCGCCCGGCTGCAGCGCCAGCGGCGAAACCCCGCTGCCATCGGCCAGGGCCACCACTGCCCCTTCCTCGTCCAGCAGGTGCCCCATGATAGAGAACGGCCGGTCGATCGGCCCCTCCACCACCCGCCACTTCGTCTCTACCTCCAGGCCGTCGCCAGTCCCGTAGGCCGTTGCACCGAGGAAGGCCAGCGGGCCGGCCAAGGCTACCTCATTCGACCGGGCGCTCTCCACCGGCTGTGCTGTCCTCTCAAACAGGGCAAACGCGGGCAGCTCGCCATCTACAGGCTGTTCAAAGGACAGCCGATCACCAGACAGATGGCGCTCGATGAACGGGTCCAGGGCCTGGGCCGGGCAGGGCAAGAGTGCTGGCAGACACAGCCGCTGAGGTGCCAGCAGCTCGTGATGCAGGGCGTAGATGCCCGGGGCCTCGCCACCGGCCGGATAGATCCAGGCCTGGCTGCAGTCCACATCCACGGTGCGCAGGTCCGATTGGCCGGTGCCCTCGGCAATCGCAGCCGGCGTCAGGGGTGCCACAGGTTGGTGGCACTGCACCAGCCACTGCGGCTCTTCAGCCGGCCCGTCGAATACCAGCTGGCTGCCGCCGGCCAGCACCTCTTGCGGGGTGCGATGCCGGAACCACTCGTAGGCATACTGGCCGGTCGCGCCGACGCCGTGCAGGGCACTGGCGCCGACCAGGTAGCGGCCTGGCGCCGGGCTGAAGCTGGCGTCAGGCCGGTCCGACCTGGTGCCGGGGTGGGCCGCCAGGTAGGCCTCACGCGCCCGATCGGCCTGGCCCCAATCGACGTTAGAGTCAGCCAGGTAGCGATAGCCTCCAGCAGGTCCACCGGCCAGCTCGTTAAAGAAGCTGAGCTCCCAGGGAAAGGCGCGCACTGTGCCCACCGCGAGCCACAGGCCGAGACCTGCCACAACCCAACGCCGCCACGGCTTGCCCGCTGCGCCCCAGGCCCAAATCGCCAGCCCGCCCCCGATGGCCAGGTAGATGAACGGGTGCACCGGCAGCATATGGCGGTAACCGATAGCGCTACCTTCGAGGATCGCCACAGCGCTATAGAGCAATGGAAAGGCTACCAGGGCGACGGCGTCAGTCAGGCGGCAACGGCTGACTCGCGGCAACAACACCACCAGTGCTATGCCCAGGGCAAGCAAGACCGGGAGCGGGTTCTTTATCAGGAAGGCGATCGGGAAATACCATGGCCAGCCGCCAGGGGCTGACTTGTACTGACCCAGGGCGAAGACGTCGGTGGCGTAGTTGCGCAGGTACTGCAGACCGTCCCAGTAGACGGGCGCCGGGACGCTTGCCGGAAAGGCGCTGCTGCGGCCCCAAGCCAGCCCATAGGCAGCCCACCACAGCAGGCCGGCCACGGCCATCAACGCCACTCCCTGCCCGGCCAGCCTCACCGTGCGCCCCTCATCCCGGCGCTCGACCAAGGTCGCCAGCACGACCAGGCCGGCGGCAATCAGCCACAGCGCCCCGGACACCTTAGCCAGCAGCGTGAAGGCCAGCAGGAGGCCGGCCAGCACTGCGCGGCGCCAGGATGGGTTCCGGCACCATCGCCAACTTACAAACAGGGCAGCCGTGCCCAGAGCTGTGCTGCCGGCGTCGGTGTGAGCCAGCCGCCCGTGGGCCACCATCGTCGGATCAAATGCC
>JAULUH010000578.1:0-9496 GCA_032111745.1 Anaerolineae bacterium | reverse complement strand
CCAGGACAGCACGGCGAGGTTGTGGGACATGGATACAGGGAAGCAGTTGTTCACGCTGGCGGGTCACACTGGTATCGTAATGGCGCTAGCCTTCAGCCCGGACGGGAAGCAGCTGGCGACGGTCGGGGACTCGACGGTCCGCCTCTGGGACGCCTCCGACGGGCGAGAGCTTATCACCCTCTACACCCAGAGCGCGCTCCGGAGTATGGCCTTCAGCCCGGACGGAAGCGTGCTCGCCACGCTCGACGCCGACGGGCGTGTGCAGGCCTATACGTTGCAGATCGACCAGCTCATGCAGCTGGCTAAAGAGCGGGTCACGCGCAGCCTGACGACTGCCGAGTGCCGCAAGTATCTCCATTTGGATGAGTGCCCGACAGCGCCGTGAGGTAGAAACTCGGATGAGATCGTCGCAATGCCAAACAAAAGCCTCTCCGATGAGGAGAGGCCGCGAATACCGGGGTACAAGAAAAGTGCCCCCAAGGGGATTCGAACCCCTGTCGCAGGCTTGAAAGGCCTGTGTCCTGGTCCTCTAGACGATGGGGGCGGGAAGCTGGTCTATTCTAGCACCGCTATCCCTCACCGTCAAATGGCAACGGGATGGTCGCCGTCTCGGCAACCATCTCCGGCGAGCTAGCCCATGTGGCTGACAGGGTAATGCCCAGCTGGCCCAGCCAGTAGGTGCCGATGACTAGCAGGCCAGATAGCGGAAAGGGTGCCACAAACAGCTTGAAGGCTAGCATGCTATCGCTGGCCGCGAACAACAGCGCCCCCACCACGCCGGCCTGAACCGAGCGTGCAGGAACCCCTGGCGACCCTAGCCGGCTTAACGCCCGCCACAGCATGGTACAGATGACCAGCACATACACGGCCACGGGCACCATCATGGCCCCCTGGTCGCCTGCGCGTAGCAGGATGAAGAAAGCAACGGCTCCATACAGATAGGAAGCTATCGCCCATCCCCAGCGCGGCTGGCGGCTATCCTGCAGAAAGGCGTAGGTGTAGGCCAGGTGGCCCAACAGGAATGCCACCAGCCCGAGGACGAAGGTCTGGTCGCCCAGCTCGAGCAGCAGGTCACCCAGCGCGCCCAGCAGCAGTCCGGTCAGCACGGCGACCTGAAACCTCCCCTTGCCAGGCAGCCAAGCCATCCACAGGGCCATGCACAGCACCGGGATCGGCTTGGCAACCAGGCGCACCCAGGGCATGTCGGAGGTGAATGGCAGGGTGAAGAGCAGCGCGGCCACCACTCCCACGGCTGCCAGTAGCTTGGCGCGGCTAGATGTAGCGGGATAGACTGCGGTCTGAACTGAGCCTGGCATAACGCACCCTCGTCAAGATCAAGATACCGATCGGGTATCAGGCACAAACTCTTCTTCCGGCCAGGCTGCAAACGCCGCACGCCGCACACAAGTCCTCAGCCTGTCCCGGCCGCATTAGCCCCTGCCCCGAACGCCACTCGACCAGCTTGGCGATCTCCTCCTGGGGGAACGGCCGCTCCCGGCCCAGCTCCACCAGGGTCTTGGTGATCAGTGCCGTGTGCTCCAGCTTCTCCAGCTTCAGGTAGGCATCTGTGACCGTGGGACCGATGGTGATGGTGCCGTGCCGCTGCAGGATCAGCGCGTCGTAGCGCTGGATCAAGTCCTGGATCACGGTCGCGCCCTCGGCCGAGGCTGGCGTGGCGTAGTCGGTGGTCGGGATCAGGCCGAAATAGAGGATGATATCCGGCAGCAAGCAGCGGGCCAGGCTGATGCCGGCGATGCTCAGCGCCACGGCAATGGGCGGGTGGGCGTGGATGACCGATTGTGCATCCGGCCGTTGCCGGTACGCCTCCAAATGCAGCAGGATCTCCGAGCTGGCCCGCAGCCCACGCTGCGCTCCGTAGCGGCCCGCGCCCACCAGCTCGCCCTGTCCATCTACCGTCACCAGCTGGTCAGCCCGCACCAGCCCCTTGCTGATGCCGCTGGGCGTCACCAGGAAGCGCTCGCCCTCCAGCCGCGCGCTGACGTTGCCGTCGTAGCCCAGGCAGTAGCCCTGCCCATGCAGCATGCGGCAGGTGTCCACGATCTCCTGCCGCAGCTGTTGCTCTGTCGGGCGCCGGGCCGGCGCCTTGCGGGCCTCGTAGCGGATCAGCTGGCTCACGCCGCGGCCTCCACCAGGTCCACCTGGTCGACGATGCCGACGATCACGGCCCGGATGCAGCCGTCGGGCTCGCGATCCAACAGCTGCCGCGCACTGTTGCCCTCGTCCAGCACCAGCACGGTATCGCCCGGGCCGGCCTGCACCAGGTCCACGGCGATGTCGTACCGGTCCTCGGCGCCACCCTCCAACCGCAGGCGCTCCACCAGCATTAGCTTGCGGCCCTCAAACAGGGGCTCCTTGATCGTGGCCACTACGTTGCCGAAGACTCGTCCGATGTACATGGGGGGGAGCTCTAGCCGTCTTTCAGGCTATCGACCTGGTCGACGATGCCCACGATGCTGTGGTCCACCGGCACGAAGGGCTCGGGCAGGGCCAGGGCAGCCTCCCGGCCGCCGATGAAGAACACCAGCTCTCCCGGTCCGGCCTGGGCTGTGGCATCGGTAGCCACCACCGGCTGGCCCGCGGGCTGTTGGGCCTTGTCCAGAGGCTGGATGATCAACAGTTTGATCCCCTCCAGGCCGGAGTATTTTTGCGTAGCGACGACGGTCCCTATCACTTTGGCCAGTTGCATAGGGCAGATTATACCACAGGTCACGCCAAAGGCAGTAGCAGCAGCGGGATCTCCATCTCCGCCGCGCTCAGTCCTCCATGGTGGCCGTAGAACTTCTGCTCGAAGCGCTCCTTCTCGTACCACCACACGCACTGGCCCTCCCGGGGCAGGATGACCAGGTTGCCCACCCGGGCCAGGAAACGCTCTGACGGCGGCCACGGCCCGAATAGTCCCAGGGCCAGCAGATCCTTCACCCGATAGACCTCGGCCTGCCCAGCCAGCATGCCGGACAACAGGGCGTGAGCCTCATCCAGCCTGGGCTCCGCCACGTACAGGAACATGTCCCGCGGGGAGCCTGCCGGGACGAGGAGTCTGCCGCTGCCGTTGGTCCTCAGCATCGGCCGCAGTCGCTCGAACTCCGGCAGCCGGTTCAGGTAGATCGTCGTCGCCGGGTCCACTGCCATCTGGCCGTGGTCGGCTACCACCATCAGGAGTGTATCCCGCGGGCAGCCAGCTAGGTCCTGCTGCAGGAAGCGCTCTAACGCCGCAAAGCAGGCGTCGATCTCGGCCGCCACCTGCGCTGAGTCGGGCCCGTAGCCGTGGCACAGCGTGTCGATCTGGTCGAAGTATAGCAAGCTGAACGAGGGCGTCGTCTGCCGGGCCAGGCTGAGCCCCAGGTTCACCAGGGCCTCGGGCAGCGTGCGGTAGGGCACGATAGTGGCACCCTGCGACACCACCGAGTTGTAGGGCGAGTGCGCGTAGCTGTGGTGCACCAGCGCCGTGCTCGCCACGCCCAGGTCCTTGAGCCGGCGCACGAAACCGGCCCCAGGCAAGACTGCCTCCGGTGCCACCCCGGTCGCGGCCAGCGTACCAGCATCCTTGTCGCCCGTGAAGGACCACTGCAGCGGCGTGATCACGGCATCCAGCGCCGGCTCGTACATGTGCCACTCGAACACCCCATGCCGGGACACCGGCAGCCCCGTGAACAGGGTGGTTACATGAGCCGACGTCGTTGAGGGGAATTGCGAGGTCAGCCTGGTTACGCTTCCCTCAACCGCGAAACGGCCCAGGAACGGCAGGCGCTCCCGGTGCCGCTGGTAAAACTGCCAGCCGAAGGCGTCGATGAATACCATCACCACGTGGCGATACCGGCGCGGCAGCCCTGCCAGCGCTTCCGGCACCAGGGGTGAGTCCTCCCCACTCACCAGAAGGGACGTGATCAGCTGCGGTAAGTCGGCGAAGCAGCCAGCGCCGTATCGAGGGGCGATGCCGGCGGGCGGCTGCACGGTAGATGAAGCCATCAGGGTTCTCCCTTGGCAACACAAAAGCCCTCCGCTGGGGAGGGCTTGGCTATGGTGGCCCATACGGGACTCGAACCCGTGTCTCAGCCTTGAGAGGGCTACATCCTAGGCCGCTAGACGAATGGGCCCTAGCACCCTGGCATTTTAGTCCGGTGCCTGCTTCTTGTCAAATCGGGCTCTGATCCGTCCCCGCCATCCCAGGGCCCAGCTCCGGCTCCAACCTGCCGCCGTCGCGATAGCGCTGCACCAGGAGCTTGTGCAGCTGGATCGGGTCGGTGATCTCATCCAGGTCCCAGGGCAACTCCTCAGCCACCATGATGAAGGGCCGGTTCTGCTCTCCCCCCAGTCCGCCATGGGTGGCCCAGTGCGGCTCGAATGCCACCACATGCCCGTCTGCATCCCAGCGCCCATATAACACCAGATCGCCAGCCGACGGAAAAGAAACCTGGCGGCACAGCTGGCGCGCCGCCAGCTCCGCATCGGGCAGGCTGTCCAGCAAGTCCCGCACCAGGTCGTCGTCCGGCGGGCAGAGCCGGCGGGGCCCCCGCAAGGTCATCACCATCGGGTGCCCGCGCTCCCGGCCCAGCACCAGGCCGAGCCCCGGATGCTCCACCAGGTCTCGCAACAGCCCGGGGTAGAGCAGCTCGATCTCGCTCAGGTCCATTTGACAGGGGGTGACCGTGAAGTACACCAGCGACACCGTGCCCGAGTTGCGCAACACCAGGTCGCGATGGCGGGCCAGGTCCCAGTCCGCTTCCTCAGGTGGCCCCGCCGGCACCCGGCGGGCTATGAAATCCACCATGGCCGTGGCCAGCCGCTGGCCCCGCGGCGACAGATTACCCTTGACGCTCTCCAGCTCCTCCAACAGGTAGCGCGTCTCGACCTCTGCTCGCCAGGGCCCGCCGCCGCTCTCATCCACAGCTACCTGCCGGCTATCCCGCTGCACCAGGGTCGCCAGGGTCTCGCCCAGGGTCTGGCCGTATAGCTCCTGGAACGGCGTACATGGGCTCATGCCGTGGTCGGACAGGACGATCAGGTCGTAGACCCGCCGCGCCGCGCCGCGCCGGCGGGCCACGTCGATCTCGTGGATGCGCCCGTCGATGCTCTTCAGCACCCGCATGGTCTCGCCATCCAGCGGCCCGAGCTGGTGGGCCACGTCGTCATAGCCGTAGAAATTGGCGTAGATGGCCGGCACCCGGCGATAGATATCCATCAGGACGCCGAAGGTCTGTACCTCGCGAAAGACCACGGTGGCGAAGGTCTGGGCCATGGAAGCTGCCAGCGAAAAGGGCCTCCTGCGCTGTCCCATGCGGGTATCGAAGCGGCTGACCAACCGCTGCCTTAGATCTCGGGCCAGGTCCCACGCCACACTGCCCACGATGCGCACCAGGCGAATGGGGCTGAACACCAGCAGCAGGGCAAAGCCAAAGCCCCGTACGTTCTCGAACAGGTGCTCGCCGCCCAGGGCAGCTACGGTGAACATGGACAACCGCGCGCCGCCGTCAAAAATATTGACATAGCTGGAACCATCGGCCAGCAGGCCCGGACGGCCACCGCTGAGCCTGTCCTGCAACAGGCGGGCGTCGCGCGGGTTCTTGCTGACCACGGTCCGGCCCGCCGGCTTTTCGTACCAGCGGAAGGCCGGCACGTTCCAGTTGTTGCCGTACATCAGGCCCCCCTGGATAGCCGGCGTGCTAGAGGGGATGCCGCACCACCACCTGCTGAGGCGGTAGCCATCCCTCTCGATCAGCCGCCTTAGGTTGGGCAGGCTGCCGTGGGCCATGGCCTCCTGCAGCGTCTTGTGGGAGAGGCCGTCGATCTGCAGGATGATCATCCCCCGCCGCCCATCGTCCTCCGCCGGGAGGCGGCCGAAGCGCCGCGCCATGGCCCCATACTTGCGACTGTTGAACCAGTTGACCACAAGCTCGATCAGGTCGAGCACCCGCTCTACCAGCCAGGTCATGGGGGGAGGGATGCTGGCGCAAAAATGGCGGGCGGCCTATGATCCATGGAGGATTATCCTGCACTGTGCAACCATTGGCTCAGCGTGGTATAGGTACCGTGCCGGCCGTCGAGCCCATCCCGCAACTCGCCCAGCGTGCCGGAATGCTCCGCAAAGGCGTTGTGGCGGTGGATGCTCTCGAAGTTCACCTGGCGTGCGGCAATGAAGTCGTCGTCGGGCAGGGCAACGTAGGCGTCCAGGGCCTGGCCGATCATCTCCCGCACTACGTCCTCCACAAACCGCGGGTTGCGGTGCGCCTTGTTGACCACGAAGAACTCGTCCGGTCGCTTGAGCAGCTCGTAGATCTCAGAGCTCATGGCGTGCTCGACGATGTGCACCAGGTCAAAGGCCTGGATCTCGCGCTGGGTGCCCACCAGTAACGTGCCGCGCCCACGTTGGTTGTGGGTGGCCAGGGGAACCAGGTCAAGGACGCGATCAGCCGCCGCCGGGTCCATGCCATCCTCTTGTAGCAATTGCTTCGCGTAGCCGCGCACCATATCCTGGGCGCACGGGCAGGCCGTTAGCCCGTCCGCCTCCACCCCCACGATGCGCCGCGCGGCAGCTGGTGTGGCCATCGCCATTCCAATGAGCGTGTAAATCGACTGGGTTGGTTTTGCGGAGATCGGGGCCGTTTTGCGCATAGCGAATTTGGCTTGAACCTTAACCTCCGATCGCAGAGCATGCTGGCTCTCCACCACCTGCTGGGCCAGCTGCTGGGCAAAGGTCTCGATGTCGGGCGCCTGCAGCACCACCATCTCGTCGACGACTTGCTCCAGCTGGTCGCTGAACCGCGACATGTGCACCCCAGCCTGCTCCGCGGGCAGGTCGACGAACAGGTCCACCGTGGCGTAGAACAGGTTATCCTTGCCCTTCTCCGTAAGGCGGATAATGCGCTCCAGGTTGGTCACCCCCACCCGGCTCAATCCGATAGGCACCCGGGGCCGGCTGCCCTGGATGTCGTGGTCGAACCTTGGCTCCAGGCAGCGGCTGGCCAGCCAGACACCCGCGGGGTCCACCCCCGCCGCCAGCTCCCCAATGCTCTGCTGCCGGCCAGGGTGGCATACGTCAGGGGCAATCTCGGCCAGGGGCACCAGCACAAAGGCCCGCTCCACCATGCGCGGATGCGGAATGGTTAACCCTGGGCTATCCAACACCAGGTCGTCGTAGAGCAGGATATCCACGTCGATCAGCCGCGGGCCGAAACGGAACGTGGCCAGCCGGCCCATACGCTGTTCCACCCCCTTCACAAAGAGCAACAGGTCGTGAGGCGATAGCTCCGTCGTGGCCCGGCACGCAATATTGACGAAGTTGGGCTGGCTGGTGTAGCCTACCGGGGTCGTCTCATAGCAGGAAGAGACCTCCTCGATGGTCAGCTCAGCCCGCAGCAACTGCAAGGCCTGCACCAGGTTGTGCTGCCGGTCTCCCAAATTCGCGCCCAGGCCAAGGTAGACGGTGTGCATGGGGATGCCTTTCGTTCCGGTTTGTGCGCATTATACCTTAAGCCTGGGTCAGGTGAAAGCACAACCTTCCCAAGACATGATGTGGATCATGGCGCCTCCGGCGGCTTTGCGCTAGAATACTCAACAACACGCCCACCATAATCAAGACTTCCAGGGGAACCAGGGGAGGAGTCGAGGCTTCAGCCGGGTGGTAGAAGCGGGATCGTAGCCTCCCGGACCCGGCTAAAGCCCGGACTCCTCATCTGAACGAAGTCTATGCCTTAACCGCGCGCCAAAAGACTCTCCAGCTCTGTTTCCGTCACAAACCCATCCGCCGCGCCTGCCACCCCGATCTTATATGACGCAAACACCACCGCTTTCTCGAGCGCCCGGTGCGCTTCCCGATCGCGCCCATAGTAGTGCACGAAACACGAGAACAGCGCGTCCCCCGCGCCGATTGTGCTCACCACCGGCCGGGTAGACACGGCCGGCACATGCACGACTTCCCCCCCGGCCCTGGTTACCATCAGCGCACCTTCTCCACCCAACCCCACCACCACGACCTCATTCCCATACCGTTCCATCGCCCGCCGCGCGAAATCCTCCGCCGGCTCGGGCAGCTGTTCGTCGCTCATAAACAGCACGTCCGCCGCCGCCATGAAGCCGGCATTATAGGGGTCCTCCAGGCTGGCGATAGCATGGACGTCGGTCGCGATCGCCATGCCGCGCTCCTTCGCCAGCCGCAGCAGTGGCCGCGAGAAATTCACGTTGCATGGCACCGCCAGGTCACAGCCCGCCGCAGCCTCGGCAAAGCGCTCTGGCGGATAGATCTGCTCCTGGACATCCTTGAGGTCGGTGTGAATCTGCCGCCGGCCATCCCCATCGTACAGGATCACCGACTGCGCCGTGTGGGCCATCTGGGCCACCACGTGCGCCGTGGGCAGGCTGTCGGCGGCCAGGGCCCGGATAACCATATCCCCAGCCATATCCGTGCCCACCACGGACACCAAGCGCACCAGGTCCCCCAGCACGGCCAGCGCCTTGGCCACGTTGTATCCCACCCCCGACACCGTGCTGGCCACGCCGAAAAAGGGATAGCGCACCGGGAAATAAGGGATCGGAAAGGCGTCCACCCGCAGGGTGGTCTCGATGTTGATCAGGCCCGAGACGAGGATGCGGCTCATGCTCTACAAACGTGTCCGGCCCGGGGCCTCTGCCGTGACTCTCAATCCTTTTCCGGGGGCATCACCTTGCCCGTGGCCTTGGCCGCCCTGGCCTCAGCCTCGGCCTGCTTCTTGTACTCGTTGTAGACCCGGTTGATCCCCTGCTTGATCTGGGATTCCAGCTTGCTGCGCCGCTCCGGGGGGATGGGGAAGAGGGGCACCAGGCCCTTCACCAGGGCGCTCGCCGTCTCCTGCTTGGAGTAGCCCTTCTGGTAACAGGAGCGCACGCGGCGGCGCACCAGGCGGATGTACTCAGACAACGGCTCGGTCACCTCAATGTCGTAGATCGGCCCATGGCCAGCGATAATCATGGCTGGGTTCAGCTTGCGGATGTAGCTCAGGGCTTCCAGCCACTGCTTGGAGTTCGCCTGTGCCATGTAGGGATGCTGGTCGCCAAACACCGTGTCTCCGGCGAATAGGATCTTCTCCTCCGGCAGCCAGGCCACGATGGTAGCCTCGGTGTGCCCACCCACGTGGATCAGGCGGATGGCGCGCCCCCCATGCTCGATGTCCAGCCTGTTGTCAAAGGTGATCGTTGGCCGCACGATCTCGATGTCGCCCAGCTGGGCCTGGATGTCCGGTTCCCGCTTGAACGCCTCGATCACGCGCTGGATGAAATTCGCGCCGTAGCCGCGCATGTTCTTCCACGCCAGCTCGTGCGCAATCACCGGCGCGCCGTAGTATTGGTTGCCCAGCACGTGACCGCGGTGATGGTCCGTGTTCACCACGTAGAGGATCGGCTTGTCACCTGTCACCTTGCGAATGTAGCTGAGCCATGCATAATTGTCCGCCGGCACCACCGGCGTGTCGATGAGCACGCTGCCATCGTCGGTTTCGATCAGGCC
>JAULUH010000577.1:0-3223 GCA_032111745.1 Anaerolineae bacterium | reverse complement strand
ATCATACGTCAATCACCTCATCATCTGTATCTGTCTCCAGTTGTGCGCCCAGCTTGCGCAGCGCGCGCACGAAGCCGGGGTAGCTGTCGGCGATGCATGCGGTGTCCTCGATCAGCAGCGCGCCCTTCGCCACCAGCCCGGCCACGGCCAGGGCCATGGCCAGCCGGTGGTCCCCATGGCTCGACACCGGCGCGCTCTGCAGCCGCGTCGGCCCCTCCACCACGAAGCCGTCCGGCCGCTCCTCGACGGCGGCGCCCAGCCGGCGCAGCTCCGCCGCCACCGTGGCGATGCGGTCGGTCTCCTTCACCCGTAGCTCGGCGGCATCCCGCACCACCGTGCGCCCCCGGGCCTGGGTTGCCAGCACCGCCAGCACGGGCAGCTCGTCGATCGCCCGCGGGATCATCGCCCCCCCGACCTCCACCCCGCGCAGCGGGCTATGCCGCACGGTGACGTCCGCCACAGGCTCGCCCGCCTCCAGCCGCCCGTTCTCCACGACCAGCTCCGCGCCCATCTGCTGTAGGATGTCGAGGATGCCCGTGCGCGTCGGGTTCACCCCCACCCCCGTGATGGTGACCTGGCCCCCCGGCACCAGCACCGCTGCGGCCAGCAGGAACGCGGCCGAGGACAGGTCTCCCGGCACGGTGATAGCCAGCGGCCGCAGCGCGGCCTGGGGCCGCTCGCTGCTGATCACCGGCCCTAACACCGTCACCGGCGCGCCCATCGCCGCCAGCATGCGCTCGGTGTGGTCGCGCGACGGCCCCGGCTCCCGCACGATTGCCAGCCCGCTCCCGTACAGCCCCGCTAACAGGATCGCGGACTTCACCTGTGCGCTGGCTACCGGCAACGCATAGTCGGTGCCGCCCAGCCGGCTGCCCTGGATCGCCAGCGGCGCCAGCCGCCCCTCCTGCCGCCCGTAGATCGTCGCCCCCATACGCCGCAGCGGCTCCACAACCCGCGCCATCGGCCGCCGCGTCAGCTGCGGGCTGCCCGCCAGCACGCTGAAGAAGCGCTGTCCCGCCAGCAGCCCGGCCAGTAGCCGCATGGTCGTGCCCGAATTCACACAGTCCAGGGGCGCCGCCGGTTCCTGTAATCCATGTAATCCCACCCCTTCTATCTGCAGCGTGGTCAGGCTCAGCTCCGTGACGGGCACTCCCAGCGCCCGCAGGCAACCCACGGTGGCCAGGCAGTCGCCCCCGGGCAGGAAGTTCTCGATCACGCTGGTGCCCTCGGCCAGCGCCGCAAACAGCGCCGCCCGGTGGGAGATCGACTTGTCGCCGGGCACGGCCGCTGTCCCGTAGAGTCCATCCGCAGGGTGTGTGACCAGGTTCATGGTATGGTGTCCAGTCTAGCGGCGCCTTACTCGCCGTAGGTATCAAGGAATCGCTGCCGCAGCTCGCGCACCGTGCCGGCGGCCAGCCGCAGGTTCGCCTCGTCGCCCTCGCGCACCAGCCGAGCGATCTCGCTCAAGTTGGCCTGAAAGACCTCGATCTGGTGCAGCACCGCGTCCGCGTTGCTCAACAGGATGTCGGCCATCATCTTGTCGTCGCTGCCCGCCAGCCGCGTGGCCGAGCGAAAACCGCTGGCCGCCAGCTGCCACGCCATCTCGTCCGCCCGTCCCGCGCCGTCTGCGGTGGCAAACAACGCCAGCGCCACCGCATAGGGCAGGTGGCTGATCCCTGCCACCAGCCAGTCATGCCGCACGGGGTCGATCAACAGCGGCCGTGCCCCTATCGCGTGAGCCAGCTCCTCCACCAGGGCCACCGCCCCCGGTGCCGTGCGCGCCAGCGGACTGATGGCAAAGGGCTTCTGCCGGTAGAGCCCGGCCTCGGCTGCCTCCAGTCCCGAGACCTCCTTGCCGCACATGGGGTGGCCGCCCACCGGCTCGATGCCTTCCGGCAGCTCCGCCATCGCCCGGCAGATCGTGCGCTTGGTGCTGCCCATGTCCACCACCACCAAGCCCGGCCGCAGCCTCCGGTCCTGCGCCAGCTCGCCGAGCTCCTCCAGCTGCTGCAGGATCACGCTCACCGGCGTCGCCAGCACGATCACGTCCGCGTCCGCCGCCCCTGCCAGTTCCGCCTCACCCCGGTCGACAGCGCCCATGCGCTGCGCCTGCTCCCGCGTTTCCCGCCGCCGCGCCACTCCCACCACTGCCTTCACCTGGCCCTGCAGCGCCAGTGCCAGAGACCCACCCATTAGCCCCAGCCCCGCAATAGCCACCACACACTCGCCCAGTGGCCTATGGCACGAACGAACACAGTTTTCTCGCATAACACCCTCTCAAGAGTCGGCGTCGAGGCTTTGACCGCTCCGGGACTCGTCATGGCGGCTTCATCCGCTCCGGGCACGGGGTCGAGGCTATCGCCAGGCCTCGGCGGTTGCCGCTACCCCTCGCGCCCCACCGCGCGTGCGATCCCGTGCGCTTCCCGCACCAGCTCCGCGAATCGCTCCGGCTTCAGGCTCTGCGCCCCATCGGACAGCGCCAGCTCCGGGTGCAGGTGCACCTCGATCATCAGCCCGTCTGCCCCGGCCGCCACCAGCGCCCGTGCCACCGCCGGTACCAGGCTCCACTTCCCTGTCCCGTGGCTGGGGTCGCCGATCACCGGCAGATGGCTCAGCTGCTTCAACGCCGGGATTGCGTTGATGTCCGTCGTGTTGCGCGTGTAGGTTTCGAAGGTGCGGATGCCCCGCTCGCACAGCATCACGTTGTAGTTGCCGTTGGACAGCACGTACTCCGCCGACATCAGCAGCTCCTCGATGGTCGACATCATGCCCCGCTTCAGCAGCACCGGCTTGTTGCCCTTGCCCGCCGCCTTGAGCAGGTCGTAGTTCTGCATGTTGCGGGCACCGATCTGCAGCACGTCCGCGTACTCTGCCACCAGCGACACCTTCTCGGGCGCCATCACCTCAGTGACGATGGGCAAACCGGTCTCTTGCCGCGCCTCGGCCAGGATCTCCAGCCCCTTCAACCCCAACCCCTGGAAGGAGTAGGGCGACGAGCGCGGCTTGTACGCCCCACCCCGCAGCATGGTCGCCCCGGCCTCCCGCACCGCATGCGCCGTCTCCAGCAGCTGCCCGCGGTCCTCCACACTGCATGGGCCGGCGATGATCGCCAGCGCCTCCCTGCCCCCCACCTTGACGCCGTTGCAGCGGATCACCGTGTCCTCGGGCCGGAACTCCCGGCTGGCCAGCTTGAACGGCGGCAAGATCGATACCGTCTTCTCGA
>JAULUH010000576.1:0-3106 GCA_032111745.1 Anaerolineae bacterium | reverse complement strand
GGCGTTCGCGGCCGTCCAGACTGCCCTGCGAGCCCTGGTCATCGCAGTGGCGGTGTTCATCATGGCCTTCTACTGGACCTTGCAGAGCGACCGCATCATCGCCAGCCTGCTTCTGTTACTACCCCTCCCGTACCGCGCCAAAACGCGCAGCTTGATCGGCGAGATCGAGAACAAGGTCGGCGGCTTCCTCCTGGGCCAGTTCACGCTGATGGTTATCGTCGGCGCCGCGGCCCTGGTGGCCTACCTGCTGATCGGCCTGCCCTATGCCCTACCCCTGGCCATCCTGGCCGGGGTCTTCGAGGCCGTGCCGATGATCGGCCCGCTGCTGGGAGCACTCGCGGCCCTGCTGGTGGCCTCATCCCTCGGGACCTCCCAGGTAGTCATGGTGCTGGTGGCCTCGGTGGCGATCCAGCTGGCGGAGAACTATCTGTTGGTGCCCCGGGTCATGCGGCGCTCGGTGGGCATTAACTCCTTGCTCATTCTGCTCGCCATGGTGGCGTTTGGCTCGCTGATGGGGTTCGCCGGCGTCCTGCTGGCCATCCCAATTGCCGCCACTCTGCAGCTGGCGCTGGAGTATCTCGTCTTGAATGAGGACGCCTGGCAAGACGGTCTGGGCACCCGCGACCGCATAGGCCGCATGCGCTATGAGCTGCACGACGTGGTCAAGGACACGCGCAGCCGCTTCCGGCAGAAGTCTGAATTGCCGAATGAGCAGATCGATTACTGGGAGGACTCGATCGAAAGCATTGCCAGCCAGTTGGAGTGCCTGCTGGCCCCGGTGGCAGTCGCAGGCGGCAGGGAGGCATCCGAGTGAAGCGCATCGCGCTCTATACAGTCGTGGTGCTGTGCACGGTGGCAGCGGCGGTGTTGTTGTGGGAGCTGCGCGTCCTCCTGATAACCTTTGCCCTGGGGCTGGCTGTGGCGGCAGCCTTCCAGCCGGCCATCCACCGTCTTGAGAAGGCTGGGCTGCCGGACGGGGTGGCCCTGCTGTTGCCGTACGCCGGGCTCCTGGTGGTGATGGTGGCATTGGCCGTAGCCATCGGCCCACTGTTGGTCGAAGACGTCACCCGCGTGACCGATGACCTTACGGACCTATACTACCGGATCACGACTGAGTGGCCACAGAGCGACCTGATGGTCGAGCGGACCATCGCGGACCGGCTGCCAGGCATCGAGACGTTGGCTGAGGCTCAAGACGGCGAAGAGGGCCCCCTGCTGCTGCGCGGCGTGTCGAATATGGCAGGTACCCTATCGGGTCTATTGGGCCGGCTGGGCATCATCCTGGTGATCAGCGTGTACTGGAACGCCAGTGCAGCTCAATTCGAGCGTTTCTGGTTCAGCCTGCTGCCAGTGCACGTGCGGCAGCCGGCAGTGAGCCAGTGGCGAGCCATCGAGAGCGGCATTGGCAGGTATCTGCGCAGCGAGGTGTTCCAGAGCGCGGTGGCCGGCCTGCTCCTGTGGCTTGGCTACTCGCTGCTAGGCGTGGGCTACCCGGCCTTGCTGGCCCTGTGGGGAGCGCTGGCGCTGTGGGTGCCCTGGCTGGGCCCCCTCCTGGCGATTGCCACCGCCCTGCTGATTGGCATGCTGGACAGCACGATGACGGGCCTGCTGGCCGCGGCGTTCACCTTCACGGTATACGCGGCCGTGCATCTACTGGCTCACTCGCGCTGGTTGCGGCTCACCGACTATAGTTCGCTGTTGATGGTGGTGCTGGCTATCGGGCTGGGCCTCACGACGGGAGTGGTGGGGATCATCCTGGGGCCCCTGCTGGCGGTGGCGCTGCAGATTTCGCTCGGCCACCTGGTCGGGCTGCAAAGGCGTCGCCAGGAACCCGCAGGCCAGGCGGACGAGGGCCGGGCCAGGGAGCAACTGGAGGCGAGTGCCCAGGCGCTCGAGGCGTTGCAGGCGCAGCAGCAGACCATGCCGCAAACCGTGAGGAGCCAGGTCGAACGCCTGGACAGGCTCGTGCGCGAGTCCGGGGAGGTGCTGGCGGAGCGCTACGGATGGGATGGCCAGCAGGCCCCTGAAGTCAACTGAATACCTGGTGGCAGTCTGGGGGTATTCTAAGGCCAGCACCATGGACGCCGCAGCGCGCCCGGGCATTGTCTTGAGGCAGCGTTAAGGTAACCAAAAGGCCATGGTAAGGACAAATGGCCCTCGCCGCGGTATACTTGTCTCGAGCGTTGGACGCTCCGATACGACAAGTCTATCAAAAAGGAGAGTTGACCATGACGATGCATACCGATACCAGCACTGTGCTGGAAGGCAAGTGGAACCAGCTGAAAGGTAAGGTACAGGAGACGTGGGGCGACCTCACCGACGACGATCTGGACCGCATCAACGGCCGGTATGAGCAGTTGGTCGGGACGCTGCAGGAACGCTACGGCTACAGCCGGCAGCGGGCCGAGAGCGAGGTGGACACTTTCCTGCGTGAGTTCTAAGGGTCACCTGGAACCGCACGCACCGTACACGACAGCCCTTCGGCAGCTTAAGGGATCGGAGCTTGTCTGATGCATGGCTGATCACACGAGGGCTGTCGTAGGCGAAAACACCAGGGCACTTGCCCTGGTGTTTCTCTTCAGGCAGGCTATTGCCAGGAGCCAGGGAGCACGAATCATGGTACGCAGAACGACGCGCAGGGGACCAGGCAGCAGCAAGGGCCGGATCATCCTGGCCCTCATCGTGGCAGCTATCTCATTGATCACCTATTTCGGCGCCAGGGAGTATAACCCGGTAACCGTGCAGCAGGAGGTTGCGCTGGGCCTGCAGGCCGCTCCGCAGATGGCCGCGCAACACGGCGGGCTGCACCCTGATCAGGAGGCGCAGGCGCTGGTGGACGAGATCGGCCGCGACGTCGTGACCAACAGCTCGGCCCTCCAGATGCCCTATGAGTTTGAGTTCCACCTGCTGGCCGACGACCAGACCGTGAATGCGTTTGCCCTGCCCGGTGGTCAGGTCTTCCTTACGGCAGGGCTGCTGCGCCAGCTCGACAGCCGCGCCCAAGTTGCCGGGGTGCTGGCCCACGAGATCGGCCACGTAGTGGCCCGTCATGGGGCCGAGCACATCGCCAAGGCCCGGTTGACCGAAGGCCTGACCGGTGCCGCGG
>JAULUH010000575.1:0-3525 GCA_032111745.1 Anaerolineae bacterium | reverse complement strand
ACCCCGACCGCCTGCTCGAGGTCCTCAACCGCTAACTCATAGCGCCCTTGCCCCAGTCCGCGCAAGCCCAAAACGATCGGGTTTCATTTGACAAAGGCGCATCCGCGCACTATAATTTCAGCCACTTGCAGGCACATGCCTGCCTCACCTCGTGCCAGGCTGAGCCCGAACCGCATGCCCTATCCCATCTCATCCCCCACAACTGATCCCCTGCGATGACGGCTGGCGTTCAGGTTACCCCGGCACTCGCCTTTCGGCTCATCTCGAGCACAGACTCTCTCAGGAGGAGAAGCTCATGAAACATGCCAAGTTGTTGGCCCTGCTGGCCGTGCTGGTCATCGCCTCCCTGGTGTTGGCGGCCTGCCCAGCCCGGGAGACAGGCGTCGCCGAGACCCCGGCACCTGTCGAGGCACCTGCCGAGGCGCCCGCGGAGGCACCCGCCCCGGCCCCCACCGAGCCACCTGCTGCGGAAGGCCTCGGCACCATCAAGGTCGGCACCAACGCCGAATACCGGCCCTTCGAGTTCGTCGACGAGAACGGCGCCATCGTCGGCCTGGACGTCGACCTGATGAACGCCATCGCCGCCGCGGCCGGCTTCGAGGTCGAGTTCACCAACACCCGCTGGGACGGCATCTTCGTCGCCCTGGCCCAGGGTGAGTTCGACGCCATAGCCTCCGCGTCCACTATCACCGACGAGCGCAAACAGACCGTCGACTTCAGCGACCCCTACTTCACCGCCGGGCAGGGCCTGGTCGTGAAGGAAGGCAGCGACATCACGGGCATCGCCGGCGTGGACGGCAAGAAGGTCGGCGTGCAGATCGGCACCACCGGCGACATCTGGGCCAGCGAGAACACTGGCGCCGAGGTGGTCCGCTTCGACGAAATCACCCTCGCCATGCAGGCCCTGGCCAACGGCGACGTCGACGCCGTGCTCAACGACGCACCCGTTTCAGCCGACATCATCGAGGCCAACCCCGAGCTGGGCCTGGTGCTGCTGCCCGAGCTGTACACCTCCGAGCAGTACGGCATCGCCGTCAACAAGAACCGGCCCGAAGTCCTGGCTGCCATCAACGAGGGCCTGGCCGCCATCAAGGCCTCCGGCGAGTACGATACCATCTACGAGAAATGGCTGGGCGTGCCCCCCATGGAGGTTGCCGCAGTCACACCCGCCGCCGAGGAAGACCCCTGCGCCTACGGCGGCATCATCAAGGACATCGTGGCCGTGGACGACCTGACGGTCAGGTTCGATCTCTGCGTCCCCGACCCGGCCTTCCCGGCCAAGGCGGCCTTCTCGGCCTTCCAGATCGCCCCGTCTGAGTACCTCGAGTCCACCGGCGGTGGCGGAGCTCTGATCGAAGCGCCCATCGGCACGGGCCCCTACAAGCTGAGCGAATGGCGCCGTGGCGACCAGCTGATCCTGGAAGCCAACCCGGACTACTGGGGTGAGGCACCCAAGGCCCAGACGGTCGTCTTCCGCTGGAGCACTGAGGCTGCCCAGCGCCTGCTGGAACTGCAGGCCGGCAACGTCAGCGGTATCGACAACCCGGGCCCCGATGACTTTGCGGTCATCGAAGCCGACGCCAACCTGGCGCTCTACCCGCGCCCTTCGACAACGAGCGGGTGCGCCAGGCCTTCGCCATGGCCATCGACCGCAACCGCATCGTGGACAACTTCTACCCGGCGGGCTCCATCGTCGCCACCCAGTTCATGCCGCCCAGCATCTTCGGTTACAGCGAGGGCCAGGACTGGTATGAGTACAATCCTGAGATGGCCCAGCAAATCTTGACCGAAGAAGGCGTCTACGATGCCGACGGCACGTTCAAGACCCAGATCTCCTACCGCGACGTGGTGCGCGGCTACCTGCCCGAACCGGGCGTTGTGGCCCAGGATATCCAGGCCCAGCTGGCCGAGATTGGCGTCGAGGCCGAGATCGTGGTCATGGAATCCGGCACCTTCCTCGATGCAGCCGACGACGGCGCGCTCGAGGGCTTCCACCTGCTGGGCTGGGGCGCCGACTACCCCGATGCTACCAACTTCCTGGATTACCACTTCGGCGCCGGCGCCAGCAAGCAGTTCGGCAGTAAGTTCGACGACCTGACGGCCATCCTCCAGCAAGCGGCTGCCCTGGCCGACCCCGCCGAGCGCCAGCCGCTCTACGACCAGGCCAACGAGCTGATCAAGCAGCACGCCCCCATGATTCCCGTGGCGCACGGTGGCTCGGGTACGGCCTTCCTGGCCGCCTGCGAGGGTGCTCATGCCAGTCCCCTCGGCAATGAGGCCATGTCTGTCATCGACTGCGGCACGGATACCCTGGTCTGGATGCAGAACGCCGAGCCCATCGGCCTCTACTGCGCCGACGAGACCGACGGCGAGAGCCTGCGCGCCTGCGAGCAGGTCGGTGAGGCGCTGTTGGCCTACGAAATCGGCGGCACGGATGTGATCCCGTCCCTCGCCGAGAGCTACGAGGCCAACGAAGACTTGACCCAGTGGACCTTCTCCCTGCGCCCCGGCGTCAAGTTCCACGACGGCAGCGACCTGGACGCGCAGGACGTGCTGACCTCCTGGATGGCCCAGTGGGATGCAGCCAGCCCGCTGCACGTGGGGCGATCCGGCGATTTCACCTACTTCTCTGCCCTCTTTGGCGGCTTCAAGAACGCGCCAGAGCAATAAGCCTGACCTATGCCATCCGGCCTTCCCTGCGTCTTCACCAGCCGGTCGAGGCCAGCCAGGGAAGGCTCGGATCTGACATGATCCATGAAGGATGTGCTGCTCTGGGCAGCACATCCTTTCCCCGCACTCATGGGGCAGCCTCGATGACCAGATACATCCTCCAGCGGATCATGGCCGCACTGCCCGTGCTTCTCGGTATCCTGCTGGTGACTTTCGTGTTGGCCCGGTTGCTGCCCGGAGACCCCTGCGTCGCCATGCTGGGCGAGAAGGCCAACGAGGTCACCTGCGCCGCCTTCAACGCCCGCTACGGCCTGAATGAGCCGATCTTCACCCAGTTCGGCATCTACCTGCGTGATGTCCTCACCGGCGACCTGGGCATGTCCTTTCGCTATGGGCAGCCGGTCAGCCGGATGGTCGTGGAAAGGCTCCCCATCACCATCGAGCTCGCCTTCAGCGCCATGCTGGTGGCGGTCTTCTTCGGCATGATCCTGGGTATCGTCTCTGCCGTGCGCCAAAACTCATCCGTCGACGTGGCCACCATGGTGGGAGCCAACCTGGGAGTATCCATTCCCGTGTTTGTATTGGGCCTCTTCCTGGCCTATATCTTCGCCATCGTGCTCAAGGATACCCCCTTCGCCCTGCCCCCCTCGGGCCGCCTCTCGGCCGGCATGGCCGTGCCTTCCATTCCCGATGAGCTGGGCCTGCAAGAGGGCGATCCCTTCTACCGTATCGCCCAGTTCTTCAGCAATCTCTACTTCTTTAACGCCATTATCCACCTGGATGCCAGGCTCTTCTGGGATGCTTTCACCCACATGATCCTGCCTGCCATCGCCCTGGCCACCATCCCCATGGCCA
>JAULUH010000574.1:0-8165 GCA_032111745.1 Anaerolineae bacterium | reverse complement strand
CCCTGAGGACTATCCATGGAGATCGAAGCCAAACTAGCCGTCCCTGATGCGGCCACCTTTGCAGCCTTGCGACAGGCCGAGACCCTGGCAGGTATGGAGGCCGGGCCGGAGGTGCGCAAGTCGGTGCACGACCGGTATCTCGACACCGAGGACCGCCAGCTGCTACGACACGGCTTCGCCTGTCGCGTGCGGGCGACGGGAGATGGGTGGCTGGCTACCCTGAAGGGACTGGGCACGGGCGAGGGCGGGCTGCATCGGCGGGCCGAGCTGGAGGTCATCCTGCCGGCTGGCGAGTCCGACGTGCACGACTGGCCGGCTGGCGAGGCCAGGGAGGTCGCGCTGCGCCTGAGCGGCGGGCAGCCGCTGGAGCTGGTGTTCGAGATGTGGCAGGAGCGCCACGTGCGTCTGCTGCGGCCCGGGCCGGGAGAGGACCCTGCGATCGAGCTCAGCCTGGATGTGGTGCGCCGCGACGGTGCGGATGCCCCACCGATATACGAGCTAGAGGGGGAGTTGCTGCCGGGTGGGAACGTGCAACAACTGGAGCTGCTGATGGAGACCCTGCGCGAGCAGTGGGGGTTGATCCCGGAACCGCGATCAAAATTCGAGCGAGGCCTTCCACCGGCCGATGCTGAGCTGCTGGCGGCATTGAGGGCGTGAACGTGCGGCGGCAGCCGTGGCACAGTGGGGGGGCTACGAGGGGCTGGGGGGTTTGGGCGCTGGCCATGGGGTGGGTGGTGAGGTATGGGGCGAAGGATAGTACAGAGGGGTGACAAACTGGGCGGGCACGGAGGCCCGCACCCTACGAGGGGTTGGGGGTCTTGGCACAGTGGGGAACGGATGCGCGTACCGCGGTGCCCCAACGCGTGAACACGAGATGGCGGGAAGAGGTTACTGGAGCAGGTCCCTGGTGGCCTGCCAGAGATCGGCGGTCGCGCCGCGGGCCTCGGCGGCGGCGCGGGCTTCGGGGGAGAGGGTGGCGGCGGCTTCTGCTACCGGACGGCCAAAGACATCGTGGAACCACCGGGAATTGGCAACCGCAGCATGCCGGTTGAGGAGAGCATAGATCTCCACGGACAGGCTGGCCTGGCCGCGCGCGGCGAGCACGGCGGCTGCGGCAGCCATGGCCTCCAGCAGCCAGAAGTAGTGCTGGCCGGCCAGCAGCGCCAGAGCGCGGCGGGCCAGTAGCCAGGCCTGCTCGGGGTTGCCCAGCCCCAACTCGGTGCGACTGGCGGCCGCGAGGACGCGGCCAAAGAAGGTCTTGCCACCTTGTTCCTGGCTTAGCTCCCGCTGCTCCTCGACGTGCCGCAACACGGCGCGTGCCTCCTGGTACTGGCCCAGGCCCAGAAGGGCGGCGCCGAGGGCCCAGCGGGCCCAGGTCTCGTCGACGGCCAGGCCGGACTCGTGCGCGTAGCTCACCACGATTCGTTCCTCAGCACGGGCGGCCTGGTACTCTCCCAGCATGAACAGGACCTCGCCCAGGACCTGGCGGTTGTTCGCCTCCAGCCCGCGATCCCCCAGGTTGCGCGCGGTGGCAACCTGTTGTTGCAGCAGCTGGAGGGCATCCTGGTAGCGACCCTCGAGGCGGGCGGCGGCCTGCTCCTGCTCCAGGGCCATGACCCGGCCGGCCGCGTCGCCGAGATGGCGGTAGAGGCTGGCGCTCTCCAGGTAGAGGTCCACCCCCTGCGCTACGTCGCCCCGGTCGAAGCCGGCCAGGGCTGCCAGGTTGGTCAACAGCCCGGCCAGCCCCACCTGGTCGCGCAGGTCGCGGCGGATCTGCAAGCTGCGCTGGAAGTATGCGGCGGTACGCTCCAGGTCGTCCTGGGTCCAGGTGCTGAAGCCCAGCAGTTGCAGGACGTCGGCACACCACCAGCGATCGCCTGCCTCCTGGAAGAGGGCCAGGCTGCGCTCCAGGTCCCGTTGGGCCCGGTCATAGCCGGTCCACATGGCCAGCCAGCCGCGGGTCCGGTACGCGTAGGCCAGGGCGGTCAGGGCCCAGGGGGTCGCGGCCGCGTCAGGCTGCTCTAGCAAGGCCAGGCTGCGCTCTATCAGCGCAGGGGCTTCCCGGCGGCGCTCGCCAAACATGCTGAACATGGCCTGCCAGGCCAGGATGAAACCGGCCAGGACGCGCTCGCCGGTGCGATCAGGTTCGAGAGCGTCGAGGGCAAACTCGCAGGCCAGCCGGCCTTCCTCGTGGCGCCAGCGCCACTGCAGGAATAGGCAGAGGGGTTCCAGAGCCTGGGCCAGGTGCTCCGTGTGGCCGGCGATGGCGGCCCAGTTCCAGGCCAGGCGGAAGTTCTCCAGGTCCAGCTCTGCTGCCTGCACGGCTTCCATTTGCTGTGAGCCCTTGATGGCAGGGAGCTGGCTGGCCAGGAAACGACAGAACCAGGCGCTGTGCCGGTCGCGGGCCTCCTCGAACGCCTCCGGATCCGCGGCCAGCTTCTCCTCGGCCTCCTGGCGCAGCAGCTCGTGCATGCTGAAGCGCCCGTCGGGCAGGCGCTGCAGCAGGGACTTGTTGACCAGGCTCATCAGCTCCCGCAGGGAGGTGCCGCTCACCTCCTGGGCGGCCTGGCGGGTGAAGCTGCCGCGAAACACCGACAGGCGAGTAAAGGCCAGGCGCTCGCTCTCGCCCAACAGGTTCCAGGCGTGATCCAGCACGGGGCGCAGGCTGCGATGGCGCTCGGGCACGTCGTGCAGGGTGGTCTCCAGGAAGTCCAGGCTGCGCTCGATCTCGGCGGCGATCTCGGCTGGGGACAGCAGCTCCACCCAGCCTGCCGCCAGCAGGATGGCCAGGGGCATGCCCTCCACCAGCCGGCAGATGCGCACCACGGCGGCCAGGTCGTCCGGGTCCAGCTTGAAGCCGGGCCGGGCCCGACGGGCTCCCTGCACGAACAGCTTGACCGCGCCGTAGTCGGGCTCAGCTCCTACCACCTCGCCCGAGGGGTAGTCCATGCCGCGCAGGTGATAGCGGTGCTCGTCCTGCAGGAGCAGGGGCACCCGGGACGTGGCCAGGACCTTGACCCGGGGGGCAGCCTCCAGCATCTCCTGCACCAGGGGTACAGCCTCCAACAGGTGCTCGAAGTTGTCCATCACCAGCAGCAGCGACTTGTCGCGCAGGAAATCCAGCACCTGCTCCTGCTGCGAGGCGCCCTCCCGCTGGGAGGCGGCGTCGCGCAGGGGCAGGTCCAGGGCCTCGGCAATGGTGGGCACCAGGGACGCGGGGGACTGGAGGGGCGCCAGGGGCACGAAGACCACGCCGTGGGCCATGCGATCCATGGCCCGAGCGGCGGCCTCGATGGCGATGCGGGTCTTTCCCATACCGCCCACGGCGAGGATGCTAAGCAAGCGCACAGAAGGATCGGCCAGCAACCGGTCCAGGGCCTCCAGCTCGCCACTGCGGCCCACGAAGGGAGTCAGGTGCGGTGGCAGGTTATGGAGGGGAAAGGGGCGTGGCCGGTCCCCATTGGTCGCTGGCCGCGCGGTGGCCGGCGCGGCCTCGTGGCCGGTTGCGCCGACGATGAGGTCGTGGGTGATGGTGCCGGTGGGCTGCAGGGGGGCAATCTCGCGGCGCCGGATACGCGCGGCCAACTCGGTGGTCTTGCGCTCGGGCGGCACGCCCAGCTCCTCCTGCAGCAGGCGCACGCACTCGTCATATTGGCGCAGGGCCAGGCCGAGCTGGCCATTGAGGGCGAAGAGGGCCATCAGCTGGCGGTGGGCCTCCTCATTCAGGGGGTCCAGGGCCAGCCAGCGCCGGGCGGCCTCCAGCGCGCCGTCGACGTCGCGGGCCTGGCCGCGAGCCAGGACCAGGCGGGGCAGCACCTCGCCTAGGGCCAGGCGCAGGCCCTCGGCCACGTAGCGTTGCCAGTCGTCGAAGGGTGCGCTGTCCCGCAGGCTGAAGCCCTCCAGGAAGTCGCCGCGGTAGAGGGCAGCGGCAGCCTCCAGGGGCTCGCGGCAGGCAGGGCAGAGGGTAGAAGGGGCGTGGCCGTGGCTCTGCAGGGAGGCCAGCAGGCCGCGAAACTGCGCCACATCCAGCTGGATGGCGGCCTCTGGGTTCAGGCGGACCTCGTCGCCTCCGGTGTCCAGCCAGCCTTTGCCGAGCGTATCGTTGATCTCCCACAGGGTGCGGCGCAGGTAGGCGTACGCGCGGGTGGTGTCGTAGTCGGGCCAGAACAGGGCGGCCAGAACGTCGCGCGGGTAGGCACGGCCGCTGACGGCCAGGTAGGCCAGCAGCGCGATGGCTTTGCGCCGATCGGTGGCGACCGGCGTGCCGTCTACCTGGATGAATGGGGGGCCGAGGAATGCCAAGCTCAACATGGGCAGGGAACACGCTCCAGGGGGCCCGGGGCAGGCCCGGAATCCTGCCTGCCATTATACCACAGGGGGTGGAATACGCCCGCGGAGCGCTAAAGCGCTCACTACGAACCCGGAGCGCTGAAGCGCTCACTACGAACGGGGAACGGAGGAGCGGTTTCCCAGGCCTGGACCGAAACGGTTCTCGAAACGCCTGGGGCAACGGGCAGGGAACGGCCGCAGCCTATACTGAGGGTGACAAGTCAAGCAGCACTCCAGATAGGTGACCATCATGACAGTCAACGCATCACTCCTACAGCAGTCAGTCGCACACAGCAACATGGCAAAGGGCGGCAGGGACGTCGAGGCCCGGCGCCGCGAGGCCCAGGCCTTCCGGAAGGCGCTGGCCATCGGCCAGTGGAAGCGTTTCTGGTCAAAGCTGGCGGGCCAGGACAACGCCCTGCAGGATCTGAGGAAGGTTCTGACGGGAGTGCGGGCGGACGGCCACAGCTATGCCGGCATCCAGAATGTCGCCATCTCCCAGATCCAGGGTAGCGAGGGCCGGGTGGACGACTTCGATGCCGACTTCAATCCCCTACAGAGCCACACGATGGAGCGATGGGTGAGTGTTGCGGTGGCCCGCCAGCGAGGCGTGGCGCTGCCGCCGGTGGAGCTGGTGCAGGTCGGGCAGGCCTACTTCGTGCAGGACGGCCACCACCGGATCTCAGTGGCCCGGGCCCAGGGGCAGACGGTGATCGAAGCTGAGGTTACCCGGCTGCAGGTGGCGGCCTGATCCTGCTGTATCGCCTGACGTCTCGACAGCGCTCATCGGAGAGGGGCTTGGCCCGACCCGCTAGAGCCTCGACTCCAAGCGCGAGAGGACAGCTTGACAATAACTAAACGGCCGCACCATCTGGTGCGGCCGTTTGGCGTGGCATGGGGAACGGGATCTTACTTCTCGGGCACGGGGGCGTAAGGATTGGACTTCTGGATCTTACGGATAAGGGCGGCGCGCTGCCGGCTGTCCGTGGTCTTCTCCAGGCGGGCGCGCAGCTTCGCGGTCTTCTCGCGACGGTGCCTGCGCCGGCGAATCTCCTTGTGGCGCTCGATGGCCATGGGCTGTCTCCTTTCTGCTGCTCAGAATGCTTCCACTGTTCGCTAGTTTAGCGCAGACGGTGCGGGCTGTCAATCAGGCGAGGGGCCTGCGCGTCCCGGAGCGAGGTTGTGGCATCAGTGACCTCTTCCAGAAACCCTGCTTGTTGAACGTCACGTTGACAGGTATAATGTGGGTGATTGGCAGACCGTACAGCTCCCCGGTTCACCTGGGCGATAGGGTAGAGGAATGGCCGACCTCAATCAAGCGTTGATCCAGCTCTATGTTGATGCGGCCCGTGAAGCGTTAGCAGGTGCGCAGTACAACCTCGACGGCGGATACTGGGCAATTGCTGCGTCACGTGCCTATTATGCCTGCCTCTATGCAATCAGCGCGCTTCTGCTCACAAAGGATATCAGTCGAAGCAAGCACAGCGCCGCTTTGGCTGCCTTTCGCCAGCATTTTGTCAAGCAAGGCCTGATCGAAACAAAGTACAGCGACAGCGTGGGAAGGGCTTTTGAGACGAGACAGGTAGCTGACTACGACATGGTCGGTAGTGTCGACGACTTGGAGGCACGCGCCAGACTCGACGATGCTCGCAGGTTTGTCGAACGGGTAGAACAATATCTTGCGCAGGAGGGCTACCGATGACCTTTGCAGCCCATCTGCCGGCACCCAGCGACCGTGCAGCCATCGAGGCCCTAGTGCGGCGCCTGTGGAACGAGCCGACCCTACAGGTTGACCGTGTGATCTTGTTTGGCTCGAAGGCCCGCCACGACGATACGCCCGAATCGGATATCGATCTCCTGGTGATCGTGACAGATGAGCGTTGGCCCATCAAGGACCGCATTCTCACCATCGGCGCGCGTCTCTCGTTGGAACACGACGTGCTGTTCAACCTGGTGGTCATAAGCCATGCACGCTGGGCGTGGATGGAAGAGCTTCATCACCCCCTATGCCGGACGATTATGGCCGAAGGGATTGACCTCACACCAGCATTGGTGCCCTCGTAAACGCGTCGCCGGACCATCTCACAGTAGACCGCACGAATCTTAGCTGGGCGCCTTGTGGGGGACCAGGTGGGCGAGCCGTCGACCTTGCGCCCAGTCGGCGATGAGCTGTTCCAGCCGGCGCTGGCGCGTTGCCTCCTGCTTGGCGCTCATCACCCACCAGCTGGCGGCCTTGCGGTAGGACGGCGGCTGGGCCGTGAAGAAGGCCCAGGCTGCTGCGTTCTCGTGCAGCACGGCCACATACGGCTCTGCCAGCTGCACACCAGCTCAGGCATCTGTCAACCGGCGAAAGCGACTGGTGTCGACGTCGGCGGGTGTGGCGATGACCTTCTGGGTGCGAAGGGATGAAATCTCGTCGGGGGTCAGCCCAAGCCACTGCAAGACCTCGACGGTGTGCTCGCCCAGTTGGGGTGCTGGGCGAACCTGGAGGTTGCCGCCGGTGAGCGCGGCCGGCGTGGCGATCTGAGGCAGGGGGTCGCGGCCGGCCCGCGGCATGGCCACCGCCGGACCCTCCATGCGCTGGCGCTGCGGGCCGGTGGCCTCGTCCAGGGTCAGGACGGGCTCGCAACACAGGTCGCGGCCGGCAAAGAACTCCTCCCATTCGGCCCGTGTGCGCTGGCGAAAGAGCGCTGCCACCTCGCCGATGGCCCAGGCCCGGTGCTCTGGCTGGGGGAGGTAGTGAGGCAAGAGGTCCTCCCGCCCCATGGTGCGGCAGAACTCCGCCCACAGGACCGGCTCCAGCACGGCCAGAGACATGTATTGGCCGTCGCTGGTCTCGTACACGTTGTAGGCGGGCATGTCGCCCTGGAGATGCAGCCAGGCCGCGCGACCGGCCGCGGGGGCGGCCATGGCCAGGGAACCCTGCACGGTAAGCAGGCTGAGGCTGCCCTGCCAGATACTGACGTCCAGGTACTGGCCCTGGCCGGTGGCGGCACGTTCCACCAGGGCAGCCAGGATGGCGATGGCGGCGTAGAGAGAGCCGCCGGCCACGTCGGCAAGCTGGAAGCCGGGGAGCGCCGGCCGGCCACCGGGATCACGCAACAGGTCGAGGATGCCTGACAGGGCCAGGAAATTCACGTCATGGCCCGATCGGCGGGCGTAGGCCCCCTCCTGACCATAGCCGCTGAGGGCGCAGTAGATGATGTGCGGGTTGAACGCCCTGATCGCCGGGTAGTCCAGGCCAAGGCGGCTGGCCTGGCCGGGCTTGAAGGTCTCGACCAGGACATCGCTGATCTGCGCCAACTCCTGGATGATGTGGAGGCCTGCCGCCTTGCGATAGTTCACGGCCAGGCTGCGCTTGTTGCGGTTGAGGGCGTCAAAGGTAATGCTGTCGTCGCCGTCGAAGGGCAGGGTCAGCCGTGAGGGGTCGCCGAGCACCGGGCTCTCGACCTTGATCACGTCGGCACCCATGTCGGCCAGGAGTAGGGTGCAATACGGCCCAGGCAGCAGCCGCGACAGGTCAAGCACACGAATGCCGGTCAGGTTGGGCATGATGTCTCCTCGAGACAAGTTACATGTAGCACAGCCAGCCATTGTACCTGTCCACGGACAAGAGTCAATGATGAGCGGGAGGCGGTTCCAGGGGCGACGCCGGAATGAGCAGATGGCTCCGGAAGGGATGGAGGGCACGCTCATATGCTGAGATGGGCGTTCTGGCGCAGGCGCGGGGATAGCGGCCGCGAGGTGCGGCAAGGACCAGCGGCGGGCACGGAGGCCCGCACCGTGCGCGGGGATGAGGGCAACACGCCACCATGGGATCCAGAGAGAGGGTGGAC
>JAULUH010000573.1:0-13314 GCA_032111745.1 Anaerolineae bacterium | reverse complement strand
TGCCGTCGTCGACCCCTGGCGGCACGTTGACCGACAGGTGGCGGGACACCTGCACCTGCTTCTGGCCCTTGCAGTGGGTGCAAGGCGTCGTGATGACCTCGCCGGTGCCACCGCAGCGCGTGCAGGTCGAGGAGGTCAGGATCGTGCCAAAGATGCTCTGTTGGCGGCGCTGAACTTCGCCGCTCCCGTTGCACTGGGGGCAGCGCAAGGGGCTTGTCCCCGGCTCGGCGCCGCTGCCAAAGCAATGCGGGCAGGTCTCGGCCCGGCCTATTCCCACCTCTCTCTCGCAGCCAAACACGGCCTCCTCGAAAGTCAGGGTAATCCCCAGCCGCAGGTCCGCACCGCGACGGGGGCCGCGCTGGCTGCGCTGGGCGCCCGCACCCATGCCCATACCCGTGAACAAGTCTTCGAAGATGGAGGAGAAATCGCCAAAGCCGGTGCCAAAGCCTCCCTGGGTACCGGCATGGCCAAAGCGGTCGTAGGCCGCCCGCTTGTCGCTGTTGCTCAATACCTCGTAGGCCTCGTTGATCTCCTTGAATGCCGCCTCGGCACCGGCCTCCTTGTTGACGTCCGGATGGTATTGCCGCGCCAGCCGGCGAAAGGCGCTTTTGATCTCATCTGCGCTGGCACTGCGCGCCACCCCCAGCACTTCGTAGTAATCACGCTTGGCGGTCATGGCTCGTCCGTCTCACCCGGCGCTTCCCAGCTGATAATCCACACGCAGGCTCCCGCCAACGCCACGGTGGCGCCGATCAGCGCCAGCCACTGCGTTGGCTCAAACCCCACGTCGCGCGCTGCCACCACGAGCACAATCACCATCGCTACACCCAACACCGCCCACGATACGAGGTTGGGATGCCTTGCATATAGGTCGTTCAAGGTCTTCATCATCTGTCTACCATCATCTTTCGTCTATCCATGCTGCATCCCGGCTGCCAGCGAGGCCGCTACCAGGGCCTCCCACGCCTGCAACACCTGGGCCCGGGTATCCTCTTTGCTGCCGCTGTTGTCGATGACCACGTCGGCCTGGGCGGCTTTGAGCTCCTGCGCGGGCTGGGCGTCCACGCGCAGCTCCGCCTCAGCGCGGCTCAAGCTGCGAGCGGCCACCAAACGCTCTATCTGCTGCTCACGCGGGGCCGTGACCACCCAGATGGTATGGCACAGCTGCACGCTCAAGCCTGCCTCCAGCAACTTGATCGCTTCGATGACGACCACGGGGGCCTGGGCCTGCTCCAACAGCTGCTTGACACGCACGAACACCGCCGGATGCACCATCTCCTCGAGCCGGGCCAGGGCCTGCTGATCGGAAAAGACGATCTCGCCCAGCCGGTGGCGGTCAATAGGTCCTCCGCCCGGCGCGATGTCCGTCCCAAACTCCCGCACAATCGCCTGGTAGGCCGGCTGCCCTGGCTCCATCACCTGGTGCGCCACCTGGTCGGCATCGATGATCTCAGCGCCCAGCTCCGCCAGCAGCTGCAGGACCATGCTCTTGCCCGTGGCGATGTTGCCGGTCAGTCCGATGACTACCGGACCGGTTCGCCCGGCCAGGCGTGGATCCCGGCGGGCCATGGATTGCTCAACCTGCAAGGATACTCCAATCTTCGACGAGCTGTTGTAAGCGCTCGTCCACAGCCTGATACTCCAGGCTCAGTTGCTGCACCCTGTCGGCTGTTCCCGCCATGCTGGCCTGCGTCAGCGCCTCAGAAACAGCCGCCAGCTGGCGTTCCAGGTCGTGAATCATGATCTCCAGCTGGCTGGCCTCCGCGACCCGCTGCGCCTCAGCCCTGCGCTGCCGGCGCTCCTCGCGCGCCCGTCCCCGGTGATCTTGCGACTCTGGCCGCTGGCTTTCCGGTGCCGCCACAAGCAGGGCCGCGCGCCGGGCCTCCTCCGCCGCCAGGTACTGGCTGTAGTTGCCCGCATAGGCGGTCAACTGCCCGCCGCTCACTACCCACACCTGGGTTGCCAGCGCGTCCACCAGGTAGCGATCATGGGTGACCAGCAACACCGTGCCGCCGAACGCTCTCAGCACGACCTCCATCACCTCCTGCGACGCGATGTCCAGGTGATTGGTCGGCTCGTCCAGCACCAGGAAATTGGCCCCCTCCAGGGTCAACCGTGCCAGCGCCACCCGGCTGCGTTGTCCGCCACTGAGCGCTGCCATCGGCTTGAATACATCGTCGCCGCTGAAGAGAAAGCGGCCCAACAGGCTGCGGGCCTCGCCGATCTCCATGCGCGGCGCCTTCTGCAGCACGGCGTCGAGCACGGTCATATCCCCCGGCAGGTCGCTGTGCGCCTGCGCCAGGTAGCCGATACGCACACTCGCTCCCACCCGCAGCCGGCCCGCCAGCGGCGGCAGCTGGCCCATCAGGGTCTTCACAAACGTGCTCTTTCCCGCGCCATTAGGGCCAATCAGCGCCACCCGCTCGCCCCGGTGCAGCTCCAGATCCTGGCACCGAAACAGGGCCGTGTCCGCCGGGTCAAGGGGCTCGGCGGTGCCCACGTACGCGTAGCCGCCGGAGACATCCTCCCGCGGCGGCTGGTGTCCATTGCCCTGGCCGGCCCTCCGGTAGCCGACGATCAGGTCTTGCGTCGTCAGCACCAGACTCCCACTGCGCAGCCGGGTGTCCATCTGCAGCCGGATCGAGTGCGCTGCGCGGGGTCGCTCGACGATTCCCCCTTCTTCCCGCAGCCGCGCCAGCCGCGTGCGGCGTCCCTGGGCCTGGCGTGTGTTTTGACCGGCGATGTTGCGCCGGATGTAGTCCTCCTCCTTGGCGACAAAGGTTTGCTGCCGTTCCCACTCCCGGAGCTGTCGCTCCCACCGTGCCGACCGCTGTTCCGTGTAGTGGGTGTAGTTGCCCCGGTAGACCTCCAGCCGCTGGTCTGCGAGATCCCAAATCCGCATGGCTACCCGATCGAGGAAGTAGCGGTCGTGGGAGACCACCACCATGCTGCCCGGCCACTGCAACAACTGTTGTTCCAACCACTCGGTGGCCTGCAGATCCAGGTGATTGGTCGGCTCGTCTAGCAGCAATAGATCGGGCCGTTGCAGCAGCAGGCGGGCCAGGAGGCCGCGCGTGCGCTGTCCACCGCTCAAATGGGCCAATGGCATGTGGTGTTCGCCGGGCGCGAAGCCCAGGGCGCTGAGCACCTGCTGCACGGTAAGCTCCCAATCATACCCTCCCGCCGCCTCGAACCTGGCCTGCAGCGGTGCATAGTCCGCCATGGCCTGCGCATAGGTCTCCGGACTGGCCATCAACTCCTCCAGCCGGCGCAAGGCCTCGCCCTGCCGCCGCAGGTCGGCGAACTGGGCCGACACATCTGCCCACAGCGTTGCCTCCCCAGCCAGCGGCGGATCCTGGGGCAGGTAGCCTATGGTCAATCCCCGGCTGCGCTGGATCCTGCCGTCGGTGGGCTGGTCCAGCCCGGCCAGGATGCGCAACAGGGTCGTCTTGCCCTCGCCGTTGGGGCCCACCAGCCCGATGCGATCCCCTTTCTCCACGCGCAAATCGAGCCCGTTGAACACATCCAACGGGCCGAAACGCTTGCCCAGGTCGCTGCCGATCAACACACTCATGGTCGTTCCCTGCTTGTGCTCGCGAAACTGGCGCTCTGAGCGCCAGACTGGGATTATACCACAAGGAGCCAGCCCTACCAATCTGCCCGATTTTCCGGAATAGCCGGAATCCAGCTGCAAAAGATGACCTGCATCATAGTGCGCATCGCCGTTCTGAGGTAGAATCAGGATGACGTTGCCAAAACCCTGGACCCCAGGGACCCGGACCACCTTTGGCGCCAGCAGCGTCCTGGAGGTTAAGATCATGGAGCCACTCCTAGACGAGATTTTCGACGGCACCCTGGACGGCGATGTCGAGTACGTCGTTGAGACCGTTCGCGAAGCCCTGGAGGCCGGCATCCCGGCCGGGCGCATCCTGGACCAGGCGCTGATCGAGGCCATGGCGGAGGTCGGCCAACTCTACGAAGAGGGTGTGTATTTCGTGCCGGAGATGATGATGGCTGCGCGCGCCATGCAGGCAGCCCTCGCCGTGCTGCGTCCCCACCTGGTCAAGGCCTCGGTTCAGCCGGCCGGCCGGGTTGTGATCGGCACGGTGCAGGACGACTTCCACGAGATCGGCAAGAACCTGGTAGCCATGATGCTGGAGGGTGCGGGCTTCGAAGTGCATAACCTCGGCAACAACATCCCGCCCGAGCGCTTCGTGGCCGCCGTGCAAGCCGGCGATGTGGACGTGGTGGCCCTCTCCACCCTGTTGGTCACTACCATCTCCCACATGGCCGCCACCATCGAGGCCTTGCAAGCCGCAGGCCTTCGCCACCAGGTCAGAGTCATCGTCGGCGGCACGCCCGTCACTCCCCAGTACGCCCGGGAGATCGGTGCCGATGGCTACGCCCCGGATGCCAGCCAGGCCGTGCGCCTGGTGCAATCCCTGGTCCAGTCCCGCCAGCTCGTGCATGCGTGAAGCGGCCCGCTACCTGCCCTGGGTGCTCATGGGGGGCGCGGCCCTGGCCGCCCTGGTCTGGCTGGTGATCGGCGGCACCCCTCCTACCCCCCTGAACCTGGCGTTCTTCCTGGTTCTGCTAGTTGTGGCCGTGGCCGGCCTGCTGGCCCCAGTCCTGGGCTGGGTCCATCGCTGGCTCCCCATCGGCGGCCAGCCGCCAACCATCACCGCGGCCACCCGCCAGGCCTTCCTGGTCGGCCTGGGCGCGGCCATCGCGGCCTGGCTCCAGCTTAACCGGCTGCTAGACGGCACCATGGCCCTCGGCATCGTCGCCTTCGTCGTGCTGGCCGAGCTCCTGATCCAGAGCCGCACCCGGTGACCTAGCCACCATGGCCCCCCATCCCCACCAGGATTGGCAGGCGAGCCTCCCCGGCGGCCGGCAAGCCCGCATCGCGGTCCGTCCCGTTGCCACCAACCTGCTGATCGACGATGGATCCACCTCTTTTACTTTCGACCCGGCCGGTCGCCTGCACGGAGCGTTCCTCGCCGGCCGCAACTACCGCCGCAGCCTCGACAACCGCATGCTGGCGAAATGGACGGAGCGGCAGGCCACCGGCCGGGAACGCCAGCGCCGCTGGCTGGCGCAGTCTGAAGCCAGCGCCGTAGCCGCAACCGCTCGCCAGGCAGCCATTGAACTGCTCGCTGCCTCCACCGCTGCCCCCCCGGACGTGCCGGCGGCCCTGGCCCGGATCGAAGGTTGGGACTGGGCAGCCCTTGAGCACGACGGCCGGCGCTTCCGGCAGATCTACACCCCCATCGGCATCCTGCCCCCTGACCAATACCTGGCCCTGGTCCTGCAGGCCACCCATGGCTGCTCCCACAACGCCTGTACCTTCTGTGCCTTCTACCGCGGCCTGCCTTTCCGCATCAAGTCACCGGAAGAGTTCCAGGCCCACACGGCTGCGGTGCTCGACTTCTTCGGCCCGGCCCTGGCCCTGCGCCGGTCCATCTTCCTGGCCGACGCCAACGCCCTGGTCATTCCCATGCCCCGGTTGCTGGCCCTCCTCGACGTGCTGGCGCAGGTTCCACAGCTGGCAGGCCAGGGGCCAGGCTCCCGTCCTCTGTTTGCCTTCATCGACGCCTTCCACGTCGAGCGCAAGGCTATCGCCGATTGGCAAGAGCTGAGGGCTCGGGGCCTGCGCCGGGTCTATATCGGCATGGAGAGCGGCCATGATCCCTTGCTCCACTGGCTCAACAAGCCTGGCGATGCCCGCGCCGTGCTCGACGCCGTGACTACCCTCAAGGCCGCCGGGCTGAACGCCAGCGTCATCGTCATGTTGGGCGCCGGCGGCGCTCGCTATGCCCACGGCCATGTGGCGGATACCATCGGCCTGCTCAATACCATGCCTTTGGCACGCGGCGATTTGATCTACTTTTCGGACTTCCAGCAACTACCCGGCACAGCCTACGCTGAGCTCGCCTCCGCCCAGGGCATCCAGCCTCTCCCTCAGCCTGCCATTCGCGCCCAGGAAGCCGCCATCCGCGCCGGATTCCTTCCCCGAGACCCCACCCATCCCCCCCAGTTCTCGCGCTACGACATCGACGAGTTCATCTACTGATCGTAACCCGGCCCGCCAGCTGCGCCGCCCGATCAAGGCTTCAAAGATCCCTCCGCTCGACTTCCGGTGTCCGTGTCTATTTTGTTCGTCCGTGTTCGTCCGTGTGTCCGTGTTCTGGGCAGCCAGGCCGCAGCCCTGCAGCGCGTTTCAAGTCGTTTGACAATTCGCGGCATGTTGTCTATAATCGGCGCAACCTGGCGGCTGAATGCCTCCCACGCCCCGTAGCCTCCATTCCCGGGGCAGCCAGCGCGCCAGAGTCCTCCCTTCCTTCCAGATACCCAACAACGCCGTTGGCCTGGGCGACCCTCACAAATGGTCGCCGCGTCGCACCGACTGTCCTTCAAAGGAGGTGGTAGCCTCACGTGTCGATGCCTGCAGCTTCGGAACTGGGTCCGGCCTGTCCCATCGACTGGCCGGCTTCGTTCGATCGCAATTCCATTCCCATCCACTCTAGGAGGAGCCGAAGATGAAACGATCGTTCTTTCTGCTTAGCCTGCTGCTGGTCCTGACTACCGTCGTGCTGACGGCCTGCCCGGCCGCCCCCCAGGGCGCCGTGGAGACCGTCCAATCCATTGCCACCACAGCAGCCCCCGCCGTGGAAGAGGCTGCCACTGCAGTCGCCGGGGCCGCCGAAGGCGGCGACGCCTGCCAGGAATGCACCGACCCCAAGGGCTGCGTCACCCTGGCCCAGGCTGATCCCATCCGCCTCGCCTGGATGTTCGTAGTCTCGGGCCCCGACACCTCCCTGGGCACCGACACCAGGAACGGCGTGGAGATTGCTGCCGAGGATCGTCCCACCATCGCCGGCCACCAGGTGGAGCTGGTGGGCGAGGACGAGCTCTGTAGCGCCGAGGGCGGCCAGGCTGCCGGCACCAAGGTCTCCTCGGACCCCAAAGTCGTCGCCGCCATCGGCACCAACTGCTCGTCCGCCGCTCGCGCCGCCATCCCCTTGATGTGCGCCGCCGCCATCCCCATGGTCTCCCCATCCAACACCGCGCCTGACCTGACCGCCGCCGACCGGCCCCCCGAGTACTGGTGCTACATGCGCACCGCCCACAATGACCAGGTCCAGGGCGCGGCCATGGCCGAGTTCGCCGTCGAGCAGGGCTTCACCAAGGCCGCCACCATCCACGACGGCAGCCTCTACGCCGACCAGCTGCAGCAGGTGTTCGCCGGGAAGTTCCAGGAGCTGGGCGGCACTATCCTGGCCCAGGAGGCCACCGATCCCACCGAGACCAACATGGGCCCGCTGCTGACCCGCATCGCCGCCACCGAGCCCGAGTTCATCTACCTGCCCATCTTCACTGCTGCCGGTGGCCAGGTTGCCTCCCAGGCCAAGCAGAGCCAGGCCCTGGCAGACGTGCAGCTCGCCGGCGCCGACGGCATCTTCTCACAGGACTTCCTGCGGGCCGCCGGTGATGGTGCCGAGGGCTTCTACTGGTCGAGCCCCGACTTCTCGGCCTTCGGTAGCGGCTATCAGGACTTCCTGGCCAAGCACCAGGCGAAATACGGCCAGGCCCCGCTGGCGCCGTTCCACGCCCACGCCTACGACGCCTATAACCTGATCGCCAATGCCGTGGAGCAGGTCGCCGTGCAGTGCGGCGACGGGTCGACCGTGATCGGCCGCCAGGCCCTGGCCGACGCCATGCTGGGTACCAGCGGCATGACCGGCCTGACCGGCACCATCACCTGCAACGCTACCGGCGACTGCGCCGATCCCAAGATCGCCGTGTACGAGGCCCAGAGCACCGACCCGGACAACTGGAGCCCCGGCGCGGCCGACGACAGCAACCCCAAGAAGATCTGGCCCACTGAGTAGTGGCCTGACATCACTACCGCGCGGCCGCGCCCGAGGCCGCAGTCCGGACCATTGCGGGACCGGGGAGGGATGGCAATCGCCATCCCTCCCCGCCCTGCTCCCCGCACGGAGGCTCCTGCATGCTCAAAGATCTCAGAAGGCGGGTGACGGGGACCACCGTCTTGATGTGGATCATCGGCTTCATTATCCTGGGCATTGTCATCTACGGCGCCGTCACCACCATCCGCTCGGCCAAGTACGACCCCCGCACCTGGGTAGACCTCATCGTCTTCGGCATTGCCCAGGGTAGCGTCTACGCCCTCATCGCCCTGGGTTACACCATGGTCTACGGCATCCTGCGCATGATCAACTTCGCCCATGGCGAGGTGTTCATGGCCGGTTCCTTCGCCGGCTACTTCGTGGCCACCGGCCTGGAGAGCGTTGGCATCCTGGAGGGCAACTTTCTCCTCGGCCAGATTATCATCTTCCTGGCCGCCATGGCCCTCTCCGCCACCATCGCCGTCCTGCTGGAGCGCATCGCCTATCGCCCCCTGCGCCGTGCGCCCCGGCTGATACCGCTGATTACCGCCATCGGCGCCTCCTTCTTCCTGCAGTACAGCTTTCGCGGCTTCTTCGGCTCCGGCATCAAGGGCTACCCCCTGCCCGAGCAGCTGAAGGGCGCCTTCGAGATCCTCGGCTTTCAGGTCCTCAAGACCCAGGCCCTGGTCATCGTCTCCGCCATTGTCATGCTCATCGCCCTGTCTTTCTTCGTGCAGCGCACCAAGACCGGCCGCGCCATCCAGGCCGTCTCCGAGGACAAGGACGCCTCTGCCCTGATGGGCATCGACGTCGACCGCAGCATCTTCATTACCTTCCTGGTCGGCGGCGCCCTGGCCGGGGCAGCCGGCGTGCTCTTCGCTACCCTCTTCCGGCAGGTCTATTTCCTCGCCGGCTTCATCCCCGGCCTCAAGGCCTTCACCGCCGCCGTGTTGGGCGGCATCGGCAACATCGCCGGGGCCATGGTCGGCGGCCTGTTCCTCGGCGTCGCCGAATCCCTCTTTCCCAACCTGGTGCTGGACGGCCTGGGCATCCCCGCCCCCTACCAGCTCAAGGACGCTCTCGCCTTTCTCATGCTGGTGCTGGTGCTGATCTTCCGGCCTACCGGCATCCTGGGCGAGCGCCTGGCCACCAAGAAAGCGTAGGCTGATCATGGTTACCGGCGCCCGAGCGCGAGCCTACTCCGCACCCCAGACCGACTGGCTGTCGCCCGTCAAGGTCGGCCTGCTGGGCGGCACCGTCGCCATCTTCCTCTCCCTGGTCGGCATGCTCACCGCCCTGGCCAACCGGATGATCATCGTCGACCTGCTCAGCCTGGGCCAGGTGATTCTCCTCAGCGTCTACATCCTCTTCGGCTACCAGGCGGCCCAACGCGCCGCCGCCGGGTTGGTCAAGACCCCGGTAGCCTGGTGCCTGGCCAGCGGTGCCATCGCCGGCCTGATCACCAGCGCCATGCTCTCGGCCCTGGTAGTGATCGGCCCGGCCATCAACCTGCGCGCGGTCTTCATCAACGCCTCGCCAGAGCTCTACGACCTGTTGACCTTTGGCAGGGGCGTGCCGCAGGGCCTGATCATCCTCCTGGTCGTCGGCACCCTGGTCAGCACCCTGTCCGCCGGCCTCTTCCTGTTGCCAGCCCGCCTGCGCCGGGCCATTGCCCTCGGCCTGGTCGCCGTGCCCGTCGTGTCGATCCTCAATAGCTCGCTCTTTGCCGGTCGCGGGCTCTCGTTGCTGGGCGCCGTGATTACCTTCGCCGTGGCCGCGCTGGTCGGATACATGTGGCACAGCACCAGGACTGCCGTCAACCAGCGCATGGAACAGCTGCCCGCGGGCCAGCACCGCACGGTCATGCTCATTGCCTACGCGGCCCTGGCCGTGGTGGTTCTGCTATTGCCGCTGCTGGGCCCCTACCCGGCCGAGATCCTCGATACGGTGGGGCTGTTCATCCTGATGGGGTTGGGCCTCAACATCGTGGTGGGCTTCGCCGGCCTGCTGGACCTGGGCTACGTCGCCTTCTATGCCCTGGGCGCCTACACCATCGGCGTGCTCACCTCTCCCGAAATCGGCTGGCTTGGGTTCCACCTGACCTGGTGGGAAGCCCTGCCCTTTGCCGTCCTGGTCGGCGTGCTGGCGGGTGTGATCCTGGGCATCCCCGTGTTGCAGATGCGCGGCGACTACCTGGCCATCGTCACCCTGGGCTTCGGCGAGATCATCCGCCTCATCTTCCTATCCGACTGGCTCAAACCGTGGGTGGGTGGGTCCAACGGCATCACCCGCATCCCCAAGGGGGTGCAGCCCCCCCCTGACTCCGGGCTGGCCGACCAGCAAGTGCTGTTCTATATCATCCTGGCCGGAATCGTGATCGCCGCCTTCGTGGCCACGAGGCTGAAATACTCGCGCCTGGGCCGCAACTGGATGGCCATTCGCGAGGACGAGGATGTCGCCCAGGCCATGGGCATCAACCTGGTCAACACCAAGCTGCTGGCCTTTGCCACCGGCGCCGCCTTCTCCGCCCTGGCCGGCGCCATCTTCGCCAGCAAGCTCACCTCCATCTATCCCCACAGCTTCAACCTGCTGGTCTCCATCAACGTGCTGGCGGTCATCATCGTCGGCGGCCTGGGCAGCATCCCCGGCGTCGTCGTCGGCGCCCTGGTCCTGGTGGGCCTGCCTGAGCTGCTGCGGGAGTTCGCCGAGTATCGCCTGCTGGTCTACGGCGCCGTCCTCGTGTTCATGATGCTGCGGCGGCCCGAGGGCCTGGTGCCCGAGGCCCGCCGCAAGCTGGAGCTGCACGAGGAAGTGGGCTCGGAAGCGGAGTAGGAGAGACCATGGCCCCGATTCTCACGGCGCAGGATGTGACCAAACGCTTCGGCGGCCTCACCGCCGTCAACAAGTTCGACGTGGCCATCGAGGAAAAGGCGATCCATAGCATCATCGGCCCCAACGGCGCCGGCAAAACCACCTTCTTCAACTGCGTCACCGGCTTCTACCGGCCTGAGGAGGGTGCCATCACCTTCACCACCGGCCGCATCGACGGCATGGCGCCCGATCGCATCACCCGGCAGGGCATTGCCCGCACCTATCAGAATATCCGCCTCTTCCCCAACATGACTGTCATCGAGAACGTCATGGTCGGCTACCAGTCCCATCTGCGTTCGGGCTGGCTGGGCGCCGTCTTGCGCCCGCCAGGCACCCGCCACGAGGAGGAGGATGCCGTCGAAGAGGGCCGGCGCCTGCTGACCTTCGTCGGCCTCTCCGGCCGCGGCGACCTCCTGGCCCGCAACTTGCCCTACGGCGACCAGCGCCGCCTGGAGATCGCGCGCGCCCTGGCCATCAAGCCCGCCCTACTGCTGCTGGACGAGCCGGCCGCCGGTATGAACCCGGTTGAGACCCAGGACTTGATGCTTTTCATCCGCCGCCTGCGCGACGAGCTGGGCATCACCGTCCTGCTCATCGAGCATCACATGCAGGTGGTGATGGGTATCTCTGACATCGTCACCGTTATGGACTTCGGGGTGAAGATCGCCGAGGGCACCCCCGCCGAGGTCCAGGGTGATCCCAAGGTGATCGAAGCCTACCTGGGAAGAGGGGCCGTGGAACATGGCGCTGCTGCAAATTGACGACATCCACACCTACTACGGAGCGATCCACGCCCTGAAAGGCATCTCCATCGACGTCGAACAGGGGGAGATCGTCACCCTCATCGGCGCCAATGGCGCCGGGAAAAGCACCACCCTCAACACCATCTCTGGCATCGTGCACCCCCGCAGCGGTGCCATCTACCTCGAGGGTGAGCCTATCCACCAGCTGCCCGCCCATACCATCGTCCATCGCGGGGTGGCCCAGGCCCCGGAGGGCCGCCGGGTGTTCGGGCGCCTCACCGTGGCCGAGAACCTGCAGATGGGTGCCTACGTGCGCAAGGACAAGGACGGCATCCGCCGCGACATAGATCGCGTCTACACCCTGTTCCCGCGCCTGCGGGAGCGCTCCAAGCAGCTGGCCGGCACGTTGTCCGGCGGCGAGCAGCAGATGCTGGCCATGGGCCGCGCTCTCATGGCCAGCCCACGGCTGCTCCTGCTGGACGAGCCCTCCATGGGCCTGGCGCCCATCCTGGTGGACCTGATCTTCGATACCATCGCCGAGATCAACGCCCAGGGCACCACCGTGCTGCTGGTGGAACAGAACGCCCACATGGCCCTGCATATCGCCCACCGCGCCTACGTGCTGGAGACCGGCAGTATCGTCATCAGCGGCACTGGGAAAGAGCTCCTCGATAAGCCCGAGGTCATGAAAGCCTACCTGGCCATCGACTGATCCCGCGAGGAACCATCCCTTGTTCCCGCTGCCCCTGCAGATCGACGGCCAGCCCCGGGCCCGTGTGTCCGGGGCTACCTTTTGAGCTTGGGCCTGGCGTATGTGGCCGGCCAAACGGTATGCAGATCACAGATCAAATTTGCCCATTGCGCTAATGTCAGCTAGAATACCAGTCTGGCACCTACAACGCCAACACCCTTAAGATTCTCTCAGTAAGGAGCAAAACATGCATACGAAGAGAAACTGGCTTACCGTCTCCCTTCTTGCGCTGCTGATCGTCGCCCTGGTGCTGCCGGCCTTCGCCGCGGCCCAGACCGAGAACGGCATCACCAGCCCCGCCGATGGCGCCACCATCAGCGGTACCGCCACCGTCACTGGCTATGCCAGCCTGCCTGACTTCAAGCGCTGGGACTTGTTCATCCTGCCCGGCGGCGATGACTCGGGCAAGATCTGGGTTGCCTCCGGCGACGAGCAGGGCGAGTTCAGCGTCGACCTGGATACCACCAAGTTCCCGGATGGCGAGCACGCCTTCAGCCTGCGCGTCGTCAAGGCCAACAGCAACTACGACGAGTCGGTCTCCAAGTTCGTCATCGCCAACGCCGGTGCCCCGGCTGCTGCAGCCGCCCCGGCCGCTGGTGACACCATCGTCGATGTGGCTGTTGCCGCCGGTAGCTTCAAGACCCTGGTGGCTGCCGTCCAGGCTGCCGGACTGGTCGACACCCTGAGCAGCGTCGGCCCCTTCACCGTCTTCGCCCCCACGGACGAGGCCTTTGCCAAGCTGCCCGCCGGCACCGTCGAGGGCCTGCTCAAGGATCCCAAGGCCCTGGCCAACATCCTGACCTACCATGTGGTTCCTGGCGAGGTTATGGCGGCTGACGTCGCCGATGGCCTCACTGCCACGACCGCCCAGGGTGGCACGGTGACCTTCAGCGTCGCCGACGGTGTCGTCAAGATCAACGACGCTACCGTCACCGCCACCGATATCGCGGCCTCCAACGGCGTGATCCACGTGATCGACACCGTTATTCTCCCGCCCACCACCGCGGCTGCCGCACCGGCCGCTGCCCCCTCTGGTAAC
>JAULUH010000572.1:0-1634 GCA_032111745.1 Anaerolineae bacterium | reverse complement strand
CGGCAGATCGCGGTCACCACACCCCTGCGCGGCCTGCCGGCCAGTCTGCCTTTCGTCATCGATTTCAGCCGTAGCCTCTATTTCCACAAGGAAGGTGCCGGGGTCCTCACCGGCCAGTCCAATCCGGATGAGACTCCCGGCTTCGACCAATCGGTGGACCGGTCCTGGACCGCAAAACACCTCGAGCTGGCGGCGTGGCGCTTCCCCTTGCTGGCCGAGGCCGGCCTGCTGCGCGAGTGGGCCGGTCTCTATGAAGTGACCCCCGACGCCCACCCTGTGATCGACGGGTTGGCCGATCCCGCGGGTTTCTACGTGGTCGCCGGCTTCAGCGGCCATGGTTTCATGCACGGACCGGTGTCCGGCCTGCTGATAGCAGAGCTCATCCTGGACGGTAAGGCCCACAGCCTGGACATCCACCAGCTTCGCCATGACCGCTTCGCCAGCGGCGATTTCATTCACGAGCATAACGTCGTCTAGAGGCGAGATAATCGAGCCATGGTGTTCCTATCCGCCCTGGCCAAGGTTGTGCCGGTCTTCCTTCTCATCCTGCTCGGCGTCGCTCTGCGCCGGCTGCATTTCGTACGCCCCGAGACCGTGGACGACTTGCAGAAGCTCGTGGTGAACGTCACCCTGCCTGCAGCTCTCTTCCTCGCCTTCTCTCAAGTCACCGTCGAGCCCCAATACGTGCTGATCGCAGCCATCATGGCCAGTGCTTGCGTGGTTGGTCTGCTATTGGCCAGGGTGCTCAACGGGCCGCTGGGCGTCAACTCGCCCTACATGCCCAGCCTGCTCACCGGCTTTGAGGCCGGCATGATGGGCTACGCCATCTATGCCGCGGTCTACGGCCAGGCTAACATCTATAAGTTCGGCATCGTCGACTTGGGCCAGGTGCTCTTTGTCTTCTTTGTCCTTGTGCCGGGCCTCGAACGCCTGGTGACCGGGCAAAAGCCCCTGCGAGACACGGCGCTGGGCTTCCTCAAAACCCCTGTCATCCTGGCCATCCTCGGCGGGCTGATTGTCAAACAGCTGGGATTGGCCAACCTGGCCGAAGGCAACCCCCTGGCCAGCAGCGTGCTGGAGACCCTGCGCCTGCTCGGCGGCATGACTACTCCGCTGGTCGCTCTGGTGATCGGCTATGAACTGCAGCTGCGGGCCGGCGCGCTGGGCCGGCCCGCTCGCACTATCACGGCCCGCCTACTGGTCTGGATCCCCTTCGGCCTGGCCCTGGCCTTCCTGGTAGTCGGCCGCCTTATGCGACTCGACCCCGAGTTTCAAGCCGCCGTGATGACCATGGTGATCCTCCCCCCACCCTTCGTGATTCCCCTGTTCATGCGCGGCGCTGAAGAGGACGATGTCAATTACGTGCTCAATAGCCTGACCATGGCAACGCTGGTCACGCTGGTGCTCTATCCGCTGGTGCCCGTGGTGTTTCCGCCCGGTGCTGGCTAAAGTAGCCTATCAGCCACGGCCCGCGCGCTGGCGCTCCCATGCCCACTGCATCGCCCAGATGGCCAGTGGGCGCATGTAAGCGATGGCTCGATAGTTGCCGTCCCGGTCCCATGCCTCCGGGGTCTGGAACCAGTATCCTTGGTCGCTATATGTTGTGCGTACCGCGCCCTCGGCTGTTCTCAGCG
>JAULUH010000571.1:0-12341 GCA_032111745.1 Anaerolineae bacterium | reverse complement strand
CAAACGCCTCCCCCCTTCGTGCCCTTCGCGCTTCGTGCCTTCGCGCTCCTTCGTGGATTCGTGGTCCAAACGCCTCCCCCTTCGCGCTCCTTCGTGGATTCGTGGTCCAAACGCCTCCCCCTTCGCGATCCTTCGTGGATTCGTGGTCCAAACACCCGCTCCCTCCAATCGTAACCTCCCCACTTGTCTCCTCCCTCCACCTCTGTTACACTTGTCATCTAACAGGCATTCGCTCTGGTACAACTACCAGCGACCGCATCTATCGATGGACCGCACCCAGCTCATCGCGCGCAAGCACGAGATCATCGCCGGCATCCAGCGCACCCGCCGCCAGCTGGAGGCCGCCCGCGCCAAACCCGACCCCCACAGCCAGCGCCGCGCTGCAGCCCTGGAGGCAGAGCTGGACGCGCTCATGGCCGAGGAAGCTCGCCTGCGCCAGCAAATCGATCGGAGCCGCTAGCATCACCGGGAAGTCACGCCCCCGCTTTGGAGAGAAACGCATGGCCCACGGAAGTGGAGGATGGTGGAGCCTCATCAGCTACGACCCATCCCAAGGCAAACCCAAGGTCGACCGCGCCCTGCTGGTCCGCGTCGCCCACTACGCCCGCCCCTACTGGTGGATGGTCCTGATCGTCCTGGTCACCATCGTCGCGGTCTCGCTGCTGCAGCTCATCCCGCCCCTCATCCTGCGCCAGCTCATCGACCACGTCATCCCCGAGGGCGACATGCGCCGGCTCAACATCCTCGCCCTGGCCCTCATCGCCATCCCCCTGCTCACCGGCCTCATCGAGGTCGTGGAGCGCTACTTCAGCTCCCGCGCCGGCGAGGGCATCATCCACGACCTGCGCCTGGAGATGTACGCCCACCTGCAGCGCATGGCCCTGCGCTTCTTCACCTACACCAAGTCTGGCGAGATCATCTCCCGCTTCAACAACGACGTCGTGGGGGCTCAGAACGCCATCACCGGCACCCTGCCCACCATCGTCGTCAACCTGGTCACCCTCGTCTCTACCCTGGTAGTCATGATCTCCATCGAGTGGCGGCTGACCCTGCTGGCCGTCGTCGTGTTGCCCCTCTTCATCCTGCCCTCCCGTCGCGTGGCCCGCATCCTGCGCGATATCCGCCGCCAGGCCCTGGACTACAACGCCGACATGAGCAATATCATCTCCGAGACCCTCGGCATCAACGGCGCGCTGTTGGTGAAAACCTTCGGCCGCCAGCGCCAGGAGGTGGAGCGCTTCGCCGTGGTCGATGCCCAGGTGCGCGACATCGGCGTCCGCCGCGCCCTGGTCGGCCGCTGGTTCTTCCTCGGCCTGGGCCTGGCCAGCGCCATCGGCACCGCCCTGGTCTACTGGGCCGGCGGCTACCTGGCCATTGAAGGCGCCCTCACTGTCGGCACCATCGTCGCCTTCGCCGCCTACCTCACCCGCCTCTACGGCCCCATCTCCTCCCTCTCCAACATCCAGGTCGAGTTCGTGCAGTCCATGGTCAGCTTCGAGCGCGTCTTCGAATACCTGGACCTGCCCGTCGAAATCACCGACCGGCCCAACGCCATCGTGCTGGAGGACGTGGCCGGCCACATCCGCTTCGAGGACGTCTCCTTTACCTATCTGTCTGACACGCCCGCCGCCGAGGGTACCCCCGGCGAGCCGCCACCCCCGCCCGCCGCCCAGCCCCAGCTGCCAGCCCCCGCCACCAACGGCCAGAACGGCGCCGGCCAGGGCATCGACGGCACCCCCAGCCCCTGGTTCGCCCCCATTGCCTCCCGGCGCTGGGCCCTGCACGATTTCACCGCCGAGATCGAGCCCGGCCAGCTGGTGGCCCTGGTCGGCCGCAGCGGCGCCGGCAAGACCACCATCACCTACCTCTTGCCTCGCCTCTACGACGTCACCGAGGGCCGCATCACCGTGGACGGCCATGACCTGCGCGAGGTTACCCAGGAATCCCTGGCCGAGCAGCTCGGCATCGTCACCCAGGAGACCTACCTCTTCCACGACACCATCCGCCAGAACCTGCTCTACGCCAGGCCCGATGCCACCGAGGCCGAGCTGATCGCCGCCTGCCAGGCCGCCAACATCCACGACTTCATCGCCCGCCTGTCCGAGGGCTACGACACCGTGGTCGGCGAGCGCGGCTATCGCCTCAGCGGCGGCGAGAAGCAGCGCCTCTCCATTGCCCGCGTCATCCTCAAGAACCCCCGCATCCTGATCCTGGACGAGGCCACCTCCCACCTGGACTCGGAGAACGAGGCCCTGATCCAGGCCGCGCTGGAGCCCCTGCTGCAGAACCGCACCAGCGTGGTCATCGCCCACCGCCTCTCCACCATCCTGGCCGCCGACACCATCCTGGTCCTGGACGAGGGGCACCTGGTAGAGCAGGGCACCCACGCCGAGCTGCTGGCGAAGGACGGCCTCTACGCCCAGCTCTACGAAACCCAGTTCCGCCAGGAGCAGCCGGCTTGAGGCCTTTGCTCTGACCTACCCCCACACGGATTCTTCCGCTCCGGCTTCTCCGACCCAGGGGTCGGCTTTGCGCTCTCTGCGCCTCTGCGGTTACCCTCCGCTTCTGCTCCGGCTTCTCCGGCCCAGGGATCGGCTTTGCGCTCTCTGCGCCTCTGCGGTTCCTCTCCGGTGCCTGTGCCCTGGCAAAGTTGCGGAGGCGCCTACTCTGTGCTACTATGCCGCAACAGCCGCCTGGAAGCCGCCCCGCGGGCGCTCGCGGCTCGCCGGCGTGTGCCGGCGCCCATCACCCACAGGAGTATGAGAGGGATGTCCGGCAAGGGCAGAACCAACGGAAACGGCGTGCCCGAGGATCACGAGGACCTGATCCCCGACGTCGACTTCGATCCATCGGCCTTCAGCAATACCTACGTCAGCTACGAGCAGGTCGTCGCCACCTGGATGTGGGCCTGCTCCCAGAGCGACCTGCAGCTCTACGCCATCTCCAACACCCTCGACATCAACACCCTGGAGCGAGAGTTCAAGGCCTGCTGCGTGCCCGACGACTGGGATCCGCCCTACCACCTGCGCGCGGAGATGAGCTTCTACTGGCCCTCCGAATACACCGCGCTCAGCATGGACGGCGACGACGCCTTCTGCTCCCTCTACCACGACGACGATGCCGAGTGCGACCACGAGCCCGGCACCGCCCAGGTCTACACCGAGCTCGAGATCGAATACTACCTCCCCAGCGACTTCGTGGACCAGCTCGACAGCGACGTCGGCATCGAACAGGTGGCCCGCCGCATCCGCCAGGTCTACGGCGACCTGGTCGACCACGAGAACATCCTCGTCGTCGACGCCAAGGCTACCTTTGCCGGCGAGACCCTCGCCCTCTCCAGCATCCTGGCCCGCCATTTCTGGATCCTCGAGCAGGAGCTCCACGACCTGCCGCGCCTGGCCTCGGCCTTCCTCGACCTCACTGGCGAGATCCGCAGTGTCCTGGAGCGCTTCGCCGCCGAGTTTTCCGCCGCAGGGGACAACGCGCGGTGATCACCCCTGAGCTGCGCCTGGAGATCCGCCCGGCCCAGGTGTACGTCGGCGTGTACGACCAGCTGCCCCACCCCAGCCTCGGCCCGGCCCAGGAGTTTGTCATGGAGGTGGGCATCACCGGCAACCGGCCCATCGTCCTCACCGACGTCGTGTGGCGCGTCTTCGATCAGAACGAACACGTGGTCTTCGTGCGCCAGCGCCTGGGCAAGGCCGCCCTGGAGGAGCTCACCGGCGGCCAGTACGGCGTGGCTCCCGGCCTGGGGCTGGCCCTGCGCCGCTGCTACTTCCTGGAACAGGGCCTCCTGCACCTGCACAACGTGCGGGTCAGCATCGCCGGCTTCGACCACGACACCCGGGCCGTGGTCTCAGCCGTGGCCGAGGCCCCCCTGGTCTACCACGAGCAGCGCGTGCGCCTGCACCTGCCCTTTAGCAACGGCAACTGGTGGGCTATCACCGGCAACGACTGGACCGGCCTGCACAAGGCCGAGCCCATCAGCTGGGCCTTCGCCTACGACTTCGTCCGCCTGGGGCCAGACGGCCGCACCTTCAGCGGCAGCGGCATGGACAACCGCGACCATTACAGCTTCGGCCAGCCCATCCTCGCCCCGGCCAGCGGCAAGGTCGTGCTGGTGCGCGACGACATGCCCGACCAGTCCCCCGCCGAGCCCCTGGACTCCGCGGCCATCGCCGGTGACCTCACCCGCGTCGCCGGCAACCTCATCGTCCTCGCCCATGGCCACGGCGAGTTCAGCTTCCTGGCCCACCTGCAGACTGGCAGCGTGCGCGTGCGCCAGGGCGACACCGTCAAGCGCGGCCAGGAGATCGCTGCCGTCGGCAACTCCGGCCAATCCCCCGGCCCCCACCTGCACTACCACCTGCAAAATGGCCCCCACCTCTTCGTGGACCAGGGCCTGCCCGTGCGCTTTCACAACTTCCGGGCCGTCGGCGACCTGGTCAGGCAGGCCAGCATCCCTGCCCGCCTGATCGTCAGCCCGGCCTCCTGACGCAAAAAACCATTCCCCTGGCCCGGCCTACCACCACGGCCAGATCACACAGAACAAGGAGAAACACCCATGCCATCTACTAACGGCCGCTCAGAACATAACGAAGAGGAAGATCTGCTCGAGCTCCTCGAAGAGGACACCCTGGAAACCGAGTTGACCGAAGAGGCCTATCAAGAGCTCGTCGATCTGGAGGGCAGCGTCGTCGTCGGCCTCTCCTTCTGGGACAGCTCCCTGGCCGACGAGCTGGAGGAGGAGCCCGTCGAAAGCAGCGCCCGCCAGCTTCTGGACCTGGACCTCTTCCTCGAGGACAACGCCACCCTGGAGCTCTACGGCGCCCTGCTCTACCTGGACCCCGAGAGCGAGCCCCTGGTGGGCATGCCTGCGATGGAAAAAGCCCTCGTCGCCATGGTCGACCGCGAGAGCGTCCTCTCCGAGGTCGCCGAAACCGAGGACGGCGCCCCCGTTTTCGTCTTCTCCGCCGGCAAATACGTCACCCTTGTCATCACCGCCGGCGCCTGGACCATCGGCGAGTGGGAAGAGCTCCCCGAGACGGAGGAGTAACCAAGAAACGGGACCGGTTTCGGAAAACCGGTCCCGTCTGGCGCAGTCAACAGACTGGTCCAGTCTCCGAAGACTGGACCAGTTTATTACCACGCCCCGACTGCTTCCTCCACCGTATCGTACACCTTAAACAGCGGCTGCAGCCCCGTCAGATCCAGAATCTCCGCCATGCGCGGGGACAGCGCTGCCAGGTAAATATCTCCGCCGTGAAGCCACTGCCGGGCCCTGTTCTGCGCCACCAGCACCTCCCGCAGCACCGCACTGCTGAACGACAGCGTCTCGCTCAGGTCCAGCACAAAACAATAGCGGCCACCATTCATCAGCTCCGCAAACCCCTCGCCTACCTGCTTGGCCTGGCTGCTATCGAAGCGCCCAACCAGCTTGATCAAATCGCAGCGCTTCAGCTCCGTGTGTTCGATCCTGGATTCCGCCATCACCCTTCCTCCTTGAACCTGCCCTAACCTGCCGCTCGCCACCCTGCCCCCGAATTGTACCTCCAAACCAACGCGCCTGCAAGGCCCCTCAATCCCCACGTCGTAGGAGCGAGGTCTCCTCGCCCTTCGGTTCCCCCTTCGTGCCCTTCACGCTCCGCGCCCTTCGCGGTTCTTCGCGTTATCGTGATCCAGACGACCGGCGCCCTCCCACCAACACCTCCTCCAACACCTCCACCTCCACTACCCGCGTCCTCTGAATCTCCGCGCGCTGCCGCCGCACCCCCCCCCCCCCCGCCGCCCCCGCCACCTGCCCGCGCAGCCGCGCCCGCGCCGCCTCACCCCGCCACGCCCGCAGCGCCTCAGCCGCAATACGCACCTGCGCCGCTACAATCGCCCGCCCATGCCGCCGCAGCAGCTCACCCGGCCAGTTGCGCCCGATCACCCACAGCGTATTGCGACCCGTGTAATAGCTCGCCAGCGACCCGCCCCCCGTCGCGCTCAAATAGTGATAGATCCGCGCCTCCGGCACATACAAACACTTCCACCCCCGCAGCTGCAGCCGCCAGGCCAGGTCCACGTCCTCCAGGTACATGAACAGCGCCTCGTCGAAGCCGCCGGCCTCATCCCACGCCTCCCGCCGGTACGCCGCCGCGCCGCCGCAGGCCCCGAACACCCACACATCCGCGTCGTACTGCCCCTCATCCGTCTGCCACACCCCCCGGTTGCGCGGGATGCCGTCCGCACCCATCAGGTCGCCCGCCGTGTGCAGCGTGTCCCGTCGGTCAAACAGCAGCATCTTGCTCGCCGCCGAGCCGGCCTCGGGGTGCTCCACCAGCGCCGTCACCAGCGCCTCCAGCCAGCCGGGCTCCGCCTCCGTGTCGTTGTTCAACAGCACCACCACGTCACCCCGGCCGGCCTTCGCCCCCTCGACCCCCGCGTTGCACGCCCGCACAAAGCCCTGGTTCTCTTCCAGCGCCACCACCCGCACCCCGGGAAAGCTCTCCCGTACCATCGCCAGCGACCCATCCGTCGACGCGTCGTCCACCACGATCACCTCGAAGCGCTCCCGCGGCATCGACTGGCGTTCCAGGCCGCGCAGGCACGTCGCCAACAAGTCCCTGCCGTTGTAGTTCGGAATGATTACCGAGGCAAAAGGTTGCTCAGGCAAGAAGAGTCACCAGGCCCCAGGCCCTAACGCGCTAGGCCTCCGCTGCGAAATAGGCCGCCAGGGCCTCCGGCCACGGCCGCAGGCTGATGCCGTTGGCCGCCCCTACCGTGTTCAGCAGGATGGCGTGGGGTGGCGGCGCCGTGCGTCGCGGCCACTCCCCCGACGACACCGGCGTCACCGGCACCTCACCCCGGCCGGCCAGGCGCAGGATCTCCACCGCCCACTGATAGCGCGAGCAGTAGCCGCTGTTGGTGAGGTGGAAGATCCCATGTTGCCCGCCATCTATCGCCTGCACCATAGCCGCCGCCAGGTCCGGTGCATACGTCGGGTTGCCGAACTCATCCGCTACCAGCCGCATGCCACCCTCCTTGTCCGCCGCGGCGACGACCTTGGCAATGAAGTTCTTGCCCCCGTGGTTGTACAGCCACGCCGTGCGCGCAATCATGAACCTCCCCCCCATCAGCCCCACCACCAGCTTCTCCGCCGCCTCCTTGCTGCGGGCATACGTGCCGCTGCGCGCGCCCGTGGCATCCCACTCCCGGTAGAAGCGGCCCGGCTCGCCCGGAAACACCTCGTTAGTGCTGATGTGCACCAGGGACGCCCCGCTGCGCTGGCACGCCAGCGCCAAGTTGTGCACGCCGGTCACATTCACCGCGTAACACGCCGCCGGGTCGTCCTCCGCGCCGTCCACGTTTGTCCACGCCGCTGAGTTGACCACTACCTGTGGCCCGAAGTCCGCCACCTGCTCCACGATGGCCGGCTTCGTCATGTCGACCTCCGGAAAATCCAGCGCCAGCACCTCCCGGCCCGCCAGCGCCGCCATCAGCGCCCGCCCCAGCTGGCCCCTGAACCCGACCACCACAATCCGTTCCTTCTCCACAGACCACGCGTTCGCTGCCAAGCCACCGCTCTCCTTGCTCCAGGATATCTGGCGTGTAGGGGCGGGGTCTCCCCGCCCTTCTCCTGCTCCTTCTGGTTCAGGCTATTGTAACATCCTGCCCATGGAAGGGCAATTGAGGACACCCCTGTAGAGACGCAAGATGTTGCGTCTCTACGCCCCGCATCACATCCGCGTAGAGACGCAAGATGTTGCGTCTCTACGCTTTTCCATCCACCCATTTGGCGCTATACTACAGCCGACCAAGACGCAACGACGCACCAAGGAGGACGACGCATGTCCAAAACCATGACCGCCGTGATCAAGCCCGAGCAGGCGCCCGGCCTGGCCCTGGCCGAGGTCCCCATCCCCACCATCGGCCCCCAGGACGCCCTGATCAAGGTCACCGCCACCTCCATCTGCGGTACCGACCTCCACATCTACAAATGGGACGAATGGGCCCGCCGCCGCATCCGCCCCCCGCTGGTCGTCGGCCACGAGTTTTGCGGACACGTCGTCGCCGTCGGCCGCGACGTCGCCGAGGTCAAAGAAGGCGACTTCGTCTCCGCCGAGAGCCACATCATCTGCGGCCGCTGTGCCCAGTGCCGCACCGGCAACGGCCACATCTGCCACAACACCCAGATCATCGGCGTCGACCGCAGCGGCTGCTGGGCCGAGTACATCGCCATGCCGGCCTACAACCTGTGGCCCAACCCACCCGATATGCCCGCCGAGATCGCCTGCATGCTGGAGAACTTCGGCAACGCCGTCCACACCGCCTTCGCCACCGACCTCACGGCCAGAACCGTGCTCATCACCGGCTGCGGGCCCGTCGGCCTCATGACTGTCGCCGTCGCCCGCGCCGCCGGCGCCCGGGCCATCTACGCCACCGACATCAGCCCCTACCGCCTGCGCCTGGCCCAACAGCTCGGCGCGGACAAGACCCTCAACGTCGCCGAGGTCGACGTCGTGGACTTCATCCGCCAGGAGACCAACGGCGACGGCGTCGACGTCCTCCTCGAGATGAGCGGGGCCCAAACCGCCATCGACCAGGGCTTCAGCGCCCTGCGGGACGGCGGCGCGGCCGCCCTCCTGGGCCTGGCCCCCGGCACCATCGGCTTCGACATCAACGCCCACATCATCTTCAAGGGCGCTACCGTCTACGGCATCGTCGGCCGCAAGCTGTGGGACACCTGGTACCGCATGCACGGCCTGCTCAGCTCCGGCGCCGTCGACCTCAGCCCCCTGGTCACCCACCGCTTCACCCTCCCACAATGGGAAGACGCCGTCAGCGTCATGGGCAGCGGCGCCAGCGGCAAAGTCGTCATGCTGGTCGACCATCATGCCATCAAAGACACTAATGAATAGGATTGAGACCATGACCACCCCACCCCCTGCCCACAAGCTCTCCTGGCTCGACGCCGAGCTCTCCCAGCTCCAACAACAGGGCCGCTACACCCATATCCGCGCCCTGGACTCCCCCCAGGGCGCCTGGCTCGTGGTCGACGGCAAGAAAGTCCTCAACTTCTGCTCCAACAACTACCTGGGCCTGGCCAACCACCCTCGGATCACCCAGGCCGCCCGCGACGCTATCGACCGTTACGGCGTCGGCCCGGGCGCCGTGCGTACCATCGCCGGCACCATGACCCTTCACCAGGAGCTCGAGCGCCGCCTGGCCGCCTTCAAAGGCGCCGCCGCCGCCGTTACCTTTCAGAGCGGCTTCAGCGCCAACATCGGCACCATCCCCGCCCTGGTGGGCGACGACGACCTCATCATCAGCGACCGCCTCAACCACGCCAGCATCATCGACGGCGTCCGCCTGACCAAGGCCGCCCGCACCATCTACGAGCACTGCGACCCCGACTCCCTGCACGACGTCCTGCAGGAGAACCTGGGCCACTACCAACGCATGTTCGTCATCACCGACGGCGTGTTCAGCATGGACGGCGACATCGCGCCCCTGCCCCAAATCGTGGAGCTGGCCGAGGAATTCGGCGCCGTCACCATCATAGATGACGCCCACGGCGAGGGCGTGCTCGGCCGCGGCGGCCGCGGCATCGTCGATCACTTCGGTCTCCACGGCCGCGTCGACGTCGAAATCGGCACCCTCAGCAAGGCCTTCGGCGTGGTAGGCGGCGTGGTCGCCGGCTCGGAGGTCCTGGCCGATTGGCTCCGCCAGCGCGGCCGCCCCTTCCTCTTCTCCAGCGCCATGACCGCGCCCGACGTCGCCGCCTGCATCGCCGCCGTCGACGTCCTCGAGCAATCCACCGAGCTCGTCGACCGCCTGTGGGCCAACGCCCGCTACTTCCAGGCCGAGATGCGCCGCCTGGGCTTCGACACCGGCAAGACCCAGACCCCCATCACCCCCGTCATCCTTGGCGACGAGCTCCTGGCCCAACAGTTCAGCCGCCGCCTCTACGAAGAGGGCATCTTCGGCACCGCCATCACCTTCCCCACCGTGCCCAAGGGCCTGGCCCGCATCCGCGTCATGATCTCCGCCGCCCACACTCAAGGAGACCTCGATACCGGCCTCGCCATCTTCGCCCGCGTCGGCCAGGAGCTGGGCGTCCTCCCTTGACCGCCCACCCCCGCCCACCCCAGGTGCGACGCACGTTCCGTCGTGCGTCGCACCTGCCGCTCCATCCCACATCACCAGCGCAACGCGCTCACTATTATGTCACCCTGAGCGGCATGAGGTGCGCCAAAGAGCATGCGGTGCGAACCGCCAGCGAAGGGTCTCGCCGTGCATGAGGGGGGATCCGTCCATTCGCCAACACCCCCATCCTGTGCTAAAATACTCACGGCGCTCGCTCTCGATGCGCCGTGCCTTTTTGTGCGCCCGTGCCCAGGCGCAGACGCCCACCTGGCACCCGCACCTCAACCACCCGCACCGCCGAGGACATCCCATGGCCGATCCGCAACCACCACCCCAAAAACGCGTCAACATCGAGCTCCCTGGCGACCTCAACGCGATCTACGCCAACTTCGCCATCATCAGCCACTCCGCCAACGAGGTCATCGTCGACTTCGCCCAGATCCTTCCCGGCATGTCCAAGGCCCGCGTCCAGTCGCGCATCCTGCTCACCCCCTACAACGCCAAAATGCTCCACCAGGCCCTCGGCCAGAACCTGGCCAAGTACGAGCGCAACGTCGGCCAGATCCCCCAGCCCGGGGGCCATCCCGGTAACTTCGACCCCCAAAAGGGCACCCTCGGCGGCATGCAATGGACTGTCGGCGACGACGACGAGGACAGCGCCCCCGAGCCAATACCCGAGGCCTAACGTGGATCAACTGACCACCATCATCGAGGACATCCGCCAGGACCTGACCGACCGCACCGCCGTGCGCGACCTGACCCTCAGCCGCTCTCGCGAGCTGATCCGCCTGTGCGCCCACAGCATCCGCGCCGTGCACCGCCACGAGTTCGAGCAGGCCCGCGACCTGCTGGCCGAGGCCCGCGCCGCCGCGCAGCACATGACCGGCGCCCTCCAGGCCACCCCCGATCTCTTCTATACCGGCTACACCCAGGACTCCCTCAAAGAGCTCACCGAGGCCCACATCGTCTACGCCTTCGTCACCGGCGAGCCCCTGCCCACCCCCACCAGCCTGGGCGTGCCCTCCTCCACCTACCTCAGCGGCCTCTCCGAGGCCACCACCGAGATGCGCCGTTTCGCCCTCGACCTCATGCGCCTGGGCCGCGTCGCCGAGGCCGAGACCTACCTGCAGATCATGGACGACGTCTACAGCCTGCAAACCGCCATCGACTTCCCCGATGCCATCACCGGCGGCCTGCGCCGGTTGACCGACGTCCTGCGCGGCACCCTGGAGCGCACCCGCGGCGACATCACTGTAGCCGTGCGCCAGGAGGAGATGCGCGCCGCCCTGGCTGCCTTCGAAGCCCGGGTCGTCGGCGAGGACGCCGCCGGCCGCCTGCAGGGCGCCCTGCCCGCCTGGAGCACCGAGGACGGCGAAGACACGTGAACCCCGTAGCCGCTCCCGACGACGACATCATCCGGGCCAGCGAAATCGGCCAGTACACCTACTGTGCGCGCGCCTGGTGGCTGCGCTCCGTGCAGGGCGCCACCCCCTCCAACACCGCCGCCCTCGCGCGCGGCCGCCAGGCCCATGACCGCCACGGCCGCACCGTCGCCGGCGCCGGCCGCCAGCGGCGCCTGTCCCTCGTCCTCGTCGTGCTCGCCCTCCTGCTCGCGCTCGCCGCCATCCTCCTGCTCCTCTCCGGAGGCCTCCTATGAAAGGCCGCCTCCCTTCCCTACCGCGGCTGGCCCCCTTGAAGGGCCGCCTCCCCTCCTTCCTACCGCGGCTGGCGTTCTTCGCCATCACCCTCCTCCTGGCTGCCCTCCTGGCCTGGCAGGCCATGAGCTGGATCACCCGCTCCGGCCAAGCCCTGGCCCCGGTCGTCGGCCAGGCCTACACCGGCGAGCCCTGGATGGTCACCCCCACCCCGTCGCCCACCGCCCTGCCCTCGCCCACGCCCTTCGATACTCCGACGCCGGTGTCCACCGCCACCGCTGCGCCCACCGCCACGCCCGCGCCGACTGTGGCTGCCGCCCTCCCCACCCCCGAGCCCTTCCTGGTCGAGGTCGCGGCGAGCCACGGCATCGACCCCTCCGCCACCTACGTCGTCGTCAACCAAAACGCCCAGCGCATGAGCGTCATCGAGGACGGCCACGTGCTGCGCACCATCCCCATCAGCACCGGCGACCCGGACCGCGGCTGGTACACCCCGGCCTGGAGCGGCCGCATCGGCGACTACTGGGGCACCTTCTCCGCCAACGGCGTCTCCGC
>JAULUH010000570.1:3313-3653 GCA_032111745.1 Anaerolineae bacterium | reverse complement strand
CGACATGGCGCGATCGATACGTTCCATGACCTCGCTCAAACCGCCCGGCAACTGATCATCCTTGACTCCGCGCCAGAAGGTGCCGTTGGCCAGGGCCGTGCCACTGGTCAAAACGGCGGCGCCGGCAAACAGACCCCGGCTCAGGAACTTGAACGGCCGCCTGTAGCGCCAGTTGAGCAGGCAGCTGCTGCCGTAGGCGTGCACCAGCCGGCCCTTCCAGTACGGGGAATCGGCGCTGGCGCGCAGCCGGCCAAAGGCCCCAGGCAGGTCCAGCGCGGCATCCCGGATCAGGCGATTCTCCTCGACGGCCTGGCTGTAGTCAGTGGAGGTCGACCAGTTG
>JAULUH010000570.1:1903-3303 GCA_032111745.1 Anaerolineae bacterium | reverse complement strand
CGTCCTCGGAGCCGCCGAAGCTGCGGTCGAAGCCTCCGGCAGCAAAGAAGGCATCGCTGCGCACGAAGTAGGAGCCGATCAGCAGGTAGGCGCCGGCCAGCAGCCGGACGGCGCAGTTACCGCCGAGGACAAAATCCAGCTCGCCCCACACCCGGTCGGTGCCGTCGACGACCTGGGCTTTGCCGGTCAGACAGACCGCATCACCGGCCGTCCTCGAACGCTCCCAGGCCAGCTGGAGCGCGCCGGGCAAGAGCCAGTCGTCGTCGTCCATGAAGTGCAGATAGGTGCCCCGGGCGATGGCAGCCCCGGTGTTACGCGCCACGGCGCGCTCGCGGGCATGGGTGTTGACGACACGGACGCTCGGCGACTCCTGCCAATCGGCTGGTGCCAGGGGACGGCCCGCATCGTTGACCACGACGACCTCGAAGTCCTGGTCAAACTCCTGTTCGAGCACACTCGCCACCGCGCGCGCCAGGGTGGAGCGGCCAATGGAGGCAATGATGGTGGAGGAAAACATGGCTCTCGGTGACTGCCTCACGCGCCCGCAGTGGCCGCGAAACCACGGGCAAAGGTCTCGTTGCGGTAGCTACCCAAGAAACCCTGCCAGAAATCGGCAGACAGCACCCCGTTGCCGGAGCTGCCAACGCTCTGAAATACGCGGTTCACAGCGTCGAATAGCCTGCCCTGCCTCAGGTTCCACAGGGCCGATGTGGTGTATACCCGGGTGATGCGCCCCCGCCAGTAGGGGGAGGTAGCCGACTCCAACAGGCGCGCTTGAGCACCCGGCGAGTCCAACACGCGTTCGCGCGCTCTGCGTAGTCTGAGGCGACTACTTGCGTAATCGGTGGTGCTCCCCTCCTGGCCCATGGCGATACAGGCTATCAAGGCATCGGTTCCAGCAATGTCGCTGCGGAGTGCCAGCCGGCGGATCAGATCAATATCCTCGGCCCCCGGGACGGCGGGATTGAAGGCTCCAATACTGAAGAACAAATCGACGTCGATCCAGGAAGACTGTAAGGGGATCCATTCGCCACTCATGGCCTGCGCCGCGCAGTTGCCCGGCAGCTGATGATGGAGCTCGATCTGCGCATTGCCCTGGCGGTCCACGAGCTGCGAGCCGCCGTACAGCCAGGCGCCGCTGGTGGCAGCGGCCAGGTCAGCCATCGCCGCCAGGGCTCCTGGCAGTAGCCAATCGTCGTCGTCGAGAAAATGCAGGTAACGACCGCGCGCAATCGCTGCGCCAGCGCCGTTCGGTGGCGCGTCGACGCGCACCCGGCCGGGCCGGCGCCGCGAGGCGCTGTCGCTGCCAATGGGCCAGCATGGCGGACCGAACGTGTTGCAGGTTGCAACATGCGTGCTGTTGCAGGCACGGAGGGCCCTGGTCCGCCGATCGAGCCTCA
>JAULUH010000570.1:0-1893 GCA_032111745.1 Anaerolineae bacterium | reverse complement strand
GTGCAGGTAGTGACCGCGCGCAATGGCTCCACCGGCGTTGCGGGCTACACAGCGCTCGTGGCGTTGTGTGTGAATGACCCTCACCCGCGGGTCATCGTGCCATGCAACCGGCGGCAAGGGCGCGCCTGAATCGTTCACGACGACAACCTCGAATTCCCCAGGGGACTCCTGGGACAAGACGCTGTCGACTGCACGGGCCAGCGTTGGCCGGCCAATAGTGGGGATTATGGTAGAAGAAATCATCGGTCCAGGCTAGGTACCCTCTTATTAGTCACTATTAGCGGCAACTGGCATGTTACGGATTTATCACCGGTTGTCAAAAGAGCAGTTCGAGGTTCTCCAGACCAGCCTTGCACCTCCGTACACAGTAGCCTATGTTAAGGAACGATAAACGGCTGCCATCGAAAGTGCCGAATTGCCCCTGGCGTCGCTTGTGATATAATTCTTGGACGTTCATTCCAGTGCGCAAGGGAAGAGGAGCGCGTGTATGAGGCTTAGTCCCCTGGGTTTGCCTTCTCGATTGATCGCCGTGGTCATGTCGGTAGCGCTGGTAGCTGCGGGGTGTGTGCCGGAGCCAATCTCGGATGCGGCGGCGCCGCTGACCGATATCCTGGCCCCCATCACCGGTGCTGAAGACACCTACCGTCCTCTATCCGGCCGGGTGTTGCTATGGCACGACTGGAGCCCGGTAGAAGAGCCGGTGCTGGAGGCCCTGGTGGACAAGTTCCGCCACCTCCATCCAGGCGTCGAGGTGATCAGCGTCGCCGTCCCCGGCGACCAGATCGTGGCCGAGTTCAAGGACCGGGCACCGGCGGGGTTGGGGCCCGACTTGTTGCTGCTGGATTCAGAAGCGCTGCACGAGCTGGCCCAGGTTGGGCTGGTGGCGGATCTCTCCGGCAGGGAAGACGTGACCCCCTCCCAGTACCTTTCGCGAGCCCTGGCCCCCGTCGGCGATGGCGAGCGTCTCTATGGCCTGCCCTTCGCCATGCACACCCAGGTGCTGTTCTACAACAAGGAGCTGGTCGAAACGCCGCCAACGACGTTTGGTGAGCTGTTGGACCGGGCGGCCCAGGGCGAGCGGCTGGCCCTCAACACACAGCTAGCCGAAATCCTGTGGGGGGTAGGCGCTTATCATGGCCGTTTCGTCGATCCGGAGGGCCGCCTGGCCACCGGGAACGGCGGCCTGGCCAACTGGCTCGACGACCTGCGGCGATCCCTGGGCACGCCCGGCATCATTGCAAGCGAGGACCCTGGAGCCCTGCGCCAGGCGTTCGTGGAAGGCGAGGCGGCCTACTACGTGGCCGACTCTGAGGAGCTGGCGCGCCTCCGGGAGGCCATGGGGGCTGACAAGGTCGGCGTGGCTCCGCTGCCGGGAGAGGTGGATGGCACACCCTCGCGCCCCGTCCTGCGCACCGACGCCTTCGCCGTCAGCCGCGTATCGTCCCCCCAGGAGGCTGATCTGGCCGTGGCCCTGGCCGACTTCCTGACCACGCCGCAACAGCAGATCCAGCTGGCGGCCGGCGAGGTCGGGCGCATTCCAGCCAATGCCGACGTCACGCTGCCCAGGCGCATGCCCGCTTCAACCCTGACCGTGGAGAGCCAGGCCCGCGCGGCAGCGCCGATGTCCTTCGTGAATCTCGACATGTGGAACGCGTTCGTGGACCCTGAGGGCCCGTACAACGATGCCTACCAGCAGTTGCTGGCAGGCATCCTGCCAGCCAGCGAGTTCGCGCGGGCGGCCACGATGCAGCTGGCCGAAAGCTTCGACATGGAGACGGCTGAGATCACGGCTGAGGAGCTTTGCCCGGCCCAACCAGGCGCAATCACCCTCTGGCATGCGCTGCGCCGGGACGAGGCCGCGACCATGGCCCAGCTGGCCCGCGAATTCGAGAA
>JAULUH010000569.1:0-6590 GCA_032111745.1 Anaerolineae bacterium | reverse complement strand
CAGGCCCTCGGCGCCGTAGGCGCTTTCCAGCAGGGGATAGGCCTGGCGGGCGATGGCGGTGGCGTTGGCGGCCAGGTAGTCGCGCTCCCGCTGCTCGGTCTGGCGCTTGAGCAGCGAGAGCCCGACCACGCCGATGATGGCGACGGTTAGCACGGTGAGGGCGACGAAGCTGGCGACCAGGCGCCAGCGGATGGAGTGGAACACGGTTTAGGGCCTGAGGGTTGGGATAACCGGGGTTTGGATTACACGGGCGTTTGGAGCACGATGGCACGAAGGGCGAACGGATTGGACCACGATGGCACGAAGGGCCGCGAAGGGCACGAAGCACGAAGAATCGCGAAGCACGAAGGGGGCGGCCCTCTGAGGCCGCCCCTACGGCTGGTGGCGCAGCACCTGGTGATGGCAGTGGGGCTGGCCGACCGGAAATCGTTGGTGATTAGCCGTTCGAGGAGCCCTGGTCCATCTTGGGCTGCTCGGGCAGCGAGGGCAGCAGGGGCAGCTGGAAGTGCATGCCCATGCCACGGGCCAGGCGGACGCCCAAGTAGGCCCTGGTGGCGTCGTTGGGGTGCTGGCCCAGGGTGACGGTGAGGTCCATGCTCTCGTCGTCGGAGCCGTCCTCGCCGGCGCGGGCGACGGTCAGGGTTACCTCGTCCTTGGGCTTCAGCTCGGCCAGGATAGCGGCCACGTCGGCCGACGTGGCGACCTCCTTGCCATCGATGGCGGTGATCATGTCACCTGGTACCAGCCCGGCGGTGCTGGCCGGGCTATTGGCGCTGACCTGCATCACGCTGACGCCAGCCAGGCTCTCGCCCCACAGGGGGAGCATGCGGAAGCCCCGGCCTCTGCCCTGCTGCAGTTGCTCCAGCAGCGGCGCCAGCTCGTCCTGCAACTCCTCGGGGACCTGGCCCTCTTCCAGCATCTCAGGCAGGGCATCCTGCAGCTCACGCAGGCGGCCGCCGGCCAGCGGAGCCATAGCGGCGCCATAGCGGACGCCCAGGAAGGCCCTGCCGGCGGTGTCGGGGTTCTCGGCCAGGGTAGCCGTAAGCTCGAGCTCCTCGTCGCCGCGCGTGAGCTGCAAGGTGACCTCATCGCCCGGGCTGTAAGAGCCGACGAGGTCGGCCAGACTGTGGTTGGCGTCCAGGTCGGTGCCATCCATGGCGGTGATGATGTCGCCTACCTCCAGGCCGGCGGCCTCAGCGGGGCTATCGGCGACGACCTCGGTGATCACGGCACCGCCAGCCAGCTGGGTGGGCAGGGTGAGGATGTCGGGTATGGTTGCCGTCTCCTCTTCAGGTGCCGTCTCTGATTCCGCTTCGGGCACGGTCACCGTTTCCTCTGCGGACACAAATACGGTCACGCCGAGGAAGGCCTGCCCGTCGCGGTCGCCCAGGGTGATGCGCGTCTTGCGCTCGGCGCCACCGCGCTGGTAGGTGGCCTCCACGCGGTCGCCAGGGGCGTTGGCCTGGAGCACGGCTACCAGCTCGGCCTGGGTATTGACGTCCTGGCCATCCAGCGCGAGCAAGATATCGCCCCGGATCAGGCCAGCAGTGGCAGCGGGGCTACCGGGGGCCACGGCCACCAGCACAACACCGGGCTCCTGAACGGTCTCCTGGGCCAGCGCCGCGGGGGCGACCCCGAGCACGAGGGCCAGCATGGTGATCAACAGGAGCGCTTTCCAGCTTCTCTGCAACATAGATGTACCTCCTCTAGGAATGGTAGAATGGCGGGGGCACGTGGTTGAGCGCGTGCCCGCTATCTGCATCCTACCACGGCGAGGCTACCGGGCGGTTGAGAATGGGTTAAGGTTTGGCAACAGGCGGCCCGGGTCAGGGCTCGAACTTGTAGCCGACCCCGCGCACGGTCACGAGCCAGCGGGGGTTGGCGGGGTCGTCCTCGACCTTTTGGCGCAGGTGGCGCATGTGGACGTCCACGGTGCGGTCGCTGCCGATGTCGCTCTCGTAGCCCCAGATGGTCTCGATGAGCTGGTCCCGGGTGAGGGGCCGGCCGGGGTTGCTGGCCAGGTAGCGTAGCATGCGAAACTCAATGGGGGTCAGGTCGATGGGATGGTTGCGCTTGAGCACCTGGAGGCGCTCCAGGTCGAGGGTGAGCTCGCCGAAGTGCAAGGCGCCGTCGCCGGCGGTGAGGGAGAGCTCGCCGTAGGCCCGGCGCAGGAGGGCGCGGATACGCGAGATCAGCTCGCGCAGGCTGTAGGGCTTGACCACATAGTCGTCAGCGCCCAGTTCGAGGCCCAGCACCTTGTCCAGCTCCTCGTCGCGGGCGGTGAGCATGAGGATGGGCTGGCGTTTGCCCTCGGCGCGCAGCTGGCGGCAGACGTCGAAACCGCTGATATCGGGCAGCCGGATGTCCAGCAGGATAAGCTGGGGCTCCTCGCTGCGGGCCAGGGACAGGGCGCGCTGGCCGGTGTCGGCCCACAGCACCTGGAAGCCCTCGCGGGTGAGGCCGTACTCGAGCCCGCGGGCCACGGCGCGCTCGTCCTCGACGATCAGAATGCGCTCGCCGGTCATCAGCCGTTCCCTACGCTGTGGTGCCGGGGAGGATGCGTTTGAAGAAGAGCTGGTAGCCGTCGGAGCTGCCGTAAAGGGCCTTGCCGGCGGCGGCGGCGGCCAGCTCCCAGCCGTCCTCACCCATCTGGGCGATGAAGTCATGAATGACCGGGGCGCTGGCCCAGCTCCTGACCTCTTTGCCGTTGACATAACGCGGACGCCAGCCGTTCTTGTCGGCCAGGGAGACCACCAGGTATTCCCACTGGGTGGCCCGGGGCGCAGGCACGGCGGGGGCCGGCTTCTCGGCTGGTTTCGCCGGTTTGGAGGCCTTGGCCGCAGTGGATGGCGGCTCGGGCTCGCGTTTGGGCGGGGCTTCCGGTGCAGTGGTGGGGCTGGCGTCCGGCGCGGCGCCGGACAGGAGGGCGGCCAGGACGTCGGGGGTTTCCTTACGCGCCATCGCTTGCGATCCTTTCTGTGAGCTTCTGGTAGTCCTCGGCGCCGTGGGAGCGGGGGGCGTACTCGAAGATGGTTTGGCCGTAGCCGGGAGCCTCGGAGAGGCGCACGTTGTAGCGGATGGGGTCACACAGCTCGGCGCTATAATAGGGCCCTAGCTGGTGCAGGATCTCGTCCGACTTGCGTACCCGGCGGTCGAAGAAGGTGGGGAGGACGTAGCGCAGCCGCAGCTCAGGGTGGTACTGCTGTACCGAGGCCACGCTGCGGGCGAACTCCGAGAGCCCCTGGAGGGTCATCACCTCCAGCGACACGGGGACCAGGACCTCCCCGGCGTAGAAGAGGGCGTTGACCGAGAGTGCGTCCCAGCCGGGGCCGGTGTCCAGGATGACATAATCATATTGCCCGTCGAGAGGGGAGAGGGCTTCGGCCACGGTCTGCTCGCCGCCGAAGTCCTTGCGGGTGATGACGCGCTTGAGGCCGGCCAGCCCGCGGCCGCCGGCCAGCAGCCAGAGGTTGTCGCGGGCGGGGACAATGCCTTCGGCGAGGGTGGTGTCGCCGGCCACCAGTTCGGCCAGGCCGGCCGGGGGAGCCAGGCCCAGGGACTTGCCGGCCTGGCCCTGGCTATCCATGTCGACCAGGAGCACCCGGTAGCCGGCCAGGCTCAGGCCGGCGGCCAGGTTGACGGCGGTGGTGGTCTTGCCCACGCCGCCTTTTAGCAGAGCGACGACGATCTTGCGCATCCTCAGCTCCTTGTGGGAAAGCTACCAGGAATGCCGAAAGGAACGGTCATGGGTAGTATACCACAGGTGCGTGGAACGAGAAGACTGGTCCAGTCTTCCGAGACTGGACCAGTCTGGCGGGTCGAGAAGACTGGCTCTGGGTCGCCGCACGGGCTTGCCGGTCACGGCGACGGCATGGTCAGCGAACGATCGGTCTAGCGGCTGGCAGCAAGTGCGTCGACGACCTTGCGGGCGTGTGCGGCCATGCGATGTCGGGTATCCTAGCGCGAGCGCATGGGCACGAAGGGCAGGTGAACTTGGAAGCTGTCCGTGGCAGGCGTCATGGCGGCGCCATCGGCCTCAGCCTCCTTGCCGCCGCCTTCCACTAGCCAGTTCAGGGCCCAGAAGGCCAGATCGGCGACGACGTAGGCCGTGGGGTACTGTTCCCAGTTGTAGGAGCCGAGGCAGTTGCCCAGCACGATCACACCCAGGCCCTCGGTGGGCAGCAACAGGCCCGTGGTTTGCACGCCGGGCTGGCCGCCGTAGCTCCCGATCAGCTGGTGTTCCCAGAAGCGGCCCACGTCCCAGCCCCAACCGTAGCCTCCCTCCAGCTCATCGCTCGGGTTCCAGTAGTAGAGTATCTCCCACAACCTGGCCTGGTTCTCTGGCTGGAGGATGCGCTTGCCGCGCCAGGTCCCGCCGTTCAGGTGGGCCAGCAGCCACTGGCTGTAGTCCTCGACGCTGGTATGCAGGCACGAGCTAGGGGCGTGTTTGCGATCATAGGGGAAGTAGTCCCAGACCACCACGTTGCCGTTCTCATCGCGAATATGGGCGGCCACCAGATCGTCCGGATCTATCTCTGCGAACAGGAAGGTCGAGTCCTTCATGCGCAGTGGCTCCAGGATGTGCTCCTGCATGTAGTCCTCGAACAGCTGGCCCGTGACGTTGTTGATCAGGTCCGCCAGGATGTCGTACCCGACGTCGCTGTAGAGGAAGGCAGGCCCGCCCGGGTCCTGGGCCAGCATGACGCCTGTGCTGAAGCTGCGCACCAATCGCTCGGCGGCACCGTCGTCGTAGTCAGGGGTCATGAACTCGGCGAAGAAATCGGCATCCGTGAGGGGCGGCATACCGGAGGTATGGGACAAGAGGTGCCGGATTGAGATCTGCTGGAAGCGCGGATCCTCCATGGTGAAGTAGGGCACGTGGTCCATGTAGAGGTCGTCGATCCCCTGGATCTGGCCGTTCTCGATCAGCTGCATGATCGCGGCGCCTGTGAACGACTTGGCGATAGACGCCATGCTCATCACGGATCTGGGTGTCATCGGCGCGCCGGTGTCTATGTTGGCCACGCCGAAACCATCGGCATAGACCAATTTGTTGGCCCGGATGATGCCGACGGCGATCCCGGGGATATCGTTGGTCTCCATGGTCTGCTGGACTTGATCGGCAAACGGCTGGAACTGTTTCTTGGAGCTGGAGGGCGGCGCAGGATCGAGCACAGGCCGCTGTGGCTGAGTCAGGCGGGCGGTGGCCAGAGCCAGGCCCGCCATCGTCGAGGACTTCAGGAACTCGCGTCGTGTAAGGGGTTTCATGAGGGGTTTCCTTTCCACTGGAGCGAATCGAAGGCGCGGGTTATCGATAGAAATGAGCATCCCCATGGTCCATAGCTCCCTCCTGGTGCAGGCAAGAACGAGGTACTACCACCTCCCGCTAGCAACGTGCACCGGTGCACATTGCGCCACATATCACATTATCGCGCACATATCCGCCGCGCGCAAGGGTTTTTTTGCGACCGAATCACCTGTGTCAGGCGCAACAGACTGGACCGGTCTCAGAAGACTGGTCCAGTCTTTCTGGTTGGCGCGTGCCTGGTGCTGTTGACAACCCCCGTTTGACCGTGCTAGAATCCGGCGTGCTTATTCGGGCCGCTGAGTGGGCTCTTCGTCTGGCGACGGCTCCTCGGGCTCCTGGCCTGGCTGCGGCGGTCGCTGGCCCCGGCGGTTGCGGCTGCGCCGGTCCAGGGGGCCAGGCTCGATGAAGGCCAGGATGGTCAGGGTAATCAGCCCGACGATGATGACGACGGCGAGGAGTTGGGTCAGGAGCATGGGCAGGGCCTGAGTTGGACTACGGTGAGGCCAGGATAGGATCGAGGGCAGCCTGGTGACCACGCCAGGTCTGCTGAACCCGGCGAGCGTGCGCGCATTATGGCATATTTGCAGGATCTGGTCAAACGCTGGCAGGATCGCCTGGCAGCTCGCAGGGGAGTGAGGCCGGCGGCGGCAGGCACGGTGCAGCTCAACAGCCGGCTGCCCGTGGTGCTCCTGGCGACCCTGGTGGTCTTCCAGGTGTTTAGCCCGTCGCGGATCTGGATGGCCCTGATCCTGGCCCTCGGCGTGATGTTGTTGCTGGCCTACGTGTGGACGCGGGCGTTGCGGGACAACCTGGTGGCGAGGCGCGAGCAGCGCGGCACGTGGATTCTGGTGGGGGATGTGTTGGCAGAGAAGTTCACCGTGGAGAACCGCTCCGCGTGGCCGGTGCTGTGGGCCGAGGTGCGGGACTACTCGGAACTCCCCGGCTACCGGCCCGGTTGGGTGGCGTCGCTGTCGGAGCGTACCAGCCAGAGTGTCACCCGCGAGGGCCAGTGCCAGCGCCGGGGGGTCTTCACCCTAGGTCCCTGGGAGCTGCGGACCGGCGACCCCATGGGCTTCTTCATCATGGTCCGGCGCTACGAGGACACGCGGTCGATCCTGGTTTACCCGCGGGCCATGCAGCTGCCCGACCTGCGCCTGCCCCGGGGCAGCGCGCCCGGGCCGGCCCGCACCACGCGGCGCACGGCCCAGTTCACGACCCAGGCGGCGTCGGTGCGGTCCTACGTGGCCGGGGACGAGATGCGGCGCATCCACTGGCGGAGTGC
>JAULUH010000568.1:0-1686 GCA_032111745.1 Anaerolineae bacterium | reverse complement strand
TGCCGACAAGTATTCCCTGGGCATGGAGTTCCGGGGCAGCGGCGCCGAGGTTTCCACGGGCACCACCCAGAAGAACGCTCACATCCTCTCCTGGTCCAAGGAGGTCAGCTTCGATACGGACATCGCCGGACCTCCAGACATACCTCCGAAGAAACCGACCTACTCCTTTGCGCCCTATGTCTGGCTGCAAAAGGCCAGGTCCAGCGGAGGGGTCAATCAGGCATTCCTGGTGCTGGACTACTGGGTGCCCACGTACTATGAAAGCGCGGCGTCAGCGGCCTTGCCAGCAGTCGCCCCGGCCAGCCCTGCGCTGACGCCAACCGTGCCCCTGCTCACCAGCCCGACGCATCCCGATGAAGCCACCTGGTACACCGCCAACACGGCCACTTTCATCTGGACCCAGCCGGCCGGCGACCCGGCGGTGATAGCCGGCTACAGTTGGCAGTTGGACGGCACCCCGGACACGGCGCCGGGGGAGCGCATCAAAGGCGCAACCAACGAGGTCACCTACCCGCAACTGACGGATGGCATCTGGCACATGCACGTGCGGGCCGCGAGCGATGGCGGACAGTGGAGCGACACCGCGCACCGCGCCATCCGCGTGGACGCCAATGCCCCCCAGGTGGAGCTGGTCGTGGACCCGGCCTGGCCTACCGGTAACAACGGCTGGTATGTCACCCCGCTCACCGTGAGCGTGGTCGCCACCGATACGCCTGGGTCTGGCGTGACTGCCGTCGAGGTCAGCGCCGATGGCGTCTCCTGGCAGCCCTACAGCGCGCCGCTGGCGTTTGCGGCCGACACGGCAGGCACGACGGTGTTTGCCCGGGCCACCGACGCCGTGGGCCATACATCAGAGCCTGTCACCACTACCTTCAAGATCGATCGCACCGCGCCGGACTCCCACGTGGTTGGCGGGCAGGGACCAGGCGCCTGGATTGCCCAGGTCATCACCAACACGGTGGGCAACCAGGAACTGGTGCTGGCCGGCGCCATCGCCGACGATCTCTCGGGTCGCAGCGGCATGGACCTGAACTACAACGGCATGGACTGGACGTCCTCCCATCACATCGGGGCGTGGCATCCCCTTCCCGAACAACCCGAAATCGAGGTCAACTGGATCTATACCGCCACCAACGAGTTTGGCGCAGGCTACCACATCTTCAGCGGCCAGTCCCAGGATCAGGCCGGCAACCTGGAGCAGCCTTATGAGATCGCCCGCGTGCTCAAGCTCCCGCTGGGCTCACCTGACCTGGCTGGCAGCAGCGTCACGGCCTCGCCCACCCAGGTCCGGCCGGGGGACACGGTCCACTTCGTCCTGGTGGCGCGCAACGCAGGCTGGCAAGATGCGCTGGTAGCCATCGGCGACACCCTTCCCGCTGGGTTGACACCAGTCATGGACACCCTGGATCCAGGCGTCAGCTACGATCCTACCACCCGCACCCTCACTTGGCCAGCCGCGCTGCTGTGGCCTGGGCAGGTGGAGCGGCACAGCTTCGACGCACAGGTTGACGCAGGCGTACCAGGGACCACCCTGAACAACCGGGCTACGTTCCACGCCTTCTGGCCCAACACAGACCTGTTGGATCCTGACCTGCGCCAGGAGTTCACAGATCGCGAGCAGACCGTAACCGCCGACGCCGCTGTGGTGGTGGACCCCAGCCTGCCGGCCGGCGCCGACTTCACACC
>JAULUH010000567.1:0-9717 GCA_032111745.1 Anaerolineae bacterium | reverse complement strand
TCACACCAGTGGTGGTCCTGTTCCTGAACTTCCTCATCACGGTCCCGGTGGCCATGGCGCTGGGGTTCGACACGCCGGCCTCGGACCTGATGCAGCACAAGCCCCGGCCGCTGAAGCAACCCATCCTGACAACGTCACAATGGGTGCGCATCATCTTCATCGGTATCCTGACGGCGATCATCGTGATCTATCTGGAGGCGACCTACGAAGCAGAAAGTGCGGCGATGGGGGCCAGCATGGGCTTTGTGGCCTTCGCGTTGCTCAGCGTCGCCATGGGCCTCAGCGTGCGAAGCGAGACCGCCACCGCCTTCAACCGGGAAGTCATACACGATCGAAACCAGCTACTCCTTTATGGTGTGGCGCTGTTGGTGACCGTCCTGGCGACTGAGCTGGGCTTCCTGCAGCGCATCCTCGGCCTGACCTCGATCGCCGGTGAGTCTCGTTGGCTGATCTGTATCGGCTGTGCTGTGGCCCTGCTGTTGGTGGACGAAGTGATCAAACTCTTCCTGCGCCGAAGGCGCAGCCACAGCGCGGGACAGCCAGCACTGGCTGCGGTTGCGAGCAGTAGCGGATGACATTAGTGCCAAGCCTGCCAGGGGCACTCCGGCTGCCTGACAGTATTGGTTGTATGGTGACCAGGGCAGATGCTCAATGGTAGACACCTTGGGCATTTGCCCTTTTTCCTGATTTTTCGATGCAATGATGTAATTGCGGCGTACCCTGACCAAGCCGCCTGACAACCTGCTAGAACACAGATGAAAAGACCACCTATCGGTGACCGGCTGCGTTATCAATTCGACAACTTCATGTCCCGGGGTACCATCGCCCTGGTCGGCGCGTTGTTCGTGGTCACTTTGCTGGTGATCCTGACGGCTACTGCGATCATGGTCATCGCGCGCCTCAGGCCGGATGGCAGCACCGAATCGCTGAGCTTCGCCGAGGCGCTCTGGCAGTCCACCATGCGCACCATCGATACCGGCACGGTGGCCGGGGACACCGGATGGTCCTACCGGATTGTAGGCTTCCTGATCACAGTCAGCGGCATCTTCGTCGTCAGCGCGCTGATCGGCATCCTGTCCAGCGGTTTGGATAACCGGCTCGACGAGCTGCGCCGGGGGCGCTCTCGAGTCATCGAGACTGGACACACGATCATCCTGGGTTGGTCGCCCCAGGTGTTCTCCATCGTATCGGAGCTCGCATTTGCCAACAGGCAACTGCGCAGCGATCGGGGATCCGGGACTATGGGACGCACTGCGTGTGTGGCGATCCTGGCCGAAAAAGACAAGGTAGAGATGGAAGAGGAGATTCGCACCAAGGTGCCCGATACGATGGGCACCCGGGTGGTCTGCCGGAGCGGCAACCCCCTCGACCCGGGCGATCTGCAGATCGTGAGCCCGGACACGGCACGTGCCGTCATCGTCGTCTCGCCGGGAGGCCCTTACCCGGACCTGCCGGTTGCCAAGACCATGATGGCCCTGGCCAAGGACCGCGGCCAGCGCAGCCATCCCTACCACATCGTGGCGGCCGTCCAGAGGCCGGCCAACCTGAGGATCACCCGGATGATCGGCGGTGATGAAGCCCAGGTTTTCGCCGTGGACAACCTGGTATCGTATTTGATCGCCCAGACCTGTCGCCAGCCAGGCCTGTCGGTAGTCTATGCCGAGCTCTTTAGCTTCGAGGGCGCAGCCATCTACTTCCGCGAGGAGCCGAGCCTGGCGGGGACCACCTATGGCCAGGCCTTGTTCCACTATCCAGACACCACCCTGATCGGGCTCCAGTATCGGGACGGAGGAGTCCAGATCAACCCACCCATGGACACGGCGATCCAGGACGGCGACAGGGTGATCGCCATCGCGGCCAGCGCGGCGGCCATCCGCCCGTCGTCCGGCGCGGTCGATGGCCGGCAGGCCGCAGGGACTATGGGCATCGATACCGATGCCATTCGCAGTGGCAAGTCCGCGTTGCCATCGCTGGAGCGTCTCCTGATCCTGGGCTGGAACCGCCGTGGCCCAACGATCCTTGAACAGCTGGGGTATTACATGCTTCCGGGTGCGCACGTGCGCGTCCTTGCCCCCCTCGATCCAGGGCAGATGCAAGCCGATTGCGAGGGTATTCAGACGCCACCGATGCAAGTGGTGTTTGATCGAGGGAATCCCATCGATCGCCCAACCTTGGACAGGCTGGTGACAGAGGGGTATCACTATGTCGTCATCCTGAGTCCTGGGGACGCCCCCGACATCCAGATCGCCGACGCCGCGACGACGATTTCCCTGCTGCATCTCCGTGACATCGCCAGGCAGACAGGCCACGGATTCGCGATCGTCAGCGAGATCTTGGATGTCCGCAATCGGGATTTGGCCGAGGTCACCAGCGCAGACGACGTGATCATCAGCGAGCGCTTGGTGGCCCTGGCCCTCACCCAGGTCGCCGAGAACAAGGACGTGGTTCCGGTGTTCGTCGAATTCCTCAGCCCTGGAGGGGTCGAGATCTACCTCAAGCCTGCCCAGGACTACGTGGCCAGCGGAGTGCCGGTTACCTTCTATACCGTGCTGGAGGCAGCGCGGCGAAAGGGACAGACTGCGATGGGATACCGGCTGCTCGCCGAGGCCAGTACACCGGACCGGGCGTTCGGGGTACACTTGAACCCGGACAAATCGACGCCGGTGACCTTTGCCGAACATGATCGTATCATCGTGTTGGCCGAGGAGTAGCGTCGCACACCATTGGCCAGCGTCTTTTCGAACGCCCGCCGAATCTGTCGAGGAAGCACGGAAACTGGTGACCAATGACCTGAGGTGAACACTGTCGTCACCCACAAGTCCATCCTGGTGAAAACAGCCACGCGATCATCGATCGCGTGGCTGCTTCTTTCTGGAGGCGTGCGAGCTGGGAGGGGTAGTGATGGGCCGGTCGAGGCTGGCGATCTGACGGGCCCAGCTGATGGCCTCCAGCTCGGCCTCCAGCGCCAGGTCCACCGCCTCTTCGATCACCCGCTCCTCGGCCGCGGTGCCCAGCAGGCCTTTTGCACCAGGAAGTAGCGGCCCGTTGGAGTTCTCAAACGGACCGCACGACCTTGCAGGGACAGGGATCAGTACCCCTGGTAGCCAGGAAGGCGTTTGCGGCCGGCACCGCCGACGTAGGTGAAGATATCTGCGGCCACGGCAAGCCCGAGCCAGACCCAATCGAACCCACCGATGCCACCCGGGGCGACGATGACGAACATCAGGGTGGCCCAGGGCAAGAAGATGATGCCCAGGATCGGCCAGATGAACCAGAGGTTGCCGCCTGGCCAGCTATTGAAGGCCGTCTGCCAGCGCAGCGGCTGCAACAGCCACCAGAGCGCGCCGAAGAAACGGGGCCCTAGCAGGACGAGACTGAGAAATGCGCAACACATGATCGAGGCTCCTTCGGATCAGATTTAGGGATGTACGATGGAAGCGCCAGAGACCGGCGCTGCTGAGGCCGCGCCGGTCATGCCGGGTGGGATGTGTCGCCGAGGGCCTTGCGGATGGCCTCTTCGGCCTCGGTGTCGAGGGTGGTCTGCAGAACTGTGCCGTGGTATTGGCGCAGCACGGCCAGCTCGCCGGCCAGGTTCTCGTTCTTGGTCAGGATGAAGAGCGCGGAGGTGCCGGGCTGGATTTGCTCGCCAACATCCTTGACGAACTTGCCGTCGATACCCAGGTCCATGAACTTGCCGACCAGGGCACCGCCGGCCAGGCCTAGGACCAGACCGCCGATGGGGAAGAAGATGCTGCCCAGCAGCAGGCCCAGCGCGCCGCCGACGCCGCTGGCCACCCAGGTACCGCTGGCCACCTGGTTCTTGACGTCGATCTTGCCATCGGCGTCTTTGACAATCACGGCGGCATCTTCAATAGAGAGCACGCCCGAGTTCTTGGCGCTGACCAGGGCCTGGTGCACCTGTTCGGCTTCGTCCATGGTATCGAAGGCCAGCACGACGAGATGATTTGGCATGGCAATCTCCTTGTTTGGGATGAAGAATAGGGTGGGTGCCCATCAGACCGGCAAGGACGAACCCGAGCGCACCTGCCCTTAAGTGTAACTATAGCACGGCTCGGCCTGTTGAAGAAGGCCCAAAAAGATGTAGAAAGGTAGCAATAACCGCTCAGGGAAGGGTCTGGAGTTACAGCAGCTCGCTGATTTCGGCCAGCTCGGCCTTGAGGTCGGCAGTAGTTAACTCCTGGGCCTCGACCAGGCGTGTCAGCTCGGCGATGCGGGCCTTGGGGTCGTCGGCATCAGCGAATTCTGTGGGCGGGGTTTCTTCCCCGGCCGGCGGCGTGAGGAACTTGTTGGCCAGGAAACCGCTGAGGGTACCGAACAGGCCCACGCCGGCGGTCATGACCAGGGTACCGACGATACGCCCCAGTTGGTGATGGTGTAGCGGTCTCCATAGCCGACAGTGGTGCTGGTCACATAGGCCCACCAGAGGGCATCGGAGGCGTCGGTGATGTTGGCACTGGCCGACGCCGTTTCGGCCTTGAGCATGGCGAGGGAGCTGAACTCGAGCACACAGAACACCAGGAAGACCACAGTCAACAAGGCGTTTTCGGCGCGGTGAGTGATGAACTCGTGGACCAGGTTGCGTGCACCAAACTCCCTGAACAGGCGGATCACGCGCCAGAGCCGAAAGTCGCACAGGATCGTGAACTGGGGGAAGAGCAGGCTGGAGAGCAGGTCAGCCCAGCCAAAGCCGCGAAAGAAGTAGCCAGATCTGCTCTCGGCAGTGAAGAACCGGTACAGGAAGTCGTCGCGGAGCGAGTAGATCTCCATCGGTTCATGGTACTGACCTCCTGTGGATTGGGCCTACGCCTTCCGACCGCGAACTTCCCGCCGGTCAGGATGCCCTGCTGGGGCAGTGCGGTGAGCTGCTCAAGCTCCTACACGCGGGGCAGCTGTTCGACCTCTTGCCTGCTCAGCTTGAGGTGCACCGCTTCCTCGCCGATGCGGTCGATCTGGTCCACGGGGATGATGAAATCCTTCTTGCTCAGCAGGTGCTTTTCCAGCAGCACAAGCTGCATGATCTCGCCAGAGCCTGCCCTGACGAAAAACCGATCTACCTGTCCGATGTGGCCGTCTGTGGCATGGATGGGCGTGCCGGCGCGCACAGCTAGCTCGGTCTCCGAGATGGCTTCTTGCTGGATGGGCTCACTCTGCATGAATGGGTCGAGCTTGCCCAGCTCGTCAAGGGTGCAGCGCAATCCAATCTGCTGTACCGAGCCGTCCGTGATATAGTCAAGGGGCACGAGAACCTGCGCGTGTCCATGCCCTGCCGGCTGCACCACGATGTGAGAGATCACCCTGGACACCGGATTCAGAACTACAGCGACGCAGTGACCTGCCAGGCCATCGATGCAGTTCACTTCGACATCTAGACGGATATTCATGGTAGGTACCTCCATCGCCCGTGAAGGGCTAGCTTGGGTAGGGTCTTCGTCCTGTGATCGCCCGAGATTGGCCAGCAGGATGTGCACGCTGATCAGGAGCACCCATAGGGGAAAGACCAGTGGGGCCCAGGAGAAGAACCCGAGACTGAAGAGCAGAAACAGCGCCAGCACCAGGCCAAGGTAGGCCATCCAGCGCGGGAGGATACTGGTTCTTAGGGAGAGTGTGCAAGTGGAGATCATGAACACGCCCGCCATCTTCAAGGTATAGATGTTCATGATCTCAGTGGTGCCCTCATACAGTGCCGGGTCCCACTGATTGTTCTCGCCGCCGATGAAGCCGTAGAAGTACTCGAAGCAGCAGCCGCCGGAAGGCCAGTGCTCGAACGGTCCCATCGGGCTGCTCTCCCACACCGGCACTTCGTGGCACTTGCCGAACGTGTCGGTAGCCTCCACCAGACCAGTGATCACTTCCTGGCTTACCGGTGCCTCTGATGCCTGGTGCAGGTAAGCTTCTATTTCCCCGACCGTGAAGCGCAGGTCCTGCAGCCGGATCTCCAGAACCTGGCCGCGCGCGTAGAGTGGTCAGGGGCAGATGGCGGCCGCGGTTCAGCAGATCGACCAGGCGCGGCCGCTCGACCAGGCTCGTGGTCACCGAGGGCCGGTGGAGCTTGGTCTGGATTAACCTGAGGGGCGGGCTGGCCTGCACGGTGGCATTCGCGGTCTGCATGGCTACCTGGAAGCTCACTGCACAGGGAACGTGAGCAGGATGCCGATGCCTGCCAGCAGCACGACACCGGCCACGATCAGCATACCCAGGTCGATTAGCTGCGATTGGAACTTGCCGGCGATGCCGCCGAAGACGAGCACGGAGGCAAACAGTACGGTCAGTAGCACATAACGATCCGATGCCTCATCGGCCGCACTGGCGAGCTCCAGCTCGGTTGTCGCCTCGGCCTGCCATCGTGCGACCCGGGCGTCCTCCTCCAGCCTGTACTCGGGCATGACAAAGGGCGACGAGGGGGCATCCGGGTTTTGCAGCGGCTGGGTTGCCATCCAGGCTTCGGTGGCGGTCTTCAGGGTGGGTGGGAAGCGCTGGAAGCCGACCTGTTGCCCGGGCCGCTCACTGGCAATCTATCGTGCCACAGCTTGCAGTGCTTGTCAAGCGCATGAAGGATAGCTTCTGGGCTTCTTTAGAGTCCGCCCAAGCGACTCCCGGTGTCCGTGTCTGTCCGTGTTCGTCCGTGTGTCCGTGTTCCGGCCAACCAGGCCACAGCCCTGTCACTCGATTTCTGAGAAGCCCTGGGATAGCTTTCCCCAAATAGCCCCAACGGGTCGTATCAGTTACGACTCCGGGCGCATCGGACTCGGCAGGGACTGGCCGCGGCGGACGACGACCTCCGAGCCGTCGGCGACAAAACACGAGCTCGGTGGCCTGGCGAGGAATGGCGCGAAGGCGGGGCCGTATAGCGCGGCCACATCGCACACAAGCTCTTGGCTGGCCGTTCGCCACACTTGCCAGCGAGGATGCTCGACCTGGTATTCCAGGGTCGAGCCATCGCGCTGCGCGGTGTAGCCCCAGTAGTGCTCGGTGATGAATGCCTCGTGGGAGGTTTCGTCCGCAAGGTATGGCTGGCCCTCCACGGCCGCGTTGAGGTGGCACCACTGTCCGTCGTGCTGCCAGTGGTAGGATACGGTGCGGATGGGGTCCGCCATGTGATCCTCGTGTTCCATGGGAAGCGCAACGTACTTCTCGTTGTATAGGGTATTGGCGACCCAGGCCAGGGCCCGCCGCGGGACGATTTCCTTCACGAAGACGACGCCCCGCCGCGTTTCAGCATCGGCGAGACGTTTGACGTAGAAACGTAGGTTGACCTCTTCAAAATCCCGATGGAACGGCACGGCAACGCCCATGATACGCGTATCCCGGAACTGAAAGCCGACCACGCTGACGAAACACCTGCCGGACGAGAAGTCCAGCTCGGTTCCCAACGGCACGAGCGGTTGCAGAATGGCTGGATCCACCTCGTAGTTGGCCATCACGAGGTGGATCCAGCGCGCGGTCAGGAAACGGGGTGCTGGTGCTGCTGGCATAAGACTAGTATAACATACAACAGTTCACCCACAATCACCACGGGCGCGGCTCTGGCCGTGCCCGTGGTGATTGTGGGTGAGGCAAAAGGCGCACGCGCTGGGTCGCCGGCTCAGGCCATCCCGATCACGCTCTCCGGCCGCCCTTGAGCCTGGCCTGGAGGGCCTCCAGCTCGGCCCAGCGGCCGGCTGCGGCCAGCTCGGCCTGCTTGGGCCAGGTCTCGGGATCGCCGGCCAGCCCGGCAGCGGCCAGAATGGTGCGCAGCCGGGTGACGGGCGTGGCGGCGAGCCCGGCGTAGGTTGTGACGTCGGCGGCGTAGAGCGCCTCGGCGGTCTTGGACCCGATGCCCTCGATCCTGGTCAGGTCGTCCCGCACCGGCGCCATGGGAGCCGCAGCCGCGACGGCAGCCGGGGCCTCAGCCGCCCGGGCGGCTGGTGGCGGGGTCTCGACCACGACTACCGACTCCGGCTCAGGCTGCTTGCCGCCCAGGAGCCAGAGGACGAGGAGGCCGAGGGCGAGCAGGCCGAGCAGGGGCCAGAACCACCAGGGAAGGCCGGCCAGGCCGGTCCTGGCCTGGGCCTCGGCCTGGAGCTGGGCGGTGTCGACGCCGTTGAGGGTGTTGACCACGTCGACCAGGTCGCCCTGGCTGTACCAATTGACGGCGACGAAGTTGGGCATCTGGCCCCGCTCCTGCTCGCACTGCCGGGCGCGGTCCAGCAGGAAGTCGTAGTCGTTGACGATGGCGGCGTCGACGCGGTTGGGGGAGCCGCGCTGGATCCAGTGGTTGAGCAGGAAGAAGGGCTTGCCGGTGCCGCCGCGGTTGGGCTCGCAGCTGAACTGCTCCTTGGTGACGAAGGTGTAGGGGGTCTCCTCGGTGGTGTCCCAGACGTTGGTGTACCAGTCGGGGGGCGGCCCCTCGTTTTCGGCCATGACGACCAGGCGCTGGCCCGAGTCGATCATCTGGCGCAGGGTGGGCCAGGGCTGGCCCTCGGGGTGGTCGTAGATGAAGGGCAGCAGGCCGGCAGCGGCCACGGCCTGATCGGTGTCGACGGGCGAGATCTCGTCCTGGATGACGATGAAGAGGACCTCGCGGGGGTTGGCGTCGAGGAAGGTGCGGATCTCCAGGAGGGTATCGGCCAGGGGGGTGTAGCCGAAGCCGCACAGCTGGTGGCAGAGGAACTCGCCCTCCAGGGCCGGGGGCTTGAACCTGGCGATGGCCTGCTGGGCCACCTGGAGCGCCTCTGAGGGGAGGGAGGCCAGGACGCTGTCCTGTTGCTCCTTGGTGTCGAGGTAGTGGGTGTCGATGAGCAGGCTGCGCACGCCGGCGTTGAGCTGGTCGGTGACGGTGCCGTCGTGCATGGGCCAGATCCAGCCGTACTCGGCGATGGACATGGAGTTGTGGGAGGTGGCGTAGGCGACCTCGTCGGCCGGCCGGTCGCACAGCTCGGCGAAGCCGTTGCAGGGCAGGCTGGCGGCGCGGGCGTCGGCGGTGAGCAGGTTCCACAGCAAGGGAACGAGGAGGAAGAGCCCCACGGCACCGGCCAGGATCCACCACTTGTAGTCCCAGACGGGCGCCAGCAGCCGGCGCAGGCCCCGCAGCAGGCGGTCGCTGTAGCCGATGATGAGGGCGGCCAGGCCGAGGAGGAGGAAGATGAGGGCGGTGCGCCAGATCGAGGCCCAGATATCGCGGGAGAGGGAGGCGACGACATCGTCGACGATGCCGTCGAGGCCGGCGAAGCCGACCTGGCCGGCCAGCTTGGTGCTGAGGGTGGAGCGCAGGAAGAGGCCGGCGATGAACCAGACCACCATGACGATGGCGGCGGAGCCGCCGATGGTCCAGCCGAGGGAGCGGAAGGCGCTGCGCAGGTCATAGGCGTTGAGCCAGATGATCAGGACCAGGGAGAGGAGCATGAGGAGGGTGAGGGGGATGAGCAGGGCCTCAAAGGTGGCGATGGCGCTGCGCACGGTGTTGAGGCCGCCGACGACCTGGTCGCGGGTCTGGCCGACGGCCTGGGCGGCGCCGGAGATGCCGACGAGGGCCTGGGTCTGGGCCAGCCTGGGCTCGGCGTTGGCGATGGCGGTGGACACGCGCAAGCTCAGGCGTTCTTCGATGGCGAAGGAGATGGCGGTGGTGAGGTCGTCGGCGGCCAGGGCGGCCTGCATCTGCAGCCGGGTCTCCTCGCTGGCGGTGCCGGCGGCGGGTCCCAGCATGGCGTCGATCAGGCG
>JAULUH010000566.1:0-15730 GCA_032111745.1 Anaerolineae bacterium | reverse complement strand
CGCCATCAGGCTGCGAGATAAGCTGGCCGTCCTGTGTCGGGCGCACCGACACACTCCAATCCACCGCCACCGGGCCGGTGGCCCGCCAGACCAGGCGCACGCGCCAGGCATTGCCGGCCGCCTCAGCGAGGGGAAGGACCCCATAGCCCGTCAGAGCCAGGCCCCCTCCCAACTCCCGTTCCACCATGGCGATCCCGGGCGGCAGGCTGTTGTGCGGCAGCGGGCTCATGGCGATCAGGGTAGCGCCGGCCGACGATAGATGCGCGTCGGCAGTCACCTCCTCAGCCGCAATCGGGAGCGCCTGCCGCGTGACATACACGGACCGCACGCCCGACTCCAGCAAGGCCGCAGCCGTGGCACTGTCCACAGCCCCCACATCCGGCCGCCGGCCCCAGATGTCAGTCAGGTAGCGCAGGCTCAGCAGCTCATCGTGGGTGCCCAGCACCGCAGCGCCCCCCGCCGGATCGTCGGCCAGAATCGCGACGCCTGGCGCCAGGGCTGTGTCCTCGGGCCGGTCCCGCTGGTCAGTCTCCGGCCAGCTCCACAGCGCACGCACAACCACCAGCGCCGCCAGGCCGGCGACCAGTAGCCCGCGGCCCAGGCGGTGCCACGCCTGTGGGCCAGCGAGCCGCCGCCACAGCCACTGCACCCCGGCGCCAAAGCCGATCACGATCAGCGCGTAGGCCGGCATCATGACCTGGTACCAGTTGCCCAGCCGGTCAATAAAGCTGAAGACGCCGTAGATCAGGATAGTGCCGCCGAGGAAGATGGCCCGCCGCCGGCCGAGGGCCCCCAGCCCGGCCAGGCCGCCGAGCACCACCACCCAGGTAAGCTCGCGCCAGATCAGGCCGGGAAACCCGGTCTCCCCCAGGGGCCACACCGACCAGGTTAGCTCCTCCCGCCCTTGCCGCGTGCTGACGAAGTCCCAGAACCAGGCCCACGTGCTTGACCACTGGCCCACGCCGCGCCATTCGGGGTGTTGGGAACCGCGTATGTAGACATAAGCATAGGCCAATAGCGGCAGCAGAGCCAGCGCGGCCGCCTGCAGCAAGAACCTCGGCCGGCGCAGCAGTTCCGGCTCGCGGCCGAGCACGAACCAGGCCAGGGGCGGGACGATGAAGCCCACGGTCACCATGTGGGCCAGGATCGACCCGCACAGCAGCGCCAGCAGCAGCAGGTAGCGATCCGCCGACCGCAGTGCCCCCGGATCGTCGCCGCTGCGGTCGAGTGTATCCTCCCAGAGCAAGGCCACCAGCACGATCGCCAGCGTGTGGGCCACGGCCGAGCTGTACTGCTCGGTGCTGGCGGCGTAGTACCAGAAGAAATAGGTGACGGCGTAGAAGCTGCTGGTCAACAGGCTGATGATCCAATTGCCAGTCGTCCTGAGCAGTATCGCGTACAGTAACGCCAGGGCCGCCAGCGCCCAGAGAGTAGAGTAGGAGGACAGGACAGCTGTGGGATTGGCCGCCGGGCTCAATAGCGCGCGCCAGCCATGGAACCACAGCCATCCCCCCATGGTGTACAGGGGATAGCCGGGCGCGTTGCTGGGCCGGCCCTGCACCTGGGCATACTGGTGGGTGATCAGGTCGCCCCCGGCCAGCTCACCCGGCCGCAGGCCATTGTCCAGGGTGGTCAGGTAGAGGACCAACGCGGCCACCAGGAGTCCGAGCCCAGCCCACAGCGCCAGATGCTTGCCCTTCATGGCCCCGCACTATAAACGACGGCCCCGCCGATGTCAAAAACCGGCCAAGTTCCCAAACGCGCCGAAAGTTGGCAACTTCGCGCGGTACGGGGTATAATCAGGGTTGCGTCCCACCACTCCGGTGGGCGATTGTTATCAGAGGCAGAAATGACAAGCCAGAATGGATCGCCTATGCCAGGTGGCAGCAGCAACGGCTCCCGGCACCAACCGCTGATCGGCATGCCCTCGGCCAGGGACAAGTCCCAGCGCTATTACGGTCTGCCTGTGTATATCCAGAACCAGACCTACCTGCGCGCGCTGGCCGCGGCCGGCGCCGCCCCGGTAACCATTCCACTGCAGCTGGACGAGGCCACCCTGCAGGTGATTTTCGACCGGCTGGATGGCATCTTCCTTCCCGGCGGCGAAGACATGGATCCGGTAACCTATGGTGAGGATCAACACGAGCTCCTGGGCGCCGTGGACCCCGAGCGCGACCGCACGGAGCTCGCGCTGGCGCACATGGCCCTGCGCAGCGGCACGCCTTTGCTGGCCGTGTGCCGGGGCATGCAGCTGCTCAATGTCGCCAGCGGCGGCAGCCTGTTCCAGGACATCCGGGCCCTGCGCGAGGGCTCGGAGCAGCACGACTACTTTCCGCCCCAGTTCGAACGCGTGCGCATCAGCCACCCGGTCATCATCGACCCGGAAAGCCCCCTGGCCGGCATCTTCGGCCCCCAGACCAGCGTCAACAGCATGCACCATCAGGCCGTCAAGGCCCTGGGACAGAGCTGCCGGCCGATCGCCTGGGCCCCGGATGGCGTGGTGGAGGCTCTGCAGGTGACCGGCCACCCCTTTGCTCTCGGCGTGCAGTGGCATCCCGAGGAGCTGGCCACCCAACAGGGTTACCAGGCTAACCACAAGTTGTTCGAGGCTTTCGTCGAGCAGTGCCGCGCCGTGGCCCGGCAGCGGACGCCAGCCCCTGCACCTACTCCGGCTTGGTTATCCCAAGCTGGTTTGGGATAACTCTTGGGATAAGCGACCCCTCTTTGGGATTTCACTTGCGAAAGACGCTCAAGCCGGTATTGCCGGCCCCCACCAGGTGTATAGGAAGTCCGTCGCGACAGCGCACTGTGCGTCCCACGCGCTGGCCGCTCATGCCCGCGGCAGCCGGCGCAACCCGCGCGCTGGCCCTGCTGGGCCTGGTTGTAGCCTTGCTGCTGCCTCTGCCGGCCCGGGCCGAGGGCGATCCGTGCGGCGAGGGCAACCTGATCCCCAACTGCGGCTTCGACGGCTTTGAGGGCTCACCCCCCCGCCAGGTTCCCAGCGGCTGGACGCCCTTTGTGCTCTCCGGTGACCTGAGCTTCGTCCAGGATTCGGATACCATGTACGCCGCACCCTCGCTGAGGATGTGGTCCAGTGGTGGCACCTTCACCGCCGGCATCCTGACCCAGGTGGGCGGGCTACAGCCCGGGGCAACCTACGTCGCCGCCATCGGCTGGGGTGGCCCCAACGCCCCGGATACCTTTGGCCGCCGCCTGGGCATCGACCCCACCGGCGGCACCGACCCCCAGGCGTCTACCGTGGTTTGGGGTCCTCTGCACTACGGCCCTGGTCGCCATCTGAACTACCCTGGTCCCTATTCCTCCACCAACCCCAACCTGAGTGTCTCGGCGGTAGCCCAGGCGCCTACCATGACGGTGTTCGTGTGGGTCGAGCATCCCACGTCCACAGGCGACAATCTGATCTTCGTCGACAACGTCGGTCTGCGCCTGGATTCCAGCGCTCCGGTAGCCACCGCCACTTCCACCCCCGTGCCTCCTACCGCCACGCCGGTGCCCCAGGTGGCCCAGCAGCCTGTCCAGCCCACTGCCGTACCCACCGTGCCGCCCACGGCCACGCCGACGGCCACGGTGACGGTGACCCCGTCGCCTACGCCCACTCCCACCAACACCCCCACCGCCACGCCCACTTCCACGCCGTCGCCCACCGCTACGCCCAGCCCCACCGTAACCCCTACGGCCTCACCCACCCTGCGGCCGCGGCCCACGGCCACGCCACCCTCCCTGCTGGCTCAGGCCAGCCGCACCACCCAACGCCAGCCTTCCCTGCTCCTCTACACCGGTGTCGTATCCCTGGCCGGGGCTGCCGGCCTCAGTGGCCTGCTCTGGATCACCAGGCGCCGCTAGGGCCTGCGCTCAGCGCACGTAGATCGGATTGCTGAAAATCCAACCCCTGGGCTTGAGCCACGCCTGGCGCCAGGCCTCCACCCGGTACACGCCCGGCTCCAGGGCCACGAAACAGTGGGTGTGTGCCGTGGTCACATGCTTCTCCTGGCCGTTGTGCACGATGCGCAGCTCGGCCCGGCCCGGCAGGGTCACCTCCAGGCGTACCGGGCCATCCGCCACGAGGGTGTCCCCCATGATCGCTTCGCGGCCACCGCTGCGGGCGGCGAACCGGAAGCCCTTGGTGTCCCCAATCATGTCGTAGCCGGTCCAGCAATGGCCCGCAGCCAGCGCTCCGTACACGGCCGTGCGGTCGGCTAGCACATCGCCGGTGAGCGGGCCGGGGGTCAGAATATGGACGTTCACCGTCCGCAGACAGTAGTCATAGGGGTAGACCACACGGCGCAGGGGGCCCATCCGAAAGTTGAAGGCGTGGGCATCGGACCCACTGATCGCGACCACTGGCCTCTGCCGGGTCAACTCATCCCACCTGGCCAGCATCTCCGGCAGCGGGCCGGTGCTGAACAGGGCCGGCAGGTATGCCACCGCCACTGCCCTCGGCCAGCTGCTGGCATATTGCCGCAGCTCAGCCATGTAGTTCCACAGCTCCAGCCCCTGGTAGCCGCTGACCTCCCAATCGTGCCACGGGTGTGTAGCCTGCATCATGGTGCTGTTACGCTCTATGGGATGGGCCAGGAACGCCACCCCCCCTTGCGCCTGCACGGCGTCGATCAACCGCTGTGAATCCGGCGCATGGGCCGCCGGGTTGTCCACCACCCCCAGGCACAGCAGGTGGTTGCCCTGGGGCTGCCGCTCGGGATCGTTCACCTCGACGCCGGTCAGGACCAGCAGGCCATCCTGGTAGCCCTCCTCCCCCAGCATCAGTACGTTGTGGTCGGTGACCACGATGAACTGCAATCCCGCCTGCCGCGCCGCCCGGCGCAGGTCGTCGTAGGTGCCGGTGCCGTCGCTGTGCACCGTGTGCATGTGCAGGTGGCCGGCGCACTCGTGCCAGCCATCGCCGCTCACCCGGTTGCCGGAATCTGCCACCCGTCCCCTGCTTCCTCGATTTCCCCATCTGTGTCCAACGCTGGCGACTCGTCCTCATCCTCCGCCACCGGCCGCGCCTTGTAGCGCTTGGCGTCGACGATGCGCCAGGTTTCCCCTGCCTCCAGGCTGGCCTTGCGCGCAAACACCAGGTACCCGGTGTGGGCCACCATGCGGTCCGACGGCCGCAGCCGCTCGGCGATCGGCTTGTAGCTGCGCACCAACAGCTCCTCCACCACCAGATCGGCGAAGCCGTGGGCTTCCAGCCCCTGCAACAACGCGCTGACCTGGTTGGTGGTAGGCAAAAGGCTGCCGAAGAAGCCACCGTCCTTCAACACCGCGCGCGCCTGGCTCAGATGCAGCCAGGGCTCCCGCAGGTCGAGGAAACAGGAGTCGACCTCGCGCTCGGCAAAGCCCTCGCTCACATCCTGGACCTTTAGGTCGACATAAGCTAGCAGGCCGGCCCGTTCCAGGTTGCGCGCGGCCAGGTTGCTCATCTTCTGGCGCTCCTCGTAGCTGGTCACGCGGCCGTGGGGCATCACCGCCCGGGCCAGGGCAATGGTCAGGCCCCCGCTGCCGGTGCCGGCCTCGACGATCCGCCGCCCGGGGAACAGGTTGAGACGCTGGACGATGTAGGCGGCATCCTTCGGGAAGATGATTTGGGTGGAACGCTTGATATAGCGGATCAGGTCGTGGGTCGACGGCTCCAGCACCAGGAAGGCATGGCCCAGCTGGGTGACGACCATGCGCCCCAACGGGCGGTCTAGGATATCGTCGTGCCGCACCAGGCCGCGGTGGGTGTGCCATTGGCCGCCGCGCTGCAGCTGCACCAGCACGCGCTTGCCGTCCTCGGCCACCATGAGGATCAGGTCGCCCTCGGCGGCCACCGCCGCGGCCGCCGGCGCTGAGGTGGGTTCCGGTTGAGTCATGGCGCGATTATACCCGCCCGGCCTGCGATCCGCCAAGCCACGTTGACGAGAGCGACCAGCCGTGGTATAACATGCACAACTATCCGATCTTCTCTACCCAAGGAACATCCATGCGGCGAGCGACTCTGCAGGCGGGCCTGTTGGGTGCTGGCATGGCAGTTGTGCTGGACCTGATCACCCTGTTGCCCTATGTGGGCTTTTGCATTGCGTTGCCCCTCTATCCCCTGGCCTTCTTCGTCACCGGGCTCGTGGCAGTGCGCGTAGCCGACATTACCCCACCCGTCGGCAGGGCGACCGTCGCCGGAGCCACCGCTGGCTTCATCGCCGGTTTCATCGGCGGTCTGGTGGCCATGTTCCTGTTTCCCCTGCAGGTGGCGCTGGCCGGTGGTGCCGAGGAGATTGCCCGTCTCTTGCCCCCGGAAACCATCCAGGGCCTGGTGCAAGCCGGCCTTGATCCGGTCGCCGTGGTAGACTTCGCCACCAAGGCCGGCTTTGGCATCTTCTTCTGGCTGGCCCAGCTGCTCATAGCCATCGTCCTGGCCTCCAGCGCAGCCGCTCTCTACGCAGCCTACCGCCGCACCTAGGCCGGACGTCCCCCACGACTGGGACATGAACGGCGGTGCAGGCCGGGCTGCCGCAGCCCGGCCTACACCGCCGTTCATGTCCCTACAAATCCATTTCAAAGGCGATGCCGCAGTAGGGGCATGCCTCGTCGTCCTCGCCTACCTCGCGGCCGCACTCGGGGCAATACAGCCCGATCTGCGCCCCGCAGCGGAAACACTCCGTGGCGTCCTCGGATACCACGCCGCCGCACTGAGGGCACAGCGGCGCCGCGCAATGGGGGCACTCCCCGCTGCCCGCGCCGACCGCGCCGCCGCAGGCCGGGCAGGCAAAGGTGGGCAATGGAGCCACGGCCGCCCCACAGCGCGGGCAGGCCTCTTCCGCATGATCGATCATCAGACCACACTGGCTGCAGATCCGCGCCTGGCAGCCCGGACACACCCCTTCCCGCCGTGGGTACTTGGTCTTGCATGCCGGACACACGGTCATCGCCAGCACACCGGCCACGTCGACGAAGTCGGCCACCAGCCGGCCCTCCAGGTGGAGCTCCCGGCCGCAGTTCCCGCAGCGCTGCGCGGCGCCGAACAACCGCTCCCCGCAGCGGGGGCAGACCCGCATGAAGCTGCGCCCACAGTCCGGACACACACCGGTTGCGGCCATCAGCTCAAACCCGCAGCCCGGACAGCTGAAGACCAGGGGCAGCTGGCAGGCCGGGCAGCTTTGCGCGTCGTCGGCCACAGCCGTGCCACAGCGAGGGCAGATGATCTGGGCACACATCGGGCACATGCCATCCTCGACGAACAGCTCGCTGCCACAGCGCGGGCAGGGCATGGACCGGAGCGGCGCAAAGTCCTGGACCGCCACGCCCGTCCCGTCCGCCAGGGCCACGCTCACCACTGCTGCCGGTGCAGGCAACGTAGCGTCCATCTCTAGCTCCTCCAGCACCGCACCGCAGTTAGGACAGGCCGTGTCCTCAGGCGCCACCGCGGCCGCACACTTGGGACAGACGAAGCCGAACACGGCGCCACACTCGGGGCAGCTGGGATCGTCGGGTTCCAGGGCCGCGCCGCACTCGGGGCAGATGTCGCCGCCGCAGGCCGGACAGCTGTCGTCGCCGATATTCACCTCGACGCCACAGTGCGGGCAGGGGAATACGAAGCGCAGGCCGCAGCTCGGGCAAACCTCGTCGTGCATCGTGACCACCCCCTCACAACGAGGGCAGAGCAGGTCGAACTCGATGCCACAGTTCATGCAGGCCGTGGCGTTTTCGTCGATGGCAGCCCCACATTCCGGGCATAAGGCCTGCCCGCAGTTCGGACATAGGTCGCCGCCAGGCTCGACTTCGTGGCTGCAGGTCGGACAGTTCATGAGTCTCTCCACACTGTTCAGAGGAAAGGGCGTTTCAAGGGGCCGGCCGGCCGCGCTCGGCCAGCCCTACGCCAAAGAGCACCAGCGCGGCACCGGCGATTTGAGCCGGCACCAGCGGCTCGTGCAACAGGACGACGGCGAAGACCATGGTGATCAGCGGAATCAGGTACACGTACACGGCCGCCCGGCTGGCGTCCAGCCACTGCGCCGTCTGCCACCACCACAGGTTGGCCAGCAGCCCCGGGCCAATCGCCAGCACCAGCACGGCTACGACGCCCGGCCAGGTGGGCGACCGCCACTGGTCCTCCAGCAGGGCCAGTGGGATCAAGGCCGCTGTGCCGAGGATAGCTGCGGCCGAGGTGACGATCAACGGCGGATAGCGCTCCACCAGCCGCTTGCCCAGCACGAAATACAGCGCCGCCACGAATGAGGAGGCCAGCACCAGCAGGTCGCCTACCACTGCGACACCCTGTACGTCCAGGCGCAGCCCACCCGTGCTCACCACCCAGGCTCCGGCCAGGGCCAGAAAGATGCCGGCCCAGCCGGTCCAGCGCAGCCGTTCGTGCAGGAAGGCCACGGCCAGCAGGGCGGTGAAGACACCCACCATGTTGGCCAGCAACCCGGTGTTGATAGCGCTGGTACGGGCCTGGCCGGCTACCTGCAGGCCGTATAGCAGGGCTACCCCTACCACGCCCAGCACGGTAAATGGCACCAGGTCTTGCCGCAGCGCAGCGCCGAAGGCTGGCAGCTGTTGCCGTGCCCCCAGCAGTCCCAGGAGCAACAGCGAGGTCACGGTCCAGCGGCCGGCGACCACTGCCGCCGGTCCCAGGCTGCCGAGCGCCACCTCGTTCAGGATGAAGCTCAGGGCCCACAGGGTCAATACGCCGGCCAGCTTCAGCCAGCGCGTCACGCCGCCACCAGCTCCCGCTGGCCCGCCCGTTCCTCCAGGCGCAGCGAGAGCGCCTGGGAGGTGCTATCGCTGCCCATAGAGATGCCGTAGATGGTATCGGCAACCTCGATGGTGCCCCGGTTGTGGGTGATGACGATGAACTGCGTTTGCTCCGCCACCTCGCGCAGCGCGGCCCGGAAGCGATTGATGTTGGCCTCGTCCAGCGCCGCATCCACCTCGTCCAGGATACAGAAGGGTGGAGGGCTGACCTTCAAGATGGCCAGGATCAATGCTGCCGCGGTCAGGCTGCGCTCACCACCGCTGAGCAGAGGCAGGGGCTGGGCCCGCTTGCCGGGGGGGCGCACGACGATCTCGATGCCGCTCTGCAGGGGGATGTCCGGCTCGCTCAGCTCCAGGCGGGCGGTGCCGCCGCCGAACAGGGCCGTGAACTGATCCTTGAACTGGCGGGCCACCGACCAGAAGGTGGTGAGGAACTCCTGTTGCATCACCTCGTCCAGTTCCTTGATCACCGTCTCCAGGCTGGCCGCAGCCTCGTTTAGATCTGCCGCCTGCGTGGTCAGGAACTCGTGTCGTTCCTGGGCCGCCGCGTATTCCTCGGGCGCATTGGGATTGACGCTGCCCAAGCGGCTGTACAGGCTGCGCAGGCGCCGGATCTCCTGGTCGACACCCTCCGGCAGGACCTCAATTGCCGGCAGCCGCTCGACCAGCGGCCGCAAAGGCAGCGGCGGCTGGCTATCGACGAGATCGCCCCGCTCCAGCTCCACCAGCCCAACGTCGTGGTCGATCTCGGCCCGCAGGTGGGCCAGCTCATCCTGGCTGCGCTGCAGGGCCAGCTGCGCCCGGTAGTGCAAATCTTCCTCGCGATCACTGGCCTGGCGCTGCGCCAGCTCCTCGGCGGCCAGCTGGCTGCGCTCGGCCTCCAGCGCGGCCAGCTCATCCTCGGCCGGCCCAATGCGCCGCTGGTAGGCCTCGATCTCCGCGCTCAGCCCGGCCGCCGCTGACCTCTGTTCCTCCAGCGCGCTCTGCAGGCCGGTCTGCTCCTCGTGCAGGACCCCCATGCGCGCCTGTTTCAACTGGATCTCCTGCTCCACCTGTGACAGCTCGCGCAACTGGCTGGCGAGCATCTGCTCCTGGCTGCTGACCCGGGTGGCCACGACATTGGCTGCGCTGCGTCGCTGCATCACCTCGGCGGCCAGCTGAGCCGTATCCAGGGTAGCCAGATCCGTTTCTGCCCCGGCTCCCGCTGCGCGGGCATCCTCTATCCGTTGCTCCAACCCGGCCAGGCCTTCCCTCCCCTGGTCCATGGCAGCATCCAGGCCAGCCATGGCCTTTTCCGTGGCCGCCAGCCGGTCCAAGCGCCAGGTCAGCTCCCGCGCGATCTGCCCAGCCTGGCCCTGCAGCTTGGCCAGTGCCGCGCCCTCTAGCTGCTGCAGGCGGGCGCTCTCAGAGAGGCGCAGGTCATGCTCCGCCAGGTCCCGGCGCTGGGCCTGCAGCGCATCCTCCAGCTGTGCCGCCGCCTGCTGTAGCTCCGCCAGCTGCCGCTGCGCTATGTCGATCTGCACAGGCATCTCTCGCAACGACCGCTCCCGGGCCAGGACGCCCTGATCCTGGCGCTTGGCTGAGCTGCCACCACTGACGCTGCCGCCAGGCCGCACGATATCGCCCTCCAGGGTCACGACAGTGGGGCGCTCACGGCCGGCATCCAATACCCGGCGGGCCGTAGCCAGATCATGGGTCACCACCACCCGGCCCAACAGGTACTCCAGCAACCCCGCCAGGCGAGGCTCGACCTGCACCAGGTCTGCCGCAACCCCGATCACCCCTGGGCCCGTGGCGCGCGGCAGCCGCGGGCTGGTACGTAGGGTATCCAGGGGCAAAAAGGTAGCTCTGCCCCCCCCGCTGCCCTTCAACCACGCGATCGCGGCCTCGGCATCCGCCCACGCTTCCACGATGACGTCCTGCAAGCGGCCACCCAGCGCGGTCTCGATAGCCACCTCCAGCTCCGCCGGCACCCGCAACTGGTCGGCCACGGTGCCGATGATGCCGGTCAGGTGGGCGCTGCGGGTTGAGCGCAAAATTGACCTGGTTCCGCCGCTGTAACCCTCGCCCTCGTCGTGCAGGCGCTGCAGCAGCTCCAGCTGGTCCTGCAAACGCTCGCTATGCCGGCGCTGGCGGGCCAGCTCCTCGGCTAGCTGGGCCACCTTCCCTTCGGTGATGGCGATACCCTGCACCTGGGCCTGTCGCTGATCGGCCAGGGACCGGCTCTGGCCCTCGATCTCCGCCAGGCGGGCCTGTCCTTGTGCGATCTGCGGCGCCAGGTCAGCCTGGCTGGTCTCCGCCGCCTCGAGCTCCGCCTGCAGCCGCTGATGCTCCTCGGCCATGGTGCGCTGGCGGCTCTCCTGCTCCACCAGGCGGCGCTGCAGGCCAGCCAGCTCCGCGCCCAGCTTCGCAACCGCCTCCTGCGCTCTGGCCAGCCGCTGCCGGTGGGTGGCACGCTGCGCCTCCACGCCACCCAGGTTACGTTGGGATTCAGCCACCTGCTGGTGCAGCGCCGCCAGCTCAGCCCGCTCCCTGTTCAGAGCGGCCTCCACAGCCTGCACCTGCTCCTGCTGCCCGGCCAGCCGGTCCTCCATCGGCTCCAGCTCCCGCTCCAGGTCCTCTCGCCGCGCCTTGAGCTGGCGCAGGCGTTCGCTGCCGACGGCCAGCTCGCGCTGGACCACCTCAGACCGGCTGTGCAGCGCCGCGCTCTCCCGGTGCCAGTCCCCTAGCTGCACGCGCAGCACCCCATGGCGCTGGCGCAGGGACTCGTCGGTCTCGGCGAGCCGGTGCAACAGGCTGCGCCGCGCCTCCACGGCCACCCGCGCCTCGCTCTCCCCTTGCACCACAAGTTGTAGCTGCGCCACGGCCTGGTGCCACCGATGGCCGTACCAGAGGCGTAGCTGGGTATCCAGGTCGGCCTGGACCTGCATGCGTTCCTCGGCCCGCTCCGCCTGGCGCTTCAGATAGCGCAGCCTGGGCTCGATTTCCTCCAGGATGTCCTGTACCCGCTCCAGGTTGTGGCGGGTCTCCTCGAGCTGGCGCAGCGCACTGCCGCGCTTGCCCTGGTGGCCGGTGATGCCGGCCGCTTCCTCGATCAGGGCGCGGCGCTCGTCGGGACGCAGCGACAGGGCCTGGTCGACCAGACCCTGGCCGATGACGGTGTAGGTCCGTTTGCTCAGGCCCGACTGGCTGAGCAGGTCTGTGATATCACGCAGGCGCACCTTGGCGCCGTTCAGGTAGTATTCGTTCTCGCCCGAGCGGTAGGTGCGCCGGCCAATCACTACCTCGCCGTAGTCGATGGGCAGCCAGCCGTCCAGGTTGTCCAGGGTCAGGGTTACCTGGGCCATCCCCATGCGCGACCGCTCGTTGGAGCCACTGAAGATCATGTCCTCACTACGCTTGGCCCGCAGGCTGGTATAGCTTTGCTCGCCCAATACCCACTGGATGGCGTCGGCGACGTTGGACTTGCCCGAGCCATTGGGGCCAATAATGGCCGTCAATCCACCCTGAAACACAAACCGTGTCTTGCCCGCGAAGGTCTTGTAGCCGTGTAGTTCTAGTTCTTTGAGGCGCATAGGATCAATTGAGGCCGCTCCGAGGCCATCCCTTATCCCTCCAGGCCGGTTAGCCTGCGCACCAGCGCAGTCCATGGTGCGCCCAGCATGAGCTGCAGGACTATAGCCAGGACGATGAGCCCCAGGCCGGATAGCAGCAGGCGGCGCCGGCGCTGCCACCACTCTGTGAGTGAATCTGGCCGGGCCGGCGATGGCTCCCGGGCTGTGCCGAACAGCAGCCGGCTACTGAAGAAGGGTTCGGCCAGCACCGCGCCGCACACGATGTAGCCGAGGACACGCACGATGGTCCAGATCGGCCAGGCTACCAGGATAGCCAGCAGCGGATTGCTGGCCTGGGCCATGATACTAGCCGCCACATAGCTGGTGGCGTTGATCGTCAAGGCGTCGACGACCAGGCCGGCCACGCCGGCACTGAGCAGGGAGCCCCCCAACACCGCCAACGCCTGCAGCACCATGGTGGGCAGGCTGAGGGGTAGCCCCAACACCTCGCCCTCCGGAGGCACGCCGGTGCCGATCCAGGCCAGCAGCTCTGAGCGAATCTCCAGGCCACGCCAGATGGCCTGGCCAGCCTGTGCGGGCAGCAGCAGGCTGGCCACCAGGACCGTGAGCGCCAGGGCAACAGCCCACACTCCAGCCAGGCCGATGGCGCGGCGCGGTCGGCCCAAGCGTACAGCCCACAGAAACAGAGGGGCGATGACCATCACCGGCAGCACCGGCAGGCAGAACTGCTGTCCCAGCAGCATGCTGGGTATTGCGGCCAGCATCGTGCCCAGCACCAACACCGGATAGACCACCCAGTCGTCCAGCACATGGTAGCCAGACACCGCATCGGCCTCCATGTCCTGTTCCGCTGCCACCTCCGGCGGCACGTCATCGATCATCATCGCGTAGACCTTCGTCGAAGCTTCTTAGCCGCGTGCTGAGCAGCCGCTGCGCCAGGCTGGTATCCAGCCGGCAATCCCGCGGGCGCAGCACGCCACTGTCCCGGCTCAACCCGGCGACAATGCCCGATGGATCCAGGCCGAAATGCGTCGCCAGGCGTGCCCCCATCTCATAGCGGCTGAGAGCCTGGGGGCCCGCCACATGAATCCGGCCCGCATAGTCACTGAGGCTCAGCTCCAACAGCGCTGCGGCCAGATCCTTCAGCCACACCGGGTTGCGCAGCTCATCCGTGAACAGGGTGATCGGCCGCTGCTGGCGCAGGCTCTCCACTATCCAGGCGCTGGCCAGATCAAGGGGGTCGAGGTGGCAAATCAGGGAAGTGCGTACAATCGCCGCCGTGGGTACCTCTCGCCACACGATCATCTCGGCCTCGGCCTTGGCTCTGCCATAGGCATGAAGCGGCGCCGGCTCCGCACTCTCGTCGTAGGGCGCATGCTCGCCGTCTAACACCAGGTCGGAGGAGACGTGGACCAGCCGCGCCCCCACTGTGGCCGCGGCCTGCGCCACGTGCCGGGTGCCGGCTACCGTCACCGTGTCGAGATAGTCGTCCCGCTTGTCATAGGCAGTGTGGATGATCACCTGGGGCAGCACGTCGCCCACCAGCTGAAAGACCGCGGTTGGATTGGTGACGTCCAGGACCACCGGTCGTACTCCCCGCATGGGAATCTCACGGGTCAGCCGGGTGCCCCACACCGATTGAAAGCTGCCGCTGTCCACGGCCTGGCGGACAACCTCTTGTCCCAGCAAGCCGCTGGCACCGGTGACCAGGAGGGACCTGCGCTGAGAGATCACGGAAACAGGGCCTCCAGCCGGCAGACCGCGCTGGCAGCAGCCTCCTGGGATGCAATGCGCTTCGATGGGCCTTGCCCGGTGCCCCAGACCTCGCCGTCGATCAGGACGTTCATGGTGAACACCCTGGCGTGATCCGGGCCCTCCGTGCCGGCGGTCCGATACTGGGGAGTGGTGTGCAGAGTGGCCTGGCACAGCTCCTGCAGCCGGCTCTTGGCGTCCTTTTTCTCGACCGAGCGCGCCAGGCTGGGCAGGATGGGGTCGATCAGGGGCATGATCAACCGCTTGACCGCCGTGAATCCCTGGTCCAGATAGAGTGCGCCGGCCAGGGCCTCGAACGCGCCGCACAGGATGGCCGGCCGCTGGCGGCCGCCCATGTCAGCCTCCCCGCGGCCCATCAACAGGTAGTTTCCCAGGTCCAGCCGCGCGCCGAATTGGGCCAGGGTCTCCTGGCGCACCAGCGAGGCGCGCAAGTTGGTCAACTGCCCCTCGCGCATCTCTGGGAAGCGGTTGTAGAGATACTCGCCGACCAGGAAGTCCAGCACCGCATCGCCCAGGAACTCCAGCCGCTCGTTGTCGGCGAGCAAGAACTCCCGGCTTTCGTTGAGGTATGAGCGATGGGTCAGGGCCCGCTGCAACAGGGTCTTGTCGTCGAAGTGCAGGCCAGAGGCTTGTTCAAACCGCCGGGCAGCCTCCTGCAGCGGATGGCCTGCACTCATCTTGCCGTCATGCATACAGTGGGCTCCGGGGCTGGCCGACTTCCGTTTGCCCACGTCCGCCGCCGCGGCCCTGTTCAAAAGGAAGACTGTCAGCATACATGGTTAATGGCTGCGAATTATAGCACAGCGCTGGCAAATGCCCAAGGTTCACCTCGCCCGTCGGATGGTTTCGGGTTTTGGGGCCGCGGCGGTATAATGAACTTCACACTATGACCTGCCGGAGGAGCCGACACCACCGTGATGAACCTGTTTCGTCGCACCAAAGAGGAACAGCAAAACGACGAGCGCCGAATTCATGACAGCCTCGAAAAGACCCGGGGCGGCATTCTCGGCCGCCTGGGTACCATCTTCCAGGCCAATGAGATCACCGAGGAGACCTGGGAAAACCTGGAAGAGATCCTGATCATGGGCGACGTGGGCGTGGAGACCACCCTGGATCTGGTGGCGCGCGTGCGCGAGCGGGTGAGCCGGGAGGGCATCAAGCGGGCCGACCAGGCTCAGGAGGTGCTGAAGCAGGAGATGCTGGCCCTGCTCTACACCGCGGACGCGCTGGGCATCGACGAGCCGCGGCTCCTCACCGTGGTGCTGGTGGTCGGGGTGAACGGCTCGGGCAAGACTACCAGCATCGCCAAGCTGGCCAAGCTGTACAAGGACGAAGGGCGCAAGGTGATCATCGCCGCCGCCGACACCTTCCGGGCCGCCGCTGTGCGCCAGCTGGAGATCTGGGGCGACCGGATTGACGTGGACGTCATCGCCCAGGGCCAGGGTGCCGACCCGGGCGCGGTGGTGTTCGATGCCATCCGCGCCAGCCAGGAGAGCCGGCAAGCCGACCTGCTCTTCATCGACACGGCCGGCCGCCTGCACACCAAGTACAACCTGATGAAGGAGCTGGAAAAGGTGCGCAGCGTCGCCGCGCGCCAGGTACACAAAGCACCGCACGAGACCTTCCTG
>JAULUH010000565.1:0-2353 GCA_032111745.1 Anaerolineae bacterium | reverse complement strand
GGCCTGCTCCGCCACAGCGTCCGCGGTGCTGCTGGCCGTCACCCGCGCGCCGCCGACCGTCATCGTGGTCAGCTCCCGGGCCTTCTGCAGCCGCTCCGACATCCCGGCCTCCTCAGCCCTAGCCATTGCCCTGCTATCGCCGTTGCTCATAACCCTGCCTCCAGCACGCGTGACTGACGTGAGAACGAGAAGCGACTCATGGCGCGGATTATACCAGACTGGTCCAGTTTCGGAAAACTGGACCAGTCTAACGCCCCTCCGCTTCCCTTGGCTTGCGCGCGCGGGTTGCCAGGCGTAGAATAGGCCCATCCACGCTTCTCCCCGCCATCGCCCAAGGAGCACCCCTATGCCCACAGCGGTCCTGGTCGGATACGCCACACACTACGGCTCCACGCCGGAAGTTGCCGAGGCCATCGCCGTCGCCCTGCGCGACTACGGTTTGGCCGTATGCGCTTCCCCATCAACGTGCTCGCCGGCGACGCGCCGGCCAGCGACCTGCGCGACTGGCCCGCCATCCGCGCCTGGGCCACCAGCCTGGCCGTCCAGCTGTAGCCCGCTCTGCCATGACTCCCGCGCCCAAGCCTGCTCCCGTCCCTCGGCCACAGCCAGTCCCTGGCCGGCATCTCACCAGGGCATCTCACCCGACCCTACCGTTCACCTCCGCCGTCCGTGTTCGTCCGTGTTCCGGCCCGGTGTCCGCTCCGGCTCCTCCGGTCCCTTTTCCCCTCTGCGTCCTTCATGACCTCTGCGGTAAGCTCCGGAGTCCGTGTTCCAGCCTGAGCCAGCCTTACCCCACCGCCGCTAACACCTCCCGCAGGGCCGCCCTGAACAACACCACCCGTCGCGGCGCCGCCGGCCCCTCCCAGCGCACCAGCCTGATCTCCCCCTCCGCCAGCTCCAGCGCCGTCATCGACCCGTCCCCATACGAGCAACACCCCGTGTTGAAATAACACGGCTTCGCCCCCGGCAATGCCACCGCGCCCGCCTCCTGCTCCCGCAGCCACATGGCGTCCACCTGTGGCATCACCGCGCCCGCCGCCACCTCCCGCTGCACCGCCTGCTCCAGCCCCAGCCCCTCCCACACCGGGTGATGCGTGTGCCCGGCCACCAGCACCAGCCCCGGCCGGCCCGCAGCATAGGCATACATGGCCAACTCGTGCTTCTGGCGCAGCTCGAAGTCGTTGCTGGGCGTGCTGGTGCGGATATTCAGCACCCGCTGGATCGGCCGCCAGATGTAATGCACGATCAAGCGCGAGATCCGCGCGAAACGATCGGCGTCCGGCGAGCCGTGGTGCCCGTGCACCAGGAACAGTTCCCCCAACGCCTGCCCATCCTCCTGCACCGCCAGCCGCAGCCCCTCCACCACCGCCGCGCCGGCCAGGTACGACCCCAGGTGCCGCACCACCTGCTCTGGGTCATACCACAGGTCGTCGTGGTTGCCCACCAGCCGGCGATACCGCCCGGGCGCCGCCGCAAAGGCCTGCTCGCGCGTCAGCACACCCTGGTACTCCCGCACTACCGGCGCCGGCCAGCACTCCCACAGCTCCTCGATGTCCCCCAGCAAATAGAGCGCATACCCCTCCTGCCAGTAGCTCTCCAGTGCCGCCACGTACGTGGGCTCCACCAGCAGAAAGTCATCCGCCTTGTCCCGCTGGCCCTTGTGCAGGTCCGAGCACAGCACCATGCGCAGCGCGTCCAGCTCCGCCGTCTCCGCGACGCTGTGGCTGGCGTACACCTCCGCCAGGCGTTGGGCGACCTGTTCAGCATAGTGTGCCATGGGTGTGCCTCCGCAATGAAACTGGGCCGGCCGTGGGGCATGCCAGGATGAGCTGCGACTTCTGCCTTAAGCATACCACACTCTGTCAATGGCGTTGAGGGCCAATCATCGTATTGGCGCAACGTGGCGAGTTGTAATACACTATGTCCCGACCCTCATTGCCTGCCAACACCGCTCGCGCTGCACCTTCTCCCATGTACCGGTAATTGTTTATCCGGGAAATTTAGTATGTGGGATCGCGTTGCAGCTCAGCTAAATCCTGCCTGAGACCAATGTCGCAGCTATCTCCTGACCTCCACGGCAAAGTCGCCTTCGTCACCGGTGCCGGCAGCGGCATCGGCCGCGGCCTCGCCCTCCGCATGGCCTCCCTCGGCGCCGCCGTCGCCGTCGCCGACCTCGACTCCACCTCCGCCTCCGCCGTCGCCCACGAGATCACCTCCGCCGGCGGCTACGCCCTCGGCCGTCAGCTCGACGTCCGTGACCCCGCCGCCGTCGAGGCCGCCGTCGCCACCGCCGAATCCGCCCTCGGCCCCGTCCACCTCCTCTTCGCCAACGCCGGTGTCCTCGGCCCCGCCG
>JAULUH010000564.1:0-6101 GCA_032111745.1 Anaerolineae bacterium | reverse complement strand
GCTGAGGCGGCCGGCAATGCCTGGCGCGTGCGCCTGGTCTGGCGGGCCACCGGCCCGGTGGCGGTGGATTGGAGTGTGTCGGTGCGCCCGACACAGGACGGCCAGCTTATCTCGCAGCCTGATGGCGGTGCCGTTCTGGTCGATCATGTGCATCCCGTGCAGGGCTTCTACCCCACGAGCCGGTGGACGCCGGGCGAGGTGGTGGTCGACGACTATGTCGTGGCGCTGCCGGGAGGCCAGGTCCCGGATGGCCTGCAGGTGATAGTCTACCGGCCAGTAGAGGACGGCTTTGAAAACCTGGCCGTCATGGATCTGGCCTGGAAGCCCTAGCCATCGGTTCGATTTCAAGGCGCGGCCCTGACGGCCACAGGCGAGAGGCAGCAAAAACCCCACGCCTCAGGCATGGGGTCAAGCAGCTTCCTTGGCTCAGCAGCGGAGTTGGATCCCAACGCTGCGACAGCGGGGGCTTACACCACCTCGGCGGCCTCATCGACAGACGCAGCTTCCTGCGCGGCGGGTTGTGGCACTGCGGCAGGCTTTGCTTCGCCCTCGCGCTCGATCACCACGGTGATCTCCGGCTCCACGCCGGCCATCAGGCGCACCGGCACCTGGTGGGTGCCGAGCTGGCGCAGGGGATGCTCCAAATGGATCTGGCGCTTGTCCAGCTCCCGACCGGTGGCCTGCTCGACGGCCAGGGCGATGTCGGCTGCCGTGATCGACCCAAACAGGCGGTCGGTGTCTGCGGCGCGGGCCTTGAAAGTCAGGGTCAGGGCCTGGAGTTTTTCGGCGTAGGACATGGCGGCATTGCGCTCGCGCTCGCGGCGACGCTCTCCGGCAGCCTTGAGCTGTTCAGCCTGCTTGGCCGCGCCCTTATCGGCCGGGATGGCCAGTCCCTGGGGGAAGAGATAGTTGCGGGCATAGCCATCGGCGACCTTCTTGATATCACCGGCATGACCGAGGCTGTCGACATCCTTCTTCAACAAGACATTCATGGAACTCCGCTCCTCAAAAAAACGTCAGCCACCCGGATCCTGGCGGCCTCATGGCAAAGACAGATAATACACCACAGGCGGCGAAACGGCAAGTTTGACAGGGGCCTGGTCTGTGTTATACTGCCTGCCCATGTGTCGATCAACTCGCAGCGCCGGCATGCTCCGGCTGGCAGTCCTTGCCCTGGTCCTGCTGCTCAGCAACCTGGGTTGTTCCCTGGGCCAGACGCTGGTGGGGGACCCTACGCCCACGCCCACCCGCGTATCGCTGCCGCCGCTGCCAACGTGGACCCCGCTGCCACCCGGGCAGCTCCCGCCGGCCGCTATCACTACTCTGACGGTGGAAGCTGCCGTCAACCTGCCTACCCTGACGCCGACGCCGCCACCCCCGCCGACGAACACGCCAATTGCCGACACGCCGACGCCACTGCCCACGCCAACGCCGATTCCCTATATTGAGGTACAGAATCAGAACGTGAATGTGCGTCAGGGGCCGAGCCTGGCGTATCCCATCATCGGCCAGGCTACTGCGGGGGACCTGTACGACGTCATCGGGCGCAACGAGACCGCCACCTGGTTGAAGGTCTGTTGCTATGATGGCCAGCAGGTGTGGATTAGCGCGTCGCTGGTCACGCCATTCGGGTCCATGGATGCGATCCCAGTTGAATCAGCGCCTCAGCCCCCGCCGGTGGTGGCGACCGCTCCAGCGCCCACCCCGGCGCCTGCCGCCACAGCACCCCCGCCGCCCCGCCCCTTCGTGTTGGACGCAGGCCCGGAGTACTTCCCAACCACGAATCCGTGGCTCACGGTCTGGGTCAGGGCTTATAGCGGCCGCAAGCCCTATGTGCAGCCAGTGGGAGACCTGCGCCTGCGGGTGCTGCGGGACGGGGTCGACGTGAGCAAGCCCGATACGACCGGATGGACCATCCAATGGTCCGCGCCCTTCGTGCCCGACAGCCAGGCCTTCAACAACCGGCGCCGCGAGTACAACCTGAAATATGAATATGCGCCGGCTGCAGGTACCGCCGACTGGACCATCTACCTGGTGGATCAGAACGGCACGCCGATTTCCCCAGAGGTGAGCTTTCGAACCGAGGACTCGAGCGATCTGCGCGAGGTCTTTGTGGGGTTCCACAGCGCCCAGTGAGTGCGCCCCATCACCATTGTTGGACGCCGCGGCCGATTGTGCTATGATACGCGATACCTGCCGGCAGCCTGGGATGGTTTGGTGCGGGCCGCCAGGAAAGTCCAGGACGGGCTGCCCGGTTATGCCCAGGCACGTGGCTACGCATAGCTTGCGGCTGCCAGCCGCTCAAGAACACTAGGTTCCGCCTCTCAGGCTGGCACCCAGGAGGTTTGACGGTTTGCGATCGCCAAGACCAGTTCTGCTGGTAGCGCTATTGATGCTCCTGCTCACGCCGGGCTGCGCGTTGATCAACGAGCTGGTTGACATGCCCACGCCGACCCCGGCTCCGCAGCGAGCACTGCGCCCAACCTTTACCCCTACCCCAGTCATCTTGACGCCTGCGCTACCTGAGCCATTGCCTGGGGTGGCCGAGGCTACGGCCACCCCAGTGAGCTTTGATCAGGCAGCTGGCTCTGCGGCCGCTGCGCCGACCCCGGCGGCGCCACCTGTGGATGCCTCCGCACCACCCGTGGACACTCCGGAGCCAGCTCCTACGGTGATCCCCCTGGCTGTGGTCCAAGACGCCACGGCGCGCGCCCGCTCAGGGCCAGGCACAGCCTATGACGATGCTGGCGAGCTGACCAGCGGCGTAGAGCTGGCTATCGTCGCCCGTAGTGACGACGGTGCCTGGTGGCTGGTTTGCTGTCTGAACGGCCAGGAGGTGTGGATTCAAGCCGAGGCGGTGGCCACAGATGGTGCGGTGGAGGCGGTGGCAGTGGCTGCCAACATCCCACCGGCACCAACTCCCACGGACACCCCCGAGCCCAAGCCATTTGCCGTGGTCGCCAGGCCCCTGGTCAACCTGCGCGCAGGGCCGGGCACCGATTTCGACGTGCTGAGCCAGGCACCACAGGATACCCGCCTGGAGATTGTCGGCCGCAACGAGGCCGGCGATTGGTGGCAGGTGTGTTGTGTGGATGGCCAGCCCGGCTGGGTCTCTGATGAGCTGGTGGCGCCTGAGGGCCCGGTGGAACGGGTGGCCCTGGCACCCGACCTGCCCACGGCCACACCTGCGCCCACGCCAACGCCCCAACCCACCGCCACGGAGACGCCTCAGCCCGCGGACACGGCACCAGCACCCGAAGCCACGCCAGAGGGAGCGGGCGAAGGGGAGACCACCCCCTTTGAGCTGACCCAGAGCGAGGAATTCCCCTTCGGCGACAACGACTATCTGCGGGTTGGCGCCAAGGTAGGCGACGCCAGCGACCAACCGCTGGGCGGCTTCTATCTGCGGGTCCGCAACGAGACCACTGGCCAGCAGTGGCTATCACGCCAAACCGGCAGCCGGGCCTGGGAGTACAGCGCCCCCAGCGCGGGCTCCGACGATTTCCGCGAGATCAACCTGGAGTTCGATACCGCCGGCCAGGCCGGGCTGGCCGGCAACAGCTACGCGGTCTGGTTGGTGGACGGAGGTGGCAGGCGGGTCTCACCTGTGGTACCCTTCGAGCCGGCTGATAGCGACCCCAAGTGGCTGTATATCGTCCTCACCCAAAGGTAGCTCGCCAGACAGCCCTGATCCTGGTGGCCATCCTGGCCCTGGCCCTCTGGTTGCGGGTGGTGCGCCTGGACTACCAGCCGCTGTGGTGGGATGAGGGCTACAGCGTGTGGTTCGCCCACCAGCCGCTGGCGGACATGGTGCGGCTGACCGCCGAGGATATCCATCCCCCCCTATACTATGCCTTGCTCGGCGGCTGGAGCCAGCTCTTGGGGCTGGCACCGGCCGCCTTGCGCTTGTTTTCGGTAGCTGCCGGGGTGCTGGCGGTGGCCCTGGCCTACAGCACCGGGCGCTTCCTCGGCGGCAGGCCGGCCGGCCTGCTGGCTGCTTTCCTGCTGGCTATCAACCCGTTCCACATCTTCTATGCCCAGGAAGTGCGCATGTACGCCCTGGTGGTGGTGTGGGCGCTGCTGGGTACAGGCATGGCGGCGCGCTGGCTCGGCGTGCGCCTGGAGCAGCCACCGGGAGTTACCGGCACGAGCCTGGGGACTCGTTGGCCGGCGCGCTATCTCGTGGGCTACGTCGTGGCGCTGGCCCTGGCGCTGTACACCCAGTACTATGCCGCCTTCCTGGCCGCCGGCCTGGCCCTGGCCGGACTATGGATCCTATGGCAGCAGCGCGCGCCGTGGCGGGCGGTAGGGGCCTGGGTGGGGGCCCAGGGGATGATCGCGCTGCTGGTCCTGCCCTGGCTGCTCTACGCCACCCCACGCCTGGTGTCCTATGTCTCCCAGAAGATCATCGCCGATTCCGATCGCCCCCTGGGCCTGATAGCTTACCTGGCCCGCCACCTCTCGGCATTTGGCGCCGGGCACCTGGAGGGCCCGCTGGCGCCGTGGTGGTTTATCGGCCTGCTGGGGCTGGTGCCGCTGGCCTGGGCCTGGATACGCCTGGCCAGGCAGCCAGACCCGGGCGCGATCGACACTGTGGGGTTCCTGCTGATCACCCTGGCGACGGTGTTAGGGCTGGGCTGGCTGGTCAACCTGTCATTTCCCTTCTTCCCGGTACGGGGTGAGCGCCTGCTGCTGTTGGGCCTGCCGGTTTATGTGCTGCTGCTATCCGTGAGCGTTGTGGCCGCGCAGCCCCGGCTGACGCCGGGGCGCCCGGCGCTGGCACCGGTGGCGCTGTTGGTGTTCGCCGGGCTGGCCGCGCTTTCCCTGGCCGCGTATTATGTCGTGCCTCGCTACCAGGGGGAGGATTACCGGCCTTTGATCGGGCAGGTAAACCAGTGGGGCAGGCCGCAGGACACGGTTTTCGCCGTGTTTCCCTGGCAGGTGGGTTACTTCTGGAGCTATGGCGATCCCAGCGGACCGCAGCCTGTGCTCTCGCCGGAGCCGGCATGGGGACCGGCGGTGGCCGAGGCGCTGGAGGATGCCCTGGCGCGCGGGCATGTCTGGTTTCCGGAACACCTGGCCCTGGGAGGATTCTTGGAACGGGCGGTGGAAGGCCACCTGGGCCAACGCGCCCATCTGCTGGCCAATCGCTGGTATAGCCCCAGCACCCGGCTGACAGGCTGGGCAGCGCCCGGTCCGGCAGGCGCGGCAGCCGGCAGCCCAGGGACCCCGCTGGAGTTCGCCAACGGTCTGCGCCTGGTGGACGCCACCGTGGACCCAACGGACCTGGCAGCGACCAATGAGGCGGTCCTCTTTACCTTGGGCTGGGAGAATGCCAGCAGCGCACCCGGGCGCCGGGTCAGCCTGCGGCTGGCCGACGCCGATGGCCGGACCTGGGCCAGCCAGGACTTCACGCCGTTCACGGCTGCCGGCCCCGACCTATTAGGATTGGTGATACCCTCAGGCACACCACCCGGCACCTACCAGCTGTGGGTGAGCACCCGCGTGGGCGAAGAGGGCCAGCCCCTGGAGGTATTGGGGCCAGATGGCCAGGTTCAGGGCACCGAGGGTTGGTTAGGGGAAGTCTCGATTTCGGCCCCGGCCAGGCCGCCATCGCCCGCCACGCTGGCTCTCGCACAACCCCTGGAGGCTCGCCTGGACGAGGTGGCCCAGCTGCTGGGCTTCAGCGCCACCAGTGGCACGCTGGCGCCGGGGGATGACCTGGAGGTGAGCCTGTTCTGGCGAGCCCTGGCGGGCTTGCCAGGGGCAGGCGATTGGTCAGTCTTCCTGCAACTGCTGGACGCCCACGGCGAGGTAGCAGCGGCATGGGAGGGACCTCCGGTGACGTGGCATCCCACCGGCACCTGGCAGCCGGGAGAGCTGGTGCGTAGCCAGCACACCCTACGGTTGCCAGCCACCCTGGCCGATGGCCGGTACCAGCTGATCACGGGCCTGTTTGACCCGGCCACGAACGCGCGCCTGGCAGTCGAGCCAGGCAGGCCACGCCAGGCCGAGGATTTCGTGCCCCTGCGCCCGGTGCAGGTGGTGGGCCGGAAGCACGTCATGGCGGCGCCACAGCCCCAGGTGCCTCTTGAGGCTTC
>JAULUH010000563.1:0-4656 GCA_032111745.1 Anaerolineae bacterium | reverse complement strand
CCGTCCCCGGCGGCCTCCACCGCGATCGTGCCGCCGTTGATGTAGAGATAGGTGCTGCCGGTATAGGCGAAGGTATCCTGGGCCGCCATGGCGGGTGGCCGGCCACCCGGCCCCGGCCGGCCACCCGGCCCGCGCATCATGCCGGAGCCATCGTTGCCGCCGGCCACGTTGATGCCGTCGTCGCTGGAGACCACGTGGATATCGCCGCCCTCGATGGTGATCACGGCGCTCTCGATGCCCTCGTACGAGTCCGTGATCTCGATGTCCCCGCCGTCGATGGTGAGGGTGGCGTCGGCGTGCAGGCCATCGTCGCCGGTCGCGATGGTGAACACGCCACCGTCGATGGTCACGCTGCCGTTGGAGTGGATGCCGTCATCCGCCGCCTCGATGGCGAAGGTGCCGCCGTCGATCTCCACGCTGGCCACGCCCTTGATGCCCTTGGCCGAGCTGGTCTCGTCGATCCGGGCACTGCTCCCACCTCCTGAGGCCAGCACGAAGTCCCCATCCGCAATCGTCACCGCGGTTTGGGCCTGGATAGCATCCCCGCCCGAGGTGATGTCAAAGGTGCCGGCCTCGATGGTGATCGTGCCCTTGGTGGCGTCCTCGTCGTCGTCGGAGACCAGGCCGTCGCCCTGCGCGTCCACGGTGATGGTGCCGTCTTGCACCACCAGGTAGTCCTTGCCCCGGATCCCATCGTCGGCCGCAGTCACCGTGATCGTGCCACCGGCGATGGTCAGGCCATCCTTGCTGGCGATCCCATCGTTGGCGTTGCCATCCACGGTGAGAGATCCGTCGCCGCCGATGGTCAGGTCGGCCTTGCTGAAGATGGCCGCGTTAGGGCCGTCGCCTTCCGGGTCCTCCGCGACGTAGGACTCGCCATCGGCGACGATGTTCTCCGTGCCATCGGCCAGGACGATCATCGCCTCCCCCGCATTCAGGACAGAGATCGCCGCGCTGGTCGAGCTGCGCATGACCACACCGCTCAAGACCAGCCGCACCAGGCCCTCGTCGCCGGTATCGACGACGATCTGTCCATCCGCCAGGGTGCCGCTGAGGCTGTAGGTCCCTGCCGCCGTGATGGTGGCCTGGCTTCCCGCCACGGTCACACCGTCCCCATCCACAGAGATCGAGCTGCCATTGAGCACGATGGGAACCACCGCGGCGCTATCCCAAGTTTCGTCTTCTACCTCATCGTGCGCCGCACTGGACTGCGCGAGGGCAACTGCGGAGCTTCCCGCAACGGTTTCTTCTACCACATCATTCGCCACGTTGTTCGCGGCGACTTCGGCTGCGATTAGAGTGGATTCTTCGCTGCTCTCGACCAGTGCATCTGCGACCAGGACCGCTCCCGTCTCTGCTTCTGTCGCGGCACTGGCCCCGCTCACCTCAACCCGGGCATCCTGGCTCGAGACCGAGCCTGATTCGCTTCCGCATGCCACCATTGTCGTTACCGCCAAAGCACATGCCAGCAATAGCATCATGCCTCGTTTGATCATTTCCATACTCCTTCTTGGTCTGTGCTCGATGGACACCCACTGCCATGAACAGGCCTGGGTTCTCGCCCATCGCCCTGATTATGGGCCAGACATATAATGAAATTGTGAAGGAACGATCAAGAGAGCATGTGCAATCCCCCCTCCTAGCCACCCGGCCAACCCCCAAACCCCCCATCCGCCCGATGCGCCTCTGCCTCTTTCCTTATATACTGAAGGTAGTACAGAGGCGACCAGGTTTAGTATGCGATTGCGACGCAACCCCACACCCCACGGCACGTATATGTAGAGTAGGACGGAGGCGACTATGTTTGGTATCCAGTTGCGCCGCACCCCCACCCCCAACGCCAACGGCCACCCCCCAGCCAACGGCACCTATCGCAACGGCAACGACCACCTCATCCACCTCCACACCGTCGACAAGGTCTTCCAGACCGCGGCCGGCCCCTTCCGCGCGCTCCACCAGGTCAACCTGGAGGTCGACCGCGGCGAGTTCGTCGCCGTCATCGGCAAGTCGGGCAGCGGCAAGTCCACCCTCATCAACATGGTCACCGGCATCGACCGCCCCACCGCCGGCCAGGTGTTCGTAGGCGACACCCCCGTGCACACCCTCGGCGAGTCCCAGCTGGCCGTCTGGCGCGGGCGCAACGTCGGCATCATCTTCCAGTTCTTCCAGCTCCTCCCTACCCTCACCATCGTCGAAAACGTCATGCTGCCCATGGACTTCGGCGGCATCGGCACCAACCGCGAGCGCCAGGAGCGGGCCATGCACCTGCTGGCCCAGATGGAAATGGCCGATCATGCCCATAAGCTCCCCTCCGCGGTCTCCGGCGGCCAGCAGCAGCGCGTGGCCATCGCCCGGGCCCTGGCCAACGACCCACCCATCCTGGTCGCCGACGAGCCCACCGGCAACCTGGACTCCCGCACCGCCGACACCGTCTTCGCCCTCTTCGCCGGGCTGGTCGCCGAGGGCAAGACCATCCTCATGGTCACCCACGACCGGGACCTGGCCCGCCGCGCCACCCGCACCGTCATCATCGCCGACGGCGAGATCATCGAGGAGCAGCTGGCCCACGTCTTCCCCGACCTCACCGAGGACCAGCTGGTGCGCACCACCCGCGAGATAGACCTGCAGAAGTACCCCGCCGGCGCCGAGATCATCCACGCCGGTGCTGCCGCCGATCGCTTCTACCTGGTCACCAAAGGCACCGTCGAGGTCGTGGTGCCCACGGATCAGGGCGGCGAGGTCGTAGCCACCCGCCTCGAGCGCGGCCAGTACTTCGGCGAGATCGAGCTCCTGCGCGGTGGCCCTAACCTGGCCACCATCCGGGCCGCCGCCACCGGAGAGGCCGAGGTTGCCGCCATGGATCGGGAGGCCTTCCTGGCTCTCGTCGCCGAGTCCACCGGCACCCGCCAGGCCCTCGAGCACATCGCCCAATCCCGGCTCGCCGAGAACGCCGCCTATCGCGTGAGGAACGGCCATGCTTAGCCCCCGCTGGCGCAAGGTCCTGCGTGACCTCTGGAGCTACAAAGGGCGTACCGTCCTGGTCGTGCTCTCCATCGCCGTCGGCGTCTTCGCCGTCGGCACCATCCTTACCTCCCGCGTGATCCTGTCGGAGGAGATGACCCGCAGCTGGCAGGCCGTCAACCCGGCCAGCGGCACGGTCTACACCGACCTCTTCCCCGAGGAGCTGGTCTGGGCCGTGCGCCACCTGCCCGAGGTCGCGGACGCCGACGCCCGCCGCAACGTCCCCGTCCGCTTCCAGACCGCCGCCGACGCCGGCAAGGACCGCGCCAGCTCCTCCTCCTGGCGCAACCTCTCCCTTTATACCTACCTGGACTTCGACGACATCCGCATCTTCAAGCTCTGGCCGGTCAGCGGCGCCTATCCGCCCCCCGAGCAAGAGCTCCTGCTGGAGCGTGGCTCGCTGGCGTGGATGGGCGTGGAGGTGGGCGACCGCATCCTGGTCGAGGGCCTCGACGGCCGCCAGCGCGGGCTGCGCGTCGCCGGCATCGTGCACGACCAGACCCAGACCGCCGCCACCTGGACCAGCCGGGCCTACGGCTACGTCACCCCTGAGACCCTGCAGTGGCTCGGCATCCCCCCGGGCTTCGACGAGCTGACCTTCACGGTCCGCGAGCACCCGGGGGACGAGGCCCACATCAAGGCCGTGGCCCAGGAGGTACGCAAGAAGGTCGAGCGCAGCGGCCGCACTGCCTACTATACCTGGATCGAAACCCCCGGCCATCACCCCGCCGAGAACGACATCGACCCCATGATGGTGGTCATGGCCTTCCTGGGTCTGCTCTCCCTCGTCGCCAGCGGCTTCCTGGTGGTCAACACCCTCCAGGCCCTGCTCGGCCAGCAGGTCCGCCAGATCGGCGTCATGAAGGCCGTCGGCGCTGTCGGCTCCCAGGTGCTGGGCATCTACTACGCCATGGTCCTCATCTTCGGCCTCCTGGCCCTGGCCCTGGCCGTGCCCCTGGGGGCCCTGGGTGCCATGGGCCTCACCCGCTACGTCGCAGGCATCGTCAACTTCGACATCGCCAGCTTCATGGTGCCACCCCAGGTTCTCGCCCTGGAGATCACCATCGGCCTCGTCGTCCCCCTGCTGGCCGCCCTCTACCCCATCCTGTCGGGCACCCGCGTCTCCGTGCGCCAGGCCATTAGCGACTACGGCATCGGCAACGGCCACTTCGGCCAGGGCCGCATCGACCGCCTGCTGGAGCATGTGCGCGGCCTCCCGCGGCCCCTCCTACTCTCGGTGCGCAACACCTTTCGCCGCAAGGCCCGCCTGGCCCTCACCCTCTCCACCCTGACCCTGGCCGGCGCCCTGTTCATCGCCGTCTTCAACACCCAGGCCTCCCTCGACCGCACCATCCGCGAGATGTTCGACTACGTCCAGTACGATGTGGTCCTCTCCTTCGAGCGCAGCTATCGCTCCGACCAGGTCGAGAGCCTGGCCCGGGAGGTGCCCGGCGTCGTCGCCGTGGAGAGCTGGAACTTCGACGGCGCCCGCCGGGTACGCCCCGACGGCCTGGAGAGCGACCCCCTCTCCGTGCGCGCCTCTCCGCCCTACACGGGCCTGATCCATCCCACCATCCGCGCCGGCCGCTGGCTCGTGCCCGAGGACCAGAATGCCGTCGTCGTCAACACCATGCT
>JAULUH010000562.1:0-4696 GCA_032111745.1 Anaerolineae bacterium | reverse complement strand
AGAGGGCCAGGACGTCCAGCAGCAGGAAGTGGCGGTTGCGCAGGTGGAGCAGGTAGCGCGACAGCGGGGGCTTGGTTGGACTACTCATAGGGTCAGAACATCATAGGCCGGGCCTGCCAGCAAGCTCATCCAGTCTCCCTTGTACCCGGATACTCCACGGTCTCCGCCCGCATCGTCCAGGTTGCCTGATCAGTATACCCGATCTGAGTGCCCCGGCAACTTCCGGGCGACAGGAACAGTCCTGGCCCCCTGGCGTTTTAGGTTCCCCAGCCATCCCGCACAACAACGGCGACGCGCTCCAGGTCGCCCCCATCGCGCCATCACCAGGAACTGGTGTGCTCTGGGTTTCCCCGGTGAGAACCCCCAACGTTCAAATATAGGCCAGGTTGGGGTCGTCGGCGATGGTCGGTAGCCGTTGGCCCAGGTAGGGCAGCAGCGGCAGGCCATGCCAGGCGCGGAGAAGATGGTAGGTCGGCGACGTGAGCAAGCGGCAGGCATCTACCGCGTCCCGCCACTGCGGCTGGCGGATCTCAGCCACGGTCTCGGGCTCCGGGAGCACCCCGAAATCCCAGGCGGCACACAGCCGGGCCAGGAAGTCGACACGATCGTCAAGCGCCACAAGCGTGTCAGGCGGCTCCACGTCGGGATAAAGGGTACCGTCAATCCAGTTTCTCGTACTCATCGAACTCACCGAGGAAGGTCTGCGTAAACCAGGTCCGGACTTCCGTTGCCTGCGCACGGGCCTGAGGATCGCTGATCTGATCGAGCCGGCGATGCTGGACGATGCGTGCCAGGTGCGTGGTGATCGCCAACCGGGCTCGACGAAGATCGACATCACTGCCAGCCAACTCTTGCCGTCGCCGCCATAGATGCCAGCATTCGGCGGGAGTTGTCAAACCGGCTTCACACAGGGCATAGGTGTCTCGAAAATCCCTGGGCGCGCCCCGCTCGACAAGGGCAACCATCTTGCTGGCCACGAGATCTGCAAAACTGTCGAGAGGAACGTCGATCCAGGGCGCGATGTCCGAAGGCTCCAGTTGGGCCGAGCGCTGCGCAATCTGAAAGCTAAAGATCTTGCGGCCTTCTTGCTGCAATTCGACACTCACCACATCACCCCAGGCCCGCGTCCTGACCTGTCCAAAGGGTTGCAGCGCGGACTCGATGGTCTCCGCGACCAGTCGCCGCTCCTGGGTGGTGGCAGTCTCCTCCCACCAGGCGTCAACATCCCGGGTTGGTCGATAATCGAGGTAATGCAGCAATCCCAACGCCCCACCGAGAGAGATTCTTGAGGCCAGCTCGCCGTCGACCAGCGCCTGCAAGCAGACTTCGCTGTAGTCCGGCAGCTGAGCTGGCCGTTGCGGCTGTCGCACATCCATGGCTGCCATTTTACCAGCGAAGGGCGCTTTGGTCTAACCGCACGGCGGTAGGGTGCTGAAAAACTCAGCCAGCCCGGTCAACGGATCACCGTGACGTTGTTCTCAAGCCGGCATCAGCGCAGATCAGCAAGCTCATTGTCGCGCTGCGCACGGGTAGATCGGATAACCTCCGCCGCATCGGGCAGCAATGTCCCTCAACGCCCTTCCTCAGCCACATGAGCCACATGGCGCATGACCTGATCAGCCCATTGCTTCGCCTGCACTGCCAGCAGGCTACGCTGAATGGGACTATGTTGCGCCTCGGGCCAGGCCCTACGCCAGAGAGCTAGCATTACTTGCAGGTTGACCAGTTCCGCTGCTACTTCGACAGGGGCTTCCGCGGCCGTCCATTCGATGAAGACCTGGCTTTCTTCCAGCATTGCTGCGACGGCCTCAGCGCCGGTGGCGCGACGTGCGGACGAGGCGACCCGGCCCAGGCCGGCCGCCAATCCGACGAGCCGTACGGGCAGCGTATCTTGGAGGTAACGCTCACGAACACGTTCGCGGTTTGTCAAGGGATACCCTCTAGCCCCGCAGGTCATCTTGCTCGCTGCGAGGCCTGGGATCTACGACAATCCCGTACGACCCCTGCAATGCGCTCCAGGTCACCCTCGGTCAGGCTGCTGCCGGAGGGCAGGCACAGGCCGTCGCGGAACAGGGACTCGGCGACGGCGCCGCCTACGGTCTCGCAGCCGGCGAAGACCGGCTGCAGGTGCATGGGCTTCCATAGGGAGCGGGCCTCGATGTTCGCGGCCTCCAGGGCCAGGCGTAAGGCGATCAGTGACACACCTTGCTGATGAGTACACCCTGGCATGCCGTTGCTTGCGGCCGCAGTGTAGAGAGGGGTAAGGCCGATGCATGCCGTGGACCAGGCCTACTGAGCGCTGTCATCCGGCGTGTTGAAGATGGGCCACGGAGAAGTTGCCAAGCTTGATAGTGTTGGTGGCCATGGAGAAGGCATCAAGCGCGGCGCAGAACACCTGAGGTGATAATCGCCCACGGCTGTTCAGCCGGCGAAAGTAGTCCTCGGGGAAGACCCATAGCGTGGTCAGGGATAGCCGGTAGCCATGCTGCTGTGCCATAGCACGGAGTGCCTTGTGGTTCAGCCGGCCTGGATGGAGCCCCGAGTACTCCACGCGATGAGCCAGCCCGCGTCGTGCCAGCAGCTGCAATAGGGCGTTGCTCGTGGGCTCGACGACCAGCACATCATGATAGCCATGAGCCAACAGCCGTTCAAGGGTTGCGTGCATGTCCTCGGTATGGTGCAGCGCAGCTACAACCAGAATGGGCACGTCACGTGACCACAGGGGACACCGGCCCAGATCAGACGTGAACAAGCCCAACTGGATATCTGCGTCCTTCAAACGCTCGGGCACCATGCGCAACGCCGTAAGCGAGAGATCCGAGCAGTAAACCGTGCGCAGCGGCAGGAGGTCCATCAGGTATGCGATCTCTCGCCCGCTTCCGGTGCCCAAGGAGACAATCTCGGCCACAGGCAGCTCTTGCATATACTGGGCAAGCTGCTGCATGGATCGGCGCCGCTGGCGAGCGTAGTAGGTGCGCCAACCTGCGACCCGCTCCGCAGCCATGATGGCAGCGATCCTCTCGCTAGACAGGTTGTAGGTATTCCCCTGGAGCTCGTCGGCCACCTGTCCGCTCAAGGCCGTCGGGTCGACAAACTCGATAATGCCATCCTCACTGACAGGATAGCGGCTGCCGCAGCCATCACAACGGATGCTACCGGCACCATCGACCTGCAGACCCGGCGCAGCGCAGTGCGGGCAGGCCAGGTGGTGAAGATAGTCCGCAGGCTGGAGCACTGTGGCCATGGCTAGCTATCCTGGCCGGTCTGCCTTGAACGGTCCTGGCCCAGGGTGCGCAGTACAGCCTGGCCCGTGTCGAGCCAGCGGTAAGGATAGTAGAAGGGCACCTTCCAGGCCGCGTCCAACTCATAGCGCCTGCGCATGTACTCGGCCGAGGGAAAGGCCATACCTGCGGCCAGGCGGAGCCTGGCCGTCCAGGGCAGCCCGCTGAACAACGTGAGCAACCGATCCCCACGTTGCATCGATCCCTGCAGCTTCGTCACACGCGTGACATCCTCATGAGCGGGTCGCAGACGTGGCAAGTCGGCCATCAGGCTCTGGGGAATTGGCGTGGCAAAGAAGCGCTGGGTGATCTGCAAGGCGCGCTCAACCGCGTAGGTCCAGCCGAATTCCACGGCTCGATCCCTGACGACTGCCCAGTCCAGGGCCGGGGACGCGCTGATCAACCGATGCAGGTCCAGATAGCGCAGCAACAGGAAGTCCGACTCGCCGTGCACGATCTCGGTGTGGCCGCACAGATAGAGCAGGTGAGCCTCCGGCGCGAGCCCATGGAACGCACCTCCGCCTGGCAGCGACTGGCGCTCCCGCAAGAACCACTGCACGTCCTCCGTCGCCGGCTGGTGAGGTAGGTCCACCAGGCTCCAGTGCAGCTCCATGCGCACGCTGTTGGCCATGCCCACGTCGACCACGGCATGCTTGTCGATGCTCGCCGCCAGGCTCACCGCCCGGCGCCCAGTAGCTGCCGCCACCAGGCCAAGCGCATCACTCACCTGGTGGGCAGATACCAGGACGTCGATATCGGTCATCGGCCGTGTGCCGGGCTGAGGAAACACCATCAGGCTCAGCGGCACGCCCTTGATCCACACCGCAGTGATCCCTGCCCGGTCGAAGCGTTGGCTCCACTCCCGCGCGGCGGCTAAGGCCAGGAAGTTCCCAGCCGTCGCCTGGCGGTACTCGGCGAGCAGAAGTTCCGCGTCGTGCTCGCGCAGAGCACCAAGTGTGCCCGCCTGTTGCAGGACGTAAAACAACATCGGGCCGAGCCTCTGCCGGCAGGCCACCGGCACCAGCTCCGGCCACTGGCCAAGTGGCACATCGGCGGAAGCGACGTGCTCAGATACCAGGCCTGCCAGCAGGTTGATCGGGGATGAGGAGAAGTTCGTCATAGAAGAACATTCGTCGACAGCTGCCCCACCACCGCGCTGAGAGCAACGCAGGGGGCACGGCGCGATTCGTCAGCGGAACATGGCCAGGATGGTCTGGAGCACCAGTCCCAGATCAGAAGCCAGCGTACGTCGCGACAGGTACTCCAGGTCGATGGCCAGCTTGGCCGGCATCACCTCTGTGCGATAGACGGCTTCCCAGTCCGGCCCGGAGAGGAGTTGTTCCTCGTGGCGGTAGGCCAGCGAGGCCGCGCTCGTGATGCCGGGCCGTGCTGCGAGGACGGCCCGTTGCTCTGGC
>JAULUH010000561.1:0-11535 GCA_032111745.1 Anaerolineae bacterium | reverse complement strand
GTCCTGGACGTCACCCCACAGCATGGGGTGCCGGGCCTCCTCCCGGTAGTGCCCCTTGGCCCGGGGCTGGCCCAGCCCCACCTCTGTGCCATAGTAGATGATGGGGCTGCCGCCAAAGGCCAGCAGCAGCCCTGTGGCCATGCGCAGCAGACCCTTGTCGCCGCCTGCGGCCCACAGGAAACGGTTCATGTCGTGGTTGTCGACGAAGGCCGGCCGCGTGAAGCTCTCCGGGAAGAAGCGCTGGCCGCGCTCCACCATGGCTGCAAAGCGGCTGACCGGCACCAGCGCGGCCCCTTGGGCGCACAGGAGCCTGATCTGGCGCGTGAAGCCGAAGTCCAGGCAGCCGTCCAGCCGGCCCGCGTACGTGCGCAGCCAGTCGGTGCCTAACGTGACCTCGCCAAAGATCCAGCTGTCGGGATTGGCCTCCTTGCACGCCTGCCCGAACGCGCTCCAGAAGTCGTGGCTGGGCCCCGCCGCATAGTCCAGCCGGTAGCCATCTACGCCGAACTCGGTTAGCCAGGTGCGCGCGGCGTCCAACAGGTATTCCCGCGCTCCCGGGTCGTCGTGGTTGAACTGGGGCATGTAGGCCGCGGTGAAGAAGCACCGGTAACCGTGCTGGTACGAAGGACCGAACGTGAACCACTGCCGGTACGGGCTGTCCGGGTCGGCCAGGGCCTCCTGGAAGGGGGGGAAGCGGTCGCTGCTGTGGTTGGCCACGAAGTCCAGGATCACCCGCAGGCCCCGGGCATGGGCCCCTGCCACCAGCTCCGCCAGGTCATCCTTGGTCCCGAACCGGGGCTCGATCTCCAGGTAATCCATGGTGTCGTAGCCGTGGTAACTGCCGATGCGGAAGATCGGCGTCAGCCAAATCGCCGTTACCCCCAGCTCCGCGATGTAGTCCAGGGCCTCGATCACCCCGCGCAGGGTGCCCCCCACGAAATCCTCCATCACCTCCGGCTCCAGCCAGCCTGCCGGCACCGGCGCAAACCGGTCCACCAGCACCTGGTAGACGATCGCTTCGTGGGCCCAGGCCGGAGGCGCCCACCGATCCACGAAGTAGCCATACAGCGTGACAGCCTCGCTGGTGCCGTCGATGCGCAGCTCGTTGCTCCAGTGCGATGGGCCGTCATTCGTGCTCAGCCACCCCTCGATCCGATAGCGCACGTGGGTGCCCTCGGGCTGCCCCGGGAGCTGGCCCTGCCACACCTCGGCATAGTCCCAGTACAAGGGCTGGAACAGCGTCTCCACCCGGTGCAGCGGGTACATGGCCCCGTTGCCGGCCTGGCCCCTGCTGCCCGCCGGCTCGCTCCCATCCGTGGTGACGTAGGCCACCACCCGATCGACCAGCGCATCCCGGCCCACGGTAACCGTCAGGGTCACCGCCTGCCCGGGCAGCGGGTCCAGCGGCTCGATGGCGTGGGTGTGGCGGATGCCCGACCACTGCATGCGCTGCGCGGCCAGCGTGTTGGCATCGCTCTCTAGCCTGCCAAACACAAAATCCTGCATCACAGCCGGCGACACGGCAGATTCTTCAGCCATGGGTCGTTGTCCTCAGTTCATGTATTGTGACGTTTGTAGGGGCATGAACGGTGTGGCGGGGCTGCCGCAGCCCCGCCACACCGTTCATGCCCCTACACCATTTTATCCACCGTCGCGAACGACAAGAGCCAGGCGCACCTGGCTCTTGTTTCTACACACCAACAGGAAACGATCCTATCCCTTGACTGCGCCCGTAGTCAGGCCGCTCTGCAGCTGGCTCTGGGAGATGTAGAACAGGATCAGGGTGGGGATGGCGGCCATGACCGCACCCGCGGCGAACTCACCCCAGCGCTGAGAGAACTGGTTGCTGATGAACAGGCTCAGGCCCACGGCCACCGTGTACTTAGTGTTGTCAGTGATCATGACTCGGGCCAACAGGTACTCGCCGTAGGTGCCGATGAAGCTCAGCATGAAGATCACGGCCAGCACCGGCCGCACCAGCGGGAGGATGATCTGGTAGAAGGTCTGCCACGACGACGCGCCGTCCAGCATGGCCGATTCGTCCAGGTCCCGCGGCACCGTATCGAAGAAGCCCTTCATCAGCCACGTGTTGAAGCCGATGGCGCCACCCAGGTAGATCAGGATCAGCCCGCCCAGGGAGTTCAGGCCGAACATGGGAAAGTAGCGGCCAATCTGCTGCAGGATCAGGAACAGCGCCACCATCGCCAGCACGTTGGGGAAGACCTGGGACAGCAGCAGTCCCTGCAGCAGTCGTTTCCGGCTCCTGAAGCGAAAGCGTGAGAAGGAGTAGGCTGCCAGCGCACACAAGGCTACGGTGATCACCGCCGTCACCGTGGACACGAACAGCGAGTTGAGCATCCAGCGCGGGAAGGCCGTGTTGGTCAACAGATTGCGGTAGTTGTCCAACGTCGGGTTGCGCGGGATGATCCCCGTGGTCTGCAGGGTGCCGGCGGGGTTGAGGGAGGTACCGATCACGAACAGGATCGGAAACAGCGCGTAGACGATGAAGATGAAGGCCACCAGCAGGCGCCATGCCGTGTCGAGGCGCCGGCGGCCGGCCATGGTCATCCCGGAGTCCTTGCGGGGACCCGGTGCGTTGGTGACGACTTGTTGGCTAGACATTCTCGGATACCTCCTCTAGCTGGCCGGTGTAGCGGAAGTTGAACATCGTCACCGTAGCCACGATGATGAAGATGATCACCGAGATTGCCGCCGCCAGGCCGTAGTCGTTGCCTCGGGCGCCGCCGAACGCAATGCGGTAGGTGTAACTAATCAGGATATCCGTGTAGCCGGCCGGGGTGCCAGCCCCTGGGATGGGCGGCCCTCCCTGGTTATACAGGTCGATTATCGCAAAGTTGTTGAAGTTGAAGGCGAAGGAGCCGATCAACAGCGGGCCGATCGATACCAATAGCAGGGGCAGAGTGATTTTTCGGAACTGAAAGAGGGCGTTGGCGCCGTCTACCCTGGCTGCTTCGTAGATGTCCCCCGGGATGCTCTGCAGCGCGCCCAGGGTGATCAGGAACATGTATGGATAGCCCAGCCACAGGTTGACCATCAGGACGCCCACTTTGGCCCAGAAGGGGTCGGTGAACCACCCCGGGTTGAACTGGGTGCCAATCACGCCCAGCACCGGGTTCAGCAGCCCCACCCAGATCTTGACCGTGATGAAGGGCGGAAGGGCGTAGGGTAGGATCAGCAGCACCCGCAGGATGCGCTGCAGCGGAATGTTTGGACTGTTCATGGTGATCGCCAGGAACAGGCCTAGCACGAAGGTCTCCAGCACGCTCAGAAAGGCCCAGATGAACGTCCAGATGAAGATGGTGAAGAAGGGGCCGCGGATAGCCGGATCGGTGATGATGCTGGTGTAGTTCTCCAGCCCGACCAAGACCGGCGATCCAGGGGTGAGCGTCTTGCCGTCCGCCGACGTGAAGATGCCCTCTTGGTTGATGTACACCTCATTGGTCTGCTGGTCGACCATCGCGTCCTGGGCCGGGTCGTAGACGTAGCGCTGCCTGACCGGTGCCGCCGTATTGGCGCCTGTCAGCTGTACGCCCTCTTCTTCGGTGCCGAAGGTCACGCCCTGGTTTTGCGACACGAAGACGAAGCGCTGGTTGGAAGGCAGAGGGGTATAGCCCTCGATGGAAGTGGGTACCCCGTTTTCGTCCAGCGGCCCCACGCCTGGCACGTCAGCAGCCGGCATAGCCTCCTGGCCCACCGTCGCAAAGTAGGCTTCACCCGTGACCGGGTCCACGAACCAAACGCTAGCGGTCCCGTCTTCGGCCGTGAAAGCCGTCCAGTTGTAGGTCGGCGCATCCGGTGGCACGTAGGTCTGGTCTTCGATGGCTCTGATCGCCGTGGGCTTCTCCACGTTTCGGCCGGTGGAGTAGTTGGTGAACGAGGTGAAGATGGTGAAGATAACCGGGTAGAGCTGGAAGAGGACCAGGAAGATCAGGCCGGGCACGATCCAGCGCAGCGGCAGCGATACGCTCCGCATGAAGACCACGAAGACCATCAGCGCCACCACGAAGAAGGCCACCGCCAGGCCGTACGATCCATCCTGGATCAGCACGTACCCGAAGTACATGCAGAAACCGACCACGACCGCCACGAAACCGATGCGGGCGATCGTGCCTAATGTGGTGCCTCCTGGGGAAAAACGGGAGGCGCCAGCGCCTCCCGTTTCCCCGGCTGTTTGCACAGCCATGTTACATGCCCCTCGCTACGGGCATTCCGCAGCTTTGCGCACCTGGTCGGCCGCCGTCTTGGCCGCATCCTCAGGCGTCGCCGCGCCCTGGAATACCGTCTGGATAGCCGAAGTCCAGGCAGCCCACACGGCATTCATCGCCGGGATGGCTGGCATCGGGTGCGCAGCCTCGCCAGCCGCCGCGAAGCCTACCAGGTCCAGATCCGCCGTGGTTTCCCGCACTGGCATCCAGGCCGACGGCCGCGGGTCGGCATCGAACAGTGCCTGCATGAACTCGTCGGTGGCTACGTAGTCCATCAGGAAGGATTGGGCCAGCACCTTGTTGGGGCTGAACGCGTTGATCATCATACCCTGGACACCCATGAAGGGTGACGCAGATGCCACTCCCTCCGGGACTGCCCCCACTGCGTACGGGACGTTGTTCTCGCGGAAGCGCGGCAGGTCCCATGGCCCCGTGACGATCATCGCCATCTTGCCCGTCTCAAACAGCTGCCGGGCGGTGTCCAGGTTGACGTCCGGGCTCAAGAGGCCCTTGTCCACCAGGTCCTTGGCCCAGGTCAGGGCGGCGACGCCGCCTTCGCTATCCAGGCCTACGTCACAGGCCTGGTATTCGCCGTTCTCCACGCCGAAGACGTAGCCACCATTGCTGGTCAGCCACGGCTCGAAGTGGTAGGGATCGTCAGGCGGCACGCCCAGGGCCTGGGTCACCTTGCCCTCGTCCTGCAGCTGCTGGGCGATCGCCTCCAGCTCCTCCAGGGTGGCTGGTGGCGTTGGCACCAGTTCTGTGTTGTACACCAGGGCGATGTTTTCCGTGCCATACGGCACGCCCAGCTGCTTGCCCGCATACTGGAACGCGGTTGTGGCCGCCGGGAAGAACTGGTCCTTCTTGGCGCCCAGATCAACTTCCGCCACCACGCCATTGGCGTTTAACTCGCCCAGCCAGTCGTGGGCACCGACGAAGATATCCGGTCCCTCACCGACCGGCGCAGCCAGGCTGACGTTGTTCCTGATGTCGCCAACGGCCACCTCTTGCACGTTAAGGCAGATGCCGGTGTCGGCCAGTACCCTGTCCTTCAGGGATGTCAGGAGCGGCGCGCGCTTGTCGTCACCCCAGATCGTCAATGTGGGCGCGCCGGCCGGGCACTCGCCGGCCCCTGCTGCCGCGACAGTCGGCGCCTCGGTGGCTACTGCCTCCGGGGTAGCCGTCGGCTCGGGCGGCACCGGGGTCGCCGTCGGCTCAGGGGGCACCGGCGTCGCCGTCGGCTCCGCTGCCGGCGCGGGTGGAACAGGGGTGGCGGTCGGCTCAGCGCCGCCACCGCAGGCTGCCAGTAGCATCGTGGCTACGATCAGCAGCGCAAACACGAGATAGGACTTACGCATGGTGGTTCTCCTCCTATGTCGAACCCTAGTGTTGAGACACGATCGATTGGTGATTACCATACACAGCTGAACTGGCCCGTTGCCAATCCACAGTTCGATTAACCGGCCCTGGTCACGGCGGCCAGGCTCTTCCAAAATAGGATACGATTCGGCGATAGGCGATCCTCCTGATCCAGTCGATTCGCTGCCAACAAGCAAGAGTTGACTCAGCCGCAGTTCAGGCGATGCCAGCACCACGCACAAAAACAGGCACGGCGTATGCCGTGCCTGTGCGTAGTCTCACAATTGGGGAAGGGGGGAAGGCTGCGGTGGCGACCGCGGCGGGCCCAGTATCCCGGGCACAGCCATAGATCCGATGGTTGCATCCCACGAGAACGTTCGACGCTCTGCGAATCGACGATGACCGGATCATGCTCGAGCACAGTCTCCCAAAGGGTGCAACTGCAGTCTCTGCCACGGTACCTGCCAACCGGCGCTATTATAGCGTTAAACTTTCACAAATGTCAAGTCCAAGCGCACCTTCACCCCCCCAAGCCCCTATCGCAGGCCCGGCCGTAGGGACGGGGGCGACTCGACATGAGGGTATCCTCAGCCGTACGGGGCCTGCGATGATGAACGTAGGGGTACGAAACGCGGGCACGGAGGGCGAGGGATGTTTGGAGCACGACAGCACATGGCGATGGGGGCACGAAGCCATGCCATTCCAGAAGGAACGAAGGGCCGCGAAGGTCGCAGAGCGCCGCGAAGGTTGCAGAGCGCCGTGAAGGTCGCGGAGCGCCGCGAAGGTCGCGGAGCGCGAAGGGCACGGAGCGCCGCGAAGGTCGCGGAGCGCGAAGGGCACGGAGGCACGAAGAGGGCGGGCAGGGACGCCCGCCCCTACGATGGGTTGGGGGTCTTGTCATGGCCAAGGGGGTGGAGTTGGAACAGATGGATCTCCTCGCCCTCTACGTGCTCTATGCTCCGCGCTTCGTGCATTCGTCGAACCTTCGCGCGTCCGTGATCCAGAGCCCTCCTCCCAAGTGTTGCCTTTTCCCGCACGCAGTGCTAGAATCCGTGCAGGACATCCACACCATGAACCTCCGCCACGCCACCCTCGCCGACCTGGACCACTGCCTGGAGCTCGACGCCTCCTTCGACACCGAGCGCGTCTGGCAGCTGGACCTGCGCCCGGGCCGCGACGCCATCTCCTCCCAGCTGCGTGCCACCGGCCTGCCGCGGCAGCTGCGCGTGGACTATCCCCTGCCTCACGACACCCTGCTCATGCACTGGCAGCGCGGCTACTGCATCATCGTCGCCGAAATCCCCGACACCGGCCAGCTAACCGGTTTCGTCGACGTCGGGCCCGAGCCCGACCTCCAGGTAGGCTGGATCTGGAACCTGGTGGTCGACCGCAGCCAGCGCCGCCAGGGCGTGGGCACCGCACTCCTGGCCGCCGCCGCCAGCTGGTGCAAGGACCACCAGCTGCGCCGCCTCATGGTTCCGCTCCAGATCCAGAATGACCCCGGCATTCGCTTCTGCCAGCGCCAGTCCTTCACTTTCTGTGGCTTCAACGACCGCTACTACCAGTCCGGCGCCGTGGCCATCTTCCTCTGCCGCCACCTCCGTTGACCTATGGACCAACTGGCGCCGATCACCCTCGCCGGCATCCTGGACTTCGCCAACCTTCTGCTGGCCTCCACCGTTGCCATCCTGGCCTTCTCCCTGCTGGCCTACGTGCTGGCCTACAACATCCGCAACCGCGTCGGCCGCGCCTTCGCCATCCTGGTGGCCTGCGTCATGCTGGTCTACACCGGCGACGTCATCCTTTACCTGGTGCCACCGGCCCAGGCCAGCTTCTGGCTGCGCCTGCAATGGCTGGGCATCCCCTTCGTGCCCGCCGCCTATTTCGACCTCTCCGACGCCGTCCTGCGCACCACCAATGCTGTCTCCCGTCGCCGCACCAGCCTGGTCAGCGTGGCCTACATCGCCAGCGGGATCATCGCCTTCCTGGCCCTCTTCACCGACTTGATCGTCACCGAAGGGGACGTCCTCGGCAATCTCTATTATCTCGATCCCGGCCCCCTCTTCCCGGTCTTTGTGGTCTACTTCTTCATCGCCTCCCTCTACGGCCTCTGGAATACCTACCGGGCCCGCCAGCGCTGCCTCACCCCCGCCTCGCGCCGGCGCATGACCTACCTGATGGTCGCCTTCATCGCCCCCGGCCTCGGCGTCTTTCCCTACCTGGTGCTGTCCGGCTTCACCGTGGATCCCTCGCGCGCTTTCGTCTCCATCTTGACCCTGGTCGGCAACGTCGGCGTCGCCATCATGCTGATCGTGATGGCCTATAGCATCGCCTACTACGGCGTTCTCAGCCCGGACCGCGTCGTCAAGCGCAGCCTGATCGTCTTCCTCATCCGCGGTCCCCTGCTGGGCATCCTGGTGGTCGGCGCCATGCTGGTGGTGCCCCGGGTGGAGCGCATCCTGGGCCTGCCCCGCGATACCTTCCTGCTCTTCGCCGTCGTAGCCCTGATCGTGCTGCTGCAGCTGCTTTTCGAGCTGGTCAAGCCCGCCGTGGACCGCCTGGTCTACAGCCAGGACCAGGCCGAGCTCATGGCCATCCGGGAGCTGGACCGCCGCCTGCTCACCTCCAGCGACCTGCGCCAATACCTGGAGAACGTGCTCGTGGCCCTCTGCGAGTACCTGCGCGTGCCTGGCGGCTTCGTGGCCGTCCAGGCCGGAGACGAGCTCCTGGTGGAGGCCACCTGTGGCCCGGCCGACCTGGCCACTGCCTTCCGCCAGCACGCCGAGTGGCGCCAGGTGCTGGCCCAGGCGGTCAAGGAGGGCAACGGCACCAGGGGCCAACATACCAGCACTCGCTACGACGGCTTCTGGCTTTGGCCCCTGCGCACCAAGCGCCGCGAGGGCGCCCTCGGGCTCCTGGGCGTGGTCGGCCTGGGCGACCGGAGTATCCCCGGCCCCGAGGAGATGCTGGTGGTCAACCAGCTCGTCGAGCGCGCCGAGACCGCCCTCGAGGACCGCCTGATCCAGCAGGGCGTCTTCCTGGCCCTGCAGGAGATCATGCCCGATATCGAGCGGGTCCAGCGCTGGCGCAGCGTCGTGCCCTATGTCGGCACACCACCCCTGCAACAACCCTCGGAGAACGAAGCCATCATCTACGAGCCGGAGTTCTCCCAGTGGGTCAAGGATGCCCTGACCCATTACTGGGGTGGCCCCAAGCTCACCGACAGTCCCCTGCTCCAGCTCAAGGTGGTCAGCCAGGCCATCGAGCGGGAAGGCGGCAACGCCGCCAAGGGCCTGCGGCTGGTCCTGGCTGAGGCCATCGAGGGCCTGAAGCCCGACGGCCAGCGTCGCATGACCGCCTCCGAATGGATGCTCTACAATATCCTCGATCTGAAGTTCATCCAGGGCAAGCGCGTCCGCGACATCGCCGACCGCCTCGCCATGAGCGAGTCCGACCTGTATCGCAAACAACGCGTCGCCATCGAGCAGGTCGCCCAACAGATCGCCGACATGGAGGCCAACAACGCCGCCCCCAACGGCAACGGCACCCCCACCCCGGCCGCCAGCCCGCCATACCAAGAACCCCCCGAGTCGAGACTCTAGCCGTTCCCGGTTCGTAGTGGCGGCTTCAGCCGCTCCGGGCACGGAGTCGAGGCTTCAGTCGGAGGTCTGCGCTCAATAACCGGCTAAAGCCTCGACTCCAGGATACGGCAACCTGATCTCACTACTCCAGCTCACCTATGAATCAACCCACCTCCCCCGCCATCCACACCCAACAGGTCGCCCTCCGCAACGCCTATGCTGCCGGCGATCCCGAGCGCTGCGCTGCCCACCACCTCAACCTGGCCAACCACCTCGAGCACGAGGGCGCCGACCCCACCACCGTCCTGGCCCATCGCCTGGCCGGCGGTATGATCTGCTTCCAGAGCGGCTCCGACCTCCTGCCCGGCGCCGTGGGCGACCTGGCCCTCAGCTTCGCGGCTGCGGCCCCGGCCCAACCCCCCCTGCCCGATTCCTACGCCGAGCTATGCCGCCTCGTCGAGGCCGGCGACGGCGTCCACTTCGCCGAGCTGGTCACCGCGCTCGCCCAAGACGGCGGCGCCGATGGCGACGAGGCCATGCACGCCGTGGCCGGCATGGCGCGCTTCATGGCCCGCTAGCCCCATCCCGCAACCACCGCACCGTGTCCTGCAGCGTCTCGTCCAGCGGCCGGAACCGTACCCCCAGCTCCTCTTCAGCCCGCCGGCAGTCATACCACCAGTAGCGGGCCATCAGCCGGGCCTGGGCCCGGTCGAACACCTTCAGTACGTTCAGCCGCTCCGCCACGTCGGCCAGCGGCACCGCCAGGCTTGCCGGCACCCGCAGCGGGGGTGCCCGGCGCCCGGTCAGCGCCTCCAGCCGTCCAAACAGCTGCGCCAGCGTCACGTTGTGCCCGGTGGCCAGGTAGCGCTGGCCTGGCACCCCCCGCTCCATCGCCGCCACGTGCGCCCGGGCCGCATCCCGCACATCCATCAGGCAGATGCCCCCGCCGCTGACCACCGCCGGCAGCCGTCCGTGCAGCCAGGCGTCGATGGCCGCGCTCGACGAGCGCGTGGTATCCCCCGGGCCGAGGCACAGGCCGGGATACAGCCGGATCAGCGGCAGCCCGCGCGCCAACGCCGCCACCGTGGCCTGCTCCGCGTCCACCTTGGCCCGCAGATAGGCGATATCCAATAGATCGTGACCATAAAACTCCTGCCCCTCGGTCGCCGGCCGCTGCGGGTCCTCGGCGTGGCCCAGGGCGAAGATACTCGCCGTAACCACCACCCGCTCCACGCCCGCGGCCAGCGCGGCCTCCCACAGGTTGGCCGTCCCCGCATAGTTGACCGCCCGCACCCGCTCTTCATCCCGGCGCTTGAAGCTGATCCACCCTGCGGCGTGATACATCCGCTGCACCCCCTGCAGCGCGCGCTGCAGCGACCTGACGTCCAACAGATCCCCCTCCACCACCTCTACCGGCAATCCTTTGAGGGCCGACAGGTCGCTCGTCCTCCTGGCCAGCACCCGCAGCTCGCCGGGCTCCGGCGCCAGCGTTCGGGCAATCCACTGCCCCACAAACCCCGTCGCCCCGGTTAGCAGGGTTGTCATAGCAGCGATGGCATGTGGTGCCCGGCCCCGTTCATGTCCCTACGTACCATTGGGTGCATACCAGAAAGCACCGGGAAAATCCTCGGCCACCGCTTTCCGCTTGCCACTCCACGCCTCCACGTCGATGCGATACACCGTCGTGCGGGCCAGCTCCTCGTCCACAATCGCCCGGTAGTCCCGGCCCGGCCGCAGGTGGGGAAAATACTTGTCCAACAGCAGCTGCAGCCCGTGCCTTGCCTCCTCGTCATCCTCCACCACCAGCCCGCGGCCAAACACCGTCACCCCCCCATACTCCACGCTGAACTCCAGGGCCGTGTCCGCCGGCAGCAGCCGGCCCATCTCGAACACGTGAAAACACACGGCCGCGGCGCCGCTCTCCGCAGTCGCCGCCTCCACGTTGAACCGGGTGCGCCCCTTGCTCGCCGTGTGCACATAGATCGCCTGCGCCGCTTCGTCATACACGAACAGGTTGCTGTTGATGAAGGGCTGGCCCGCCTGCGCCGTAGCCAGCATCCCGACGGGCGCCCGGTGCAGGAACGACCTGATCCAGCCTTCATCCTCGACGGCCCGGTCGCTGCGCCGGGCCTGGTGGATCGGCAGTGTGGTGTAGTCCAACGTCATACGGGTTCCTCCGCTTCTACCTCTGCTCAATCCTCAGCCGGCAACGCCAGGCTCTGCTTCCCACCGAAGACCCGCCACACCAGGAAGATCAGCAGCCCCAGCGGGCCGGTCATCAGGGTGAAGAAAAGCGATGGCACCCTGACCACCGCCGGTGCGCGGAGCCGCATCGCCTCGCGGTAGATCCAGGCGCCCGTGAACAGGTC
>JAULUH010000560.1:0-6436 GCA_032111745.1 Anaerolineae bacterium | reverse complement strand
AAAATCGTGAGCGATAGGATCGCCCACTCTGGGGGCTCGATGGCAAAGTTGAGGCCAGCAGCTACGACCACCGCGGCTGCAACCAACTCGATCCAGGTATTCTTTTGAGTGCGCAGGGTATAGACCAGGCCATTGACCGCGCACTGAAAAGAGTGCCAGCGGCTATGGCTCTTCATAGTGGCGTTGCACTGGCACTACAATGCCCAGGCTGCGCAGCACCGTCTCCTGCACCGACCACATGGCGGCCTCCTGCCCGGCCGTGCCATGATCGTATCCCAACAAGTGTAGCGTGCCGTGCACTGCGAGCAAGCAGAGCTCGTCGTCGACGGAGTGACCGCCGGCTGTGGCATGGCGCTGTGCGCTGGGATACGAGATAATCACGTCGCCCAGGTAGGCGGCTGCTTCCGGCGCGCTCACGAAAGCTGGCGACTCTGCGCCAGGTTCCCCGCCCCCGCGCGCTGGAAAGGACAGCACGTCGGTGGCGGCGTCGACGCCGCGGTAGTCGCAATTGAGCTGGCGCAGCATGCTATCGTCGGCAATCACCAGGGAGACCTCACCGCCGGCCACGTTCTCATGGCGCAGCACCGCGTCCACGGCGGCGATCAGCCGGGCAGAGGGTACAGCCGCCACGTAGGGCGCAGCGACATGCAGGTCGATGGAACCTTCGTCTGGCGAGAGGTAGACCAGTTCGGCGTCAGCGGTATCGTCAGTTGACTGAGGCGGGTTGGCGGGTTGGCTCATCGGAGGGCACGGGTAGTGGTGGGATTTCTGGCTCAGGATACTTGATCCGGGGATGGTGGACGCCTTGCAGGGAGCGTACGAAGACCTCGCGAATGGTTTCCAGCTCGCGCAGGGTCAGGTCGCTCTGGGAGAGCTCCCCTTCGCTGAGGCGTTGCCCGATGATCTTGCTGACCAGTTCGTCGATCTGCTCGCGCGATTCGGGATGGGCCGCGCGCACGGCGCTCTCGCAGCTGTCGGCCAGCATGAGGATGGCCGTTTCCTTGGACTGCGGCTTGGGGCCAGGATAGCGAAAATCCGCTTCATTCACCTGCCCGGCACCGGCCATCTCCTGGGCGGAGCTGTAGAAAGTGCGCACGAGCGTGGTGCCCTGATGCTCGGCGATGAAATCACGGATCCGGCGGGGAAGCCGATGGCGCCGGGCCAGCTCCATGCCATCGCGCACATGGTTGATGATGATTTGGGCGCTGGACCAGGGATCCAACTGGTCGTGGGGGCTGGTGTCCTCGAGCCGGTTCTCGACGAAGAAATAGGGATGGTTCGTCTTGCCGATATCGTGATAGTAGGACCCCACCCGGGTCAGGTAGGCGTCGGCGCCGATGGCCTGGGCCGCCTGCTCGGCCAGGTTGCTTACCAACAGGGAATGGTGATAGGTGCCTGGGGCCTTGGTCATCAAGGTGCTTAGCAGGGGATGGTTGGGGCGCGCCAGGTCCATCAGGCGTAAGGGTGTAGTCAGGTCGAAGATAGTGCCCAGCAGGTAGAAACCGATCAGGCTGATGCTGGCAGCCAGGCCACCGTTGGCCAGGGCAGCCGCAAGCAACTGCAGATAGTCGGCCCCGACCTGGCCCTCTACCGGCACGTTGAAAGCGATCAGCACGGCCAGGCTGATCGCCGCGATGACGGCCCCTGCCCGTACGAAATCGCCGGTGCGATCCGCGCGACCAAGGAGCAAGGCACCGATCAGTGGTCCGGTCACGCTATACACCAGGATAGGGAGCAGCCCATTGGTGAGATAGGCGATCACCACGCCGAAGTAGATGACGACCAGAAAGGTCGGCGCAGGTCCCAGCAGGGGATAGATGAGCATCGGGAGAGCGGCCAGGGGAAAGATATACTGCAGCAGGGTATGGCCTGGCACCATAAGCTTGGCCAGCAGCAGAAACGTCGCCATCAGGGCCAGCAATAGCCCGAGCTGCCTGGGCTCTAGGATCTGGCGTGGGGCAGCCTTTAGTAGATAGACGTCGAAAATGCCGGCCAGGACGACGGCGACGATGAAGGCTTGTAGTAGCTGCCACCAGTCCCAGCGGGGTTGGTTCAGGCCCAGGGCTGTCAAGGCCTCGATATGCCGGGCATTGACAATATCCCCCTGCCGGATGATGATCTCGTTTTCCTCATAGCTGGCGGTCTTGGGCAGTACCGAATTGCGGGCTTCGGCGCGGGCTGCCTCGGTGCGCTCCGCGTTGAGCACCATGTTGGGGCGCAGCAGGCTTCTAACCAGGGCTGCGGCGGCCAGGGCCTCGTTTTCCGCGACCAGATCGAGATAGGCCGGGACATTGCGCCGGAAGGTCTCCAACTGGTTCTCCCTGATCTCGTTTAGCATGATGACGTTCAGCACTGCCGGCACCTGGATCGCTACGCGCTCCCAGCCCGTCTCGTCGAGCTGCAGGATCGCCTGCCACTGTTCGTCGGCCAACGGGATGTCGGGCAGCTGCCTGAATTGGGCGATCTGCTCGGCGGTGGCAGTGCCTGCCTCTCCCTGGCCACGCACCTCGCTGATCGCGGCCATGATATCACGAGCCCGGCGCACCTGGTCGGCACGAGCGCGTGGCAGGGGCTCGAACTGCTCGATGACGCGACGCTCCGCGGCCTGCCGGTCCGCCTCGGTCAGGCTTTCGCTGATGAATGCCACGTAACGGGGGGAGCGGATGTCGACAGGGCTGACATCCCCCAGGGCGAGATTGTATTGGCCACTGAGGGGCCACTGCAGCACCAGGACAACCGTGGTCAGCAGCACCAGTATAGCGCCGAAGACGAGGGCTCGGAAAATGGACTGCCCGTCAACTGGTCCAACCGGCCCACGGCCGGCTTTCCAAGTGCCCCCAGAGGTTGTGTCGATCATGGCGGTCACACGCCTCAGGTCATGCGGCGCCGCTCAACAGATCACGGGCGATCTGGTTGACCAGCTTGCCGTCGGCCTGGCCGCGCAGCCGGTCCATAGCTGATCGCATGACCAGGCCTACCTGTTTAGGATCGGTTGCTCCCACCTCAAGGATGACCTGCCGTACGACCGCACTGATCTCCTCGGGGGTGAGCTGGCGCGGCAGATAGGACTCCAGAACGGCGAGTTCGGCGGCTTCCTGTTGGACCAGGTCATCCCGGCCGGCCTTGGAGAACTCGGCGATGGACTCGCGGCGCTGCTTGGCCTGCTTGCCGATCACGGCCAGCACCTCGTCCGTGGTCAGCTTGGCGTCAGGCCCCTCCTGGCCGCGCTTCTCGATCTCGGCGTTGAGGATAGCCGTCTTTGCGCTGCGCAGCGCAAGCTTGCGCACCTCATCCTGCGCGCGCATGGCGTCAAGCAGGTCGGCATCCAGCTGTTCACGCAAGGCCATCCGGTTCTCCTTAACTTCCCATGCGGCCTATTGGTAGCTCTCAAAGAACTCGTTCTCCGGCCACAGTCCGGTCAGGCGCGCATTATAGCACGGTTAGAAGCTCTGGGCAAAGGATCACTTGACTCTCGGCCTGCAGCACCGATAATCGGTCAGATCGGTGACCGCGGAGCGATGGCTTGGTTCATGGCAGCACTCCCAAGACTCGGCATCGCGGCGACGGATTCTGGCTGGATGGCGGTGGCGAAATAGGCGCCAACTTGACGGGTGCCGTTCTTCTATGGTATAGTGCCTCTCGCAGACAGGCATTGCCGCCTCCATACCACCATCAGACCAGGTGTGGAGGCGTTTTTCATGGGGTTCGCTGGTTGAAGGATTGCCTCTGGGATGCGCATTGCGATTGATGCCCGGATCGTCCACTACACAAAGGCTGGCATCGGCCAATACACGATCCATCTTGCCGAAGCCCTGGCCGCGCTGGCACCAGAGGACGACTTTATCCTTCTGCAGCACCGTAAGGACCACGCACCGCTGGTGAAGCATGCCAATGTGCAACGCGTGGGCCTGTGGACGCCCAGCCATCACCGCTTGGAACAGCCGCTCCTGGCCCTAGAGATGCCGGCGCGGCGCCTGGACCTGGACCTGCTCCATAGTACCGATTTTATCCCGCCCCTGCGGGTCAATCAGTTCCGGTCGGTGATCACCGTGCATGACCTGGCCTTTCTAACCTGGCCCCATTTCCTGACTGAGGATAGCGCACGCTACTATGGGCTGGTAGATCAGGCCGTGCGCCGCGCTAACCACATCATTGCCGTATCCCATAGCACCAAGAACGACCTGGTTCAGCGGCTGGGCGTGCCTTCAGAGAAGGTGACTGTGGTCCACGAGGCTGCAGCCCCACTATTCCGGCCCATGGACCGCATGGATGCGCTCGCGGCCGTGCGCGGTAAGTTCCCCGTGCCTGACGATTTCATCCTGTTTGTGAGCACTATCGAACCACGCAAGAACATCAACGCCCTGTTGCAGGCCTACCGGCGGCTGCGGGATGACTACCGGGTGAGCATCGGGCTGGTGCTGGCCGGCGCCATCGGCTGGCTGGCGGACCAGATCTTCGCCGAGGTGGATCGGCTGGACCTGCGCCGGGAGGTGATCTTCCTCGGCCGGGTCGAGACCGAGGACCTGGTCTACCTGTATAATGCTGCCCGCTGCCTGGCCCATCCCGCGTTCTATGAGGGCTTTGGCCTGACTCCCCTGGAGGCCATGGCCTGCGGGACACCCGTGATCGTATCTAACGTCTCCAGCCTGCCCGAGGTCGTCGGAGATGCGGCTCTATTGATCGACCCGGAGAACCCCGAGGAGTTGGCCGTGGCCTTGCACCGGCTGTTGACTGACGACGCGCTTCACAGGTCACTACGTGACAAGGGCCTGATCAGGGCTCGGCGATTCTCCTGGGAGCGAGCGGCCGAGGAGACTCTGGCCGTCTATCGCAGCGTGCTCAGCGGGGCCTAGGCTGGCGGCATCCTCAGGTTATGGCACGTCTACTGTTCCTCACCCCGCAGGTACCCTATCCACCCCACCAGGGTACCACGATCCGTAACTATAACCTGATTGCGCACCTGGCCCAGGACTATGAGGTGCATGTCCTCTCCTTCAAGCAGGAGGGCGACGAGCACCCGGAGAACTCGCCGCTAGCCCGCTATTGTGCGCTGGTCGACACCGTGCCGGCACCCAAGCGCACGACGGCACAGCGCCTGGCGACGACCCTGCTCCACCCGGCGCCGGACATGGCTCACCGTCTGAGCTCGAGCGGTCTACAGGCTAGGTTGGGAATGCTGCTGGAGCAATATCGCTACGATGCCGTGCAGATCGAGGGCATTGAGATGGCCCCCTACGGCCTGTGGCTGTCTAGCCATCCCTTGTGGCGCTTGGCCCGGGTCAAGGAGGACCGGCCGGAGATTCCCATTGGGCGCCCCAGGCTGGTATTCGACGACCATAATGCCGAATACGTGCTGCAACAACGGGCCTGGGAGACGGACTCGCGGCGGCCTTCCCGCTGGCACGCCGCCGGCTATTCGTTCATCCAATGGCAGAAGTTGCAGCGCTATGAGGCAACGGTCTGCCGGCAGGCCGATCGGGTGGTGGCAGTGTCGGAGGCCGACCGGCAGGCGCTACTGGAGCTGAATCCTATGCTGCAGGTCACCGTCGTGCCCAACGGCGTCGACTTGGGCTACTATGGAGCTTATGACCGCCGGCTGGACCCGCAGCCACCGGACTACGGATCCCATGCGATCATGTTCACGGGAAAGATGGACTTTCGACCCAACATCGATGCCGTGACCTGGTTTGCCAAGGAGGTGCTGCCGCTGGTACGCCGGCAGGTGCCCGAGGCGCGTTTCATCGTGGTCGGCAAGCAGCCGCACGAGCGTGTGGCCAGGTTGGGTACCCTGCCCGGGGTGACTATTGCCGGCTGGGTGCCGGATATCCGCGCCCACATTGCGGCAGCGGCGGTGTACGTGGTACCCATGCGCATCGGCGGTGGCACGCGGCTGAAGGTGCTAGAGGCCATGGCCATGCGCCGGGCGGTGGTCAGCACGCACGTGGGGGCTGAGGGTTTCCCCCTGGAGGAGCAGGACGCGCTGGCCTTTGCTGATGACCCGGCGCGGTTTTCGGACACGGTGGTAGCGCTGTTGCAGGATCATCAATTCCGGGAGCGATTGGGTGATGCGGGCCGGGCTTTTGTGGAGGCCAATTACGGCTGGCAGGCCATCGTGCCGCGCATGAAGGCCGTCTATCAGGAGCTAGGGATCAACCCGTAACGGGCCGGCCCGGGGCACCGGCTCCTGTGATTGCACGCCTATGGAACCCACCACCCCGCCCGCGCAGCGGGCAACCCTGGCCGAGAAGCACCGGCAGGAAAATGCCCGGGTACCGGAGCGGACAACGCGGCAGCAGCTGCGCCTGCGACTCTTGCGCCAGTGGGGCGCAGCGCGCTACGCATCCCGGACGGCACCGGTCGAGACAGCACCACGCCAAATCCTGGTTATCCGGCCCGACCACCTGGGGGACCTGCTTTTCACCACTCCGGCTCTGCA
>JAULUH010000559.1:0-2188 GCA_032111745.1 Anaerolineae bacterium | reverse complement strand
CCATATCCACGAGGGTGTGCCCGTTGGCATCCTCAAAGCGCAGGATGTCGCGCACGCGCAGCATCTTGCCGTCGATCTTGAAGACCTTGCGGCCCTCCTGGTTCTCGATCCAGAAGTCGTCGCCGATAGACATGATCTTGTCGCGCATCTTGTAGGTCTGGGCATCGCCGCCCCTGCCGAACTCCTGGCGGTCTTCCTGCCGCTGTCCTTTGCGGGTCGTCGGCTCTTCCTGCGGAGCCCCGCCGCTTCCTCTTCTACCTGGCATGGTGCAAATCTCCTTTCGATCTCACTTCTATCTTCTGATCGGTCAATTGCGTCCGAATCCCGGGTCAACCAGCCTCTGTATTTCAGAAGTGCAGGGTCCTTTGGCTATTCGCCTGCAACTGCACTCAGCTGTATGATGACCAGAAGAATGGCGATTATACTATATGATCTGGGAGATGACCAGAAAAAAGGGGAAGCAGCCGGACTCGGCGTAAGCGAGGAGTGTTATGTGCGCTAATCGACCTCACCGTGAGTGCCCACGCTCACCAGGATAATCTCCGCTTCGCGCAGCTCCAGCTCAAGGGTGATGCGATATTGCAGGTTGATGGAGACGGCGTGCAGCCCTGCCAGGCGCCCCTGCAGTGCAGGCAACCGCGACTGAGATCCTTCAGGAGTACGAGGGGTTGTCACAAGACGACATCCGAGCCTGCCTGCTGTTCGCCTCGCGCTCTACTGTAGCCTCGATCGCAGTCCCGGAGTGACGGAGAGGGCATCCAGGCCAACTATGGCCCGGATGCCCTCTCCGTCAGGCGCACCCTGTAGACGTCCAGCCCGGCATGAAGCCGGGCTGGACGTCCGTATTGGCCAGGTCAATTGCTTCTACCGCGCACGGTGATGAGCTTGCGGCCGTCGCGACGCACCAGGGTGCCCGGAAGGCCGGAGCGCCGCGGGCGCTCTGGTGCCGGTGGCCCGGCGGCCGCCGGGCCACCATCCTCCCACCACGGCAGCCGGCGCTCGTAGCCGATCAGCTTGAGGCCAGTGATGGCGGCCACGTTGGGCTCCATGGCGCGCAGGTCCTCTTCGCTGAGGTCCTTGATGTCGTCGTGCCCGGAGAGCATGGCGAGGATCTTGACCTCCTCCGCCGTGGCCCTGATGAAGTTGGCCAGGCGGTCGCCGGCCTCCTCGGGATCGAGCCGGGCCCGCAGCCGCGGGTCCTGGGTGGCGATGCCGTAGGGGCATTTGCCGGTGGCGCAGGCCATGCAGGCCCGGCAGCCCATGGCGATCTCGGCCGCCGCGCCAAAGCCCACGCCATCGGCGCCCATGGCCATCGCCTTGAACGCGTCCAGCCCGTTGCGCAGGCCGCCCATGGCGAAGAGCTTGACCTTGCGGTGCACCCCCATGTCCTTCAGCGCACGCACCGCCGGTGGAATGATGGCTACCGTCGGAATGCCCACACCCTGGGTGACGATGGCGGGCGAGGCCCCCGTGCCGCCGGCCAGGCCGTCGATGCAGATGGCGTCGGCCCCGGCCTCGACACAGGCCTGCACGTCCTGGTAGGGCCGGCTGGGGCCCAGCTTGAACAGGATGGGCGACTTGTAGTCGGTCACGTCCCGGATGAACGCCACCATCCGCTTCATGTCCTCCAGGTCGAGCACGTCGTAGTAGCGGCAGGGCGACAGGGCGTCGGAGCCGATAGGGATGCCGCGAATGGCCGCGATGTCGGCGGTGACCTTGGATCCCATCAGGTGGCCACCCATGCCCGGCTTGGCCCCCTGGCCGATCTTGATCTCGACCGCATCCCCGGCCCGCAGGTAATCGGCCGAGACCCCCCAGCGACCGGTCGACCACTGCACGATCAGGAATCCGCCCGGCTCCCAGCGCTTCAGCGTCCGCCGCTCGTTCTCGAACCCCTTGATCAGCCAGGTCTCGGCCCGCAGCAGCCCACCCTCGCCGGTGTTGTTGGCGATGCCGGTCTGGGCTGCGCCGATGGACAGCGCCATCCTGGCCTCCGCGGACAGCGCGCCGTAGGACATGCCGGGGAACATGAAGGGCAGCTTGAGACGCACCGGGTTCTCGCAGGTATCCTCGCCGATGACGACCTCCAGGTTGCACTCCTCCCGGTACTTGTCGCGCGGGGGAGGGGAGGCGATTTGCGAGGGCACGACGGTGATGCTGTCGAAGTTGGGTGTATAGCCCATGGTGC
>JAULUH010000558.1:0-11451 GCA_032111745.1 Anaerolineae bacterium | reverse complement strand
CACCACATTAGGCGTCAAATCGGCAGCAGAATGGCCTTGTGACGCCTGTGGGCTTGAACCCCCTTGGGCAAGTGGTCGGTAACAGACTCCTTTTTGCGAAGTTGCCCGGCGCAGCCATACTCTTTGGAAAAATTGATCTGCGCCAGGAGCCGGCGAAGCCGTCCAGGGGTCTTCTTGGGCTGCCTGTCCCAGAACCCGGTGGGCAAGGCGAGCAAGGCGACGGCCAGAAAGGTCAGGATATTGCCGGCGAGTAAGGCCAGAGCAGGCAGACGTAGGCAGCTGACCTCGGCAGAGACGAACTGACGGTGCAGTTGATCGGTGAAACGAGAGTGCCGCTGCCCATGCGACCTGGCGAACCGGCCCGCTATGATTACGAATACGAACGGCATGGCACCTGCAATCTCTTCATGCTCTTCGAGCCATTGCAGGGTTGGCGCCATGTCGACGTGACCGATAGGCGAACCAAGATCGATTATGCCTACTGTTTGAAAGACCTGGTCGACCTTCACTACCCGGACGCTGAGTGCATTCGGGTCGTGCCAGACAACCTGAACACCCACCAGCCGGCTGCCTTGTATGAGGCGTTTGCTCCCGCAGAAGCCCAGCGCATTCTGCAGCGGCTGGAATTCCACTACACGCCCAAGCACGGTAGTTGGCTGAACATGGCCGAAATCGAACTCAATGTTCTCGCCAGTCAATGCCTGGATCGCCGCCTTGCTCATAAGCAGACCCTCACCACCGAGGTCGCAGCGTGGGAACAGGAGCGAAACCAGCGTATTGCGACGGTCAATTGGCAGTTCACCACTCCGGACGCTCGCATCAAACTCAAGTCGTTGTATCCGTCAATTGACGATTGACGAGACAGTAGTCAACTGCCCCCAAATTGGCTACTACAGGGGGGATAGCGTGCCTAACGAATTGTTAACTGCTATCACGACAGCAGTAACGCTCGTACTCGGTTGGCTGCTGTCGGAAGGGAGCAATCTGTTCAAAACCAGTCGCCAGGAGAACATCCGGAAGCTCGCTCGCAAGGAAGCCAAGGAGGGTCGACAGGCCGAGTTCCGGCGGGAGACGCTGCTTGAGGTACAGGACAAGCTACTGCAACTCAGCCGGTCTACGTTTCAAATCTACTTCGCCGATCTGAAGGCGCATAATGAGGGCGGCGATTGGTCAACAAATAAGTTGCCGGAGGAATTGGCGGAAAAGGATCGGGTGCTTGTGATGGACTTGACTGCCCTGACGGCTCGCGTGGCAGACGATCGGCTTCGCGAAGAGATCGAAGGGTATCGCAAGACATGTACCATGGTGAGTTTCGCAACGTCGCAGGACGGGGTTCGTCAAGCAAACGCGGAGACGCAGCGGTTGTTTAACGCTATCAACGCTCGTTTGGGGGAACTGCTCAGGTCAACCTACTAACTCAGAATCCCATTCAGATGCAACTTCCCCTAAGGACTCCTTATTTCCCCACATATAGGCCGGAACCGGCCCACAAAATGACCCTTTGCTTCCGCTAATGGGTAATTGAACTAAGCGCTGCGGCGCAGGGGCTGCGGTAGCAAGCGCAACGCTTCTGTGAGGGCGCAGGTGTGAGTCACCTGAATGCCCAACGCCCTCGGCGTCAGCCGCCCGCCACCCACCGGATTGACAATGGTTGAAACTGACGCCTAACTTTGGCAGCTCGGCGGGTCGGCTGCACGCCGTGTTGGACGGCACCTTGTTGAGCGATAGATTCTACACATCATTTAATGCCAACCCCTAGATGCGCAGCGTAAGTTTCCTCGACCGGACCATCACCGAGCGCATTCTGAAGTCGTTTCAAGACGCTCTGTGAGACTGCGTTCCAGCTCCCCTCGCCCATCTTACGCCTCAAGAGCGCGACCGATGCGGCGCCATGCTGCACCTTAAGCCAGAATTCGGCCAGCGATGGCACGGTTTCAGAGTAGCTGATGGTATGGATCGCTACTTCGTGAAAACCAGCTGCAGACATTTCGTATCGGAGCGATTCCGGGTCGCTAAGCGGTGGCTCACCGTGTGCACTGGGCAGATCGGGCAGCACGGCGCTGAGGATGCCCCAAGCGGTCATCAAGGGAGCGGATACCGAGGCCATGCTGCTGACTACGGCGCGCCTGCCGGTGTGTAACACACGATGCAGTTCGCGAAAGCCGGCGGCTCGGTCAGGAAAAAAGATCAGCCCAGCCATAGAAAAAGCACCATCAAAGGACTGGTCATCATAGGGTAGTGCTTGCCCATCTCCGACGCGCACATCAGCGATCTCGATCCCAAGCGCATCTGCGCGTCGGCGCAAGCTGTCGACCATTTCGGGCGAGAAGTCAATGGCGCTGACGATGGCACCGTCCTTGGCGGCTAAGAGCGCCAACGGTCCCGGTCCGGAGGCTACGTCCACGACGCGGGGAGATGGCGGCAGCAAGGCAAGAAGTAGCGCTTCACGAGCAAAGTGCTCTGACATCGGCCATATCTTGGCAGCGTAACCCTCTGCTACCACGTTCCACGGCTCTGCAGAAGCGAATGGGCCAGCAGCCCTATCGGTTGGTTTTTGTTCCATTACGTGCTCCAATCTTTGGTGCTAACAGTAAACGCCGCCCAATCTACTCATTATCCCGCGAATTGCAGCATATGTCGGCCTGGAGGCACTGTTTACAGCGAATCGCTGCTACAGGGCCTCCGGAGCTGATTCCTAGATCAGGATGCGCTCGATTTCATCTAGGCTAATGGCATCATTGGTGCGATCATACAGCTTGGTTGTACGCGGCGACTCGTGATTTGCGATCTGCTGCGCGTGCTCAATTGTACCACCGTTTTGCAGATACGTCGTAATGCCGGTAGCCCGGAAGGTATGGCAGCAGGTCGTCTCGGGTAGTCCGGCCTGCCGGGCGCGGCGTTTGATCATCGCCAACATCTCCAGCCGATGTAGCCGCCGCTCCGTCAAATGGCGCTCGCGATCCAGGCTGCGAAAGAGCGGCCCCTTGCGATCTGCACCGATCTGGGCCGCTGTCACCATGTTTTCGGGCGAATAGAAGCGGTTTCAACTTTTTCAGGCGAATAGAGGCCATTTCTACTCGCTGAATCTGGTCAATTAGGCCTGAACTGGGTACGATCGGAGCCTACTCGAAAAAGTTCGCTAGACTTAGCCGCGGTGAGGAGGCTCCGATGACGCTCACATTTGGCCTGACCGATGAGTTGGTGAATACGCAGTTTGCGCCAGTGGCGGCTCTTTCGGCCTACTATCAAGCTGATGAAGTGCTCAAGCCACTGGAAATGGTGACTGTGGCGATGAAAGAGATCGATTATTCACCGGTCAACAAGCTTACCCAGGTGTTTCTCAGCGTTTTGACGGGCTGTGAACACGTGGCGATGATCAACACTCGCCTGCGTCCGGAACGGTTACTGGCACAAGTCTGGCGAAGCCAGCGCTTTGCGCATCAGGCCACCTTGTCGGAGACCATGGATGGGCTAAGTCTAACGAACTTGGCCCAATTGGACACGGCTGTGAACCAAATCTACCGTCCCTGCAGTCGCACCCACCGCCATGACTGGCGTGGCTTGCTCTGGCTGGACTATGACTTGTCGGGCATGCCGTGCGGCAAAGGAGCCGAAGGCGGCGAGAAAGGGTACTTCAGCGGCAAAAAACACCATCGGACGCCAACTGGCACGGGTGAGTGCCATCAATTACCACGAAACCCTGTGGTCCGACCTCTTTGCCGGAAGTCGATCCACCATGTCTTGCCTGGAACCAGCGGTGCTGGCCGTTGAAAGTTCGTTAGACTTAGCGCCAGCCCAGCGCAAACACGTCGTCTACCGCCTCGATGGCGGTTCTGGCACCGACGACAAGCTGCGCTGGCTCATCGGCCGGAACTATCATGTCGTCGCCAAGGGTTACTCCGGGCAACGGGCTCACGCCTTGGCACGACAGGTCACCCGCTGGGATCCCTTCGGCACCGATGCCTTCTTGGGCGTCGTGGCATCTCCTGTCGACTTTGGTCGTCCGGTGCAGATCGTGGTTAAGAAATGGCTCCTCAAAGACCAGTGGCAGCACAGTTACTACCTTGCAACCCTGAAATTGCCCTCCAAACAAGCCCTGATACGCTCCTACAACCTGCGTGGCGGGGCTGAGGTCGAGCAATTCAGGGAAGACAAGGGTGGCCTCTTTCTCTCGGCCCGGCGCAAGCACACCTGGCAAGCGCAGAAGACGCTGGTCCGCTTGGCCGACCTGGCTCACAACTTGTTGGCTGACTTCCGCTACCGTGGCCTCGCCGGGTCTCCCTTCGACCAGTGGGGCTTGAAGCGGATCGTTCGAGACTTGCTCCAGATGCCTGGACGGCTCCTTTTTGAAGGTGCGGAACTCAAACGAATCGAACTGCTGGCCACCCATCCCTATGCTGACGAACTGCTCGTATGCCTGGAGAAGTACTCAGCCAGCGCCTTTGGCGAATAGAAACCGCCTCTGTTCGCCTGAAATCCGAGCGTTTTTCCTGCACCGTACTTGATACGCCCTCTATTCGGGCGAAAACATGGTGTCAGTAAGCACTTCCTTGATTGTGAGCATCGGTCACCTCCGTGACCAAGCTACATCCTTGCCTTGACTTCGCCAAGTCAAACTTGTCGGTTTGAGGCGAAGCTTCGTTAGGTAGTTACCCAAAGAGTATGGCTGCGCCGGGCAACTTCGCAAAAAGGAGTCTGTTACCGACCACTTGCCCAAGGGGGTTCAAGCCCACAGGCGTCACAAGGCCATTCTGCTGCCGATTTGACGCCTAATGTGGTGTTGAATCATCGCTTATTGTCAACTTGCCTGAACCAGAGCAACTCTCTGGTCACTGAGTCTTACCTGCATCTCGCAGGTAGTTAGCGGAAACTAGAGATTAATTGTTTCAATGGGAAAGCCTTGGTTAATGGGAATCTTTCCACCTGCGAGCCTGGCGCAAGGTCTTGCGCTCGTCGCCATCACCGCCCCAAGTGGTGCGGCACGTCGATGATCACCCGCTGGTAGCCGTGGTGCCGTCGGCGATACAGCAGCGCGGCCTTGATCAGCCACGCGGTCTGGTTGTGCAGCAGGCTCTGCCACCACCTGGCGGGCACGAACTCCGGCAGCACCACCGCAGCCAGCTGCCCATCGTTGTGCTCCGCGTCGGTCTGGTCGAGGTAGTCCAACAGCGGCCCGATCACCGCCCGGTACGGGGAGGGCACCACCACCAGGGGGATGTCCGGCCACCACTCCGCCCACTTCTCGCGCACCTCCGCCCCCTGGCCCGGCTCCAGCTCGATATAGACCGCCGTGATGTCCTGCGCGATCGACCTCGCGAAGTTGACCGCATCGAAGACCCCCCGGTGGACTCCCGAAATCGGAATCACCACCCGCGGCGCCGGCGCCGGACGCAGTGAGGGCGGCAGGCCGTCGAGCGATAGCTGCCGGGCCACCTCCCGGTAGTGCCTGCGCACCTGCAGAAAGCCCATCACCAGCAGCGGAATGAACACCAGAGTCAGCCAGGCGCCCTCAAGAAACCTGCTGGCGCCGATGATGGCGACGGCCGCCCCGGTGGCCGCGGCGCCCACGCCATTCACCACCGCCTTCACAGCCCAGCCATTGCCGCGCACGCGGTGCCAGTGAATCACCATGCCGGCCTGCGACAGGGTGAAGGCCAGGAAGACGCCGATCGCGAACAGAGGCACCAGGGCATGGGAGTCCCCGCTGAAGATCACGATCAGCAGTGCCGTGGCCATGGCCAGCAGCAAGATGCCGTTGCTGAACACCAGCCGCTCCCCCAGCATGGTCAGCTGGCGGGGCATAAACCCGTCCCGGGCCAGGATCGCCCCTAGCCGCGGGAAGCCGGCGAAGCTGGTGTTGGCGGCCACGGCCAGGATCAGCATGGTGCTGATCTGCACCAACAGGTAGGCCGGGCCACTGCCCAGCAACCGCCGTGCCAGGGCCGACAGGATGGTCTCCTGGGGGCCGGTGACCACGGCCAGGTATTGCGTCAGTGCCAGGCTGCCGAGGAAGAGGATGGCCATCAGCGCCGCCATGGCCAGCAGCGTGCGACCGGCGTTGCGGGCCTCCGGGGGCTGGAACGCCGGCACCCCGTTGCTGATGGCCTCGATGCCAGTCAGCGCCGTGCAGCCCGCCGCAAAGGTGTGCAGCAAGAGCGCGGCCGTGACCGGTTGTACGGCTGGCGGAGCTGTGGCCGCTAGCGAGCCGGGCCCCTCCTGCACCGCCAGCCACACCCCATAGGCCAGCATGGCGAGATAGGTCACTACGAAAAGATAGACGGGCACCGCCATCAGCGTGCCCGACTCCCGCGTTCCTCTCAGATTGACCAGCGTGATCACCAACAACAGCAGCAGCGCGGCGACCACCCGGTAACGCCACAGGACTGGAAACGCCGAGGCGATGGCCTCCACGCCAGCGGTCAGGCTGACGGCTGCCGTCAACACGTAGCCGATTAGCAAGGCAGCCGCCGCTACCAGCCCCAGCAGGGTGCCCAGGTTGTCGCGGGCGACGGCGTAGGAGCCGCCGCCGGCCGGGTAAGCGTGGATGGTCTGGAAGTAGGACAGTGCGACGATCGCCAGCAGGCCGGTGATGGCCAGGCCGATGGGCAGAGCCAGCGCCAGGCCCGCGGCACCGGCCACCACCAGCCCCAGGTAGATCTCCTGGTTGGCATAGGCCAGGGACGACAGGGCGTCCGGCGAGAAGGCCGCCAGCGCGCGGGCCTTGTTGAGGCGCTTGCCTGCCGCGGCCGCAGTAGGAAGGGGAGAGCCGACCAGGAGGTATCTGAGACGGCTCAGCATGGCGCCGCCGCCTACGTCTCCCGGGCGTCCGCCGGCCCAAGCCACAGGCCCTGGGCCGCGTCGAAGCGCCAGCCCGGGGCACCGGCCATGGCTTCGTGCTTGGGCCAGCCGCCGGCGATGCGCCGGTGGGTGGCCTCCCAGGTCAGGATGCCGCTCAGCGCGTCCGCGGCCTCCACGTTGCAGGCCCCTACGGCCGTCGCCATGGTCACCGTTTCCTCGGGCGAGCCACCGCGCAAGAGCGCGCTGAGGAAGCCGGCGATGGAGGCGTCGCCCGAGCCGGTGGCCCCTACCTCCGCGGCCTGGAACGCCGGCGCCCAGATCTCCCGGTTGCTCCAGAGGGCCGCGTCCGTGGGCCGGGCACGGCCCATGGCCTCGATGGTGGGCTGCCCGGCCGTGCGCAGGTAGAAGCCCCGGCGGCCCAGCTTGATGGCGACCACCTTGCTGCCCATCAGCAGTAGCTCCTCGCCCAGCGCCGACAGCAGCGCCGGGGTGACCTGGTGCAATACGTCGCCGCCGGCCGCATGGTCATGCAGGCGGTCCCAGGTCTCCCGGTGCAGCATGAACAGGATCTCCTCGGCGCTGGGCAGGAAGATGTCCACGAAGGGCAGCGTGGCCGTGAGGATGGCCCGCCAGTCCGTCCGTCCGCTGGGGGTGTTGGGGTCGGGCAGCGACATGTCCAGGGAGGTGGTGGCCCCGGTGGCCCGGGCCTGGCGAAAGATCTCCGTCAGCTCGGCCCCGCCGTTGGCGTACAGCGACCGCATGATGGGCGGGTAGCCGAAATGAAACGCCCGGCTCTGCGCTACCACGTCGTAGCGCACGTCCGCGGCCCGGAAGGTGCCGTTGGCGCCGGGGTAGTGCAGAAAGACGCGGTCCACCTGGGGCGGGTTGACCACGATGGTGTACGACGTATAGCTGTGGGGGTCCACGATCATGCCGCCGGCCAGGCCGGCATCCACCGCGCTGACCAGCTCCCGCACGGCGCGGCCATACAGGTCGTCACCCACCTTGCCCATCAGCTGCACCGAGATGCCCAGGCGCTGCAGGGCCAGGCCTGTGTTGGCCACGGGCCCGCCGCTGGAGAACAGCACCGGCCCCACCTCCACCAGCCGGCCGGGACGGAACAGCTGGTCAAAGGACTGGCCAGCCGTCCCCGCCAGGTCCGGGATGACGTCCAGGCAGATGTGTCCGGCCACAACCGCATCCCACATGGTGCTCCCTAGCCCTTTCCGCCGAAGTATCGACCGTAGTCGCCCACCAGCAGGGAGAGGGGCGGCTCGTCCTCGTCGACGGTCGGGAACCGGCCCACCTGTTGCAGGAACCGGTTGTCCGTGCGGTCGTCGTTGACCACCGAGACCTCGCCCACCAGCACCCGGCTATCGACCCCCCAGAACTTGTGGTAGAGCCCCGTGGGCAGGGTGATGCTCTCGCCCGGGTGGAGGAGCACCGTGTGCCCGGCCGGGAAGATGTACTCCACCCCGTCCATGCTCACGGTCACGTCGGTGTCGGCCAACTGGCCGTCCGGCGCGGAGTTGTAGAGCTGGATCGCCAGCCTGCCGCCGCCGCGGTTGATGATGTCCTCCATCTTCGTCCAGTGGAAGTGGAAGGGGGTCACCTGGTCTACGTCGACGATCAGCAGCTTCTCGGCGTAGGTCTTGCCCGCGCCCGTCTCCAGGTTCTCCGGCTTGCCGTTGCGGATGGTGAACAGGAACAGCCCCAGCCGGGCATAGTCGCCGCCGCCGAAGTCGGTGATGTCCCAGCCCAGCATGCAGTCGACGATCTCCCGGGCCTCAGGTCCCTTGTGGCGCCACTCCGCCGGCGTCCAGTAGGCGAAGGGCGGCAGGTGGAAGTGGTGGTCGCGGATGAAGGCGTCCGCGTCGCGCATTATGGCGTTGATCTCGGAGCGTTTCATGGCAACTACCTCTCCCGGCCCCCTTCCTACTCGATGCCCAACAGCTGCTTCGTTAGCCGCACCGTCGAGTTGGCATCGGGCGCATAGCCATCGGCGCCAATCTTGTCGGCGAACTCCTGGGTGACCGGCGCGCCGCCGACCAGGATCTTCACCTGGTCGCGCAGGCCCGCCTCCCGGATGACGTCGATGGTCACCTTCTGCATCGGCATGGTGGTGGTCAGGAAGGCGCTCATGCCCACGGCCCCGGGGTCGTGTTCCTTGATGGCCTGCACGAACATCTCCGGCGCCACGTTGACCCCCAGGTCGATCACCTCGAATCCCGCGCCTTCCAGCATGACGTTGCACAGGTTCTTGCCGATGTCGTGGATGTCGCCCTTGACGGTGCCCATGACGAAGGTGCCGATGGGTTTGGCGCCCGTCTCCGCGATCAGGGGGCGCAGGATCTCCATGGCTCCCTTCATGGCGTTGGCGGCCACCAGCATCTCGGGCACGAAGAACTCGCCGCTCTCGAACAGGCGCCCGACCTCGGACAGGGCCGGGATCAGGCCGTCGAACAGGATCTCGTTGGGACCCATGCCCAGGGCGAGGCCCTCTTTGGTCAGCTCGATGACCGGGTCCTCGTCGCCGTCGATGGTGTAGTTGTAGAGCTCGTCCAGGATCTCTTCTCTGCGGCTCATGATGCCTCCTGCTGTGTTGATAGGGTAAAGATTAGCTGAGAACTCACGGTTTGTCCAGTTATGGCGCCGGCCTATGGGCCGGCGATGATCTCTCTCACTTCGGTGAAGCTGTGGCAATAGTGGTTGCACAGGGCCTGCGCGCCGCCTGCCACGAGGTTACCGCCTGCCATGCCCACGGTGGTGAAGCCGGCCAGGCGCACTGAGGCCACCCCGGCCGCGCTGTCCTCGATGCCGATCACCGTAGCCCGTTCGGCAAAGGGAATGCCCAGGCCCACCCGGCAGGCCTCGGCGTACAGCCAGGGATGGGGCTTGGGGGTGAGCTCGCCAAGGGTGCCCGGCTGGCCGCGGCGCAGGGCGAAACCGGCCGTGATGATGGCGTCGTAGAACGCCTCTGGCGCGCCCAGGCCCAGGACCTTGAAGGCGGCCCGGATCTCAGGATAGGCCTTCTCGTAGAGGCCCGAGGTCACCAGGGCAATCTTGATGCCCTGGTCCTTGAGCCAGAGCAGAAAGTCCTTCAGGCCCGGGGCCGGTTCCATAGCCTCCTGCTGGCCCCGGCCCACCAGCAGCGCTTCCAGCTCGCGGCCAGTGTGCTCAAAGTAGGCCGCCCGGGCCTCCTCCAGCGTGCGGCCCGGGCAATACTTGGCCAGGCAGTAGCTCAGGTGCTCTGACACGCTGTGGCCGGCCACGAAGGGCAGGTCCGCCTCCTCCAGCTCGAATCCCGGCTCACCGCGCAGGGTGGCCGTGGTCAGCTGGATGACCCAGATCCAGAAGCGCTCGCTGTGCACGCTGGTGCCGTCCAGGTCCATCAGTACCGCCTGCACCGGGCGCTCCAGGCTGACCGGGTGCACGGGGTAATAGGCCGGGTAGCCCAGGGACGATTTGACGAAGGCCAGCGTCCGGTCGTGCACGGCGATCAGCTCGAGCTTGCCATCGCCCGTCCGCGCGATGTTGCCGATGCCGTCCATGCCCGCGCGATGCAGCCCGTCGCTGCACATCTCCATCGGCACCAGGCCATCGGCGGCGGTGAAGGTGCCCAGGCCAGGGAGGACGATGGGGCCGGCCATGCTAGGCCATGCGGGGGGTGTCGAGCCCGGCCAGTGCCCGCACCTCCTCGATGTAGGCCACCACGTTTTCCATGGGGGTGTCCCAGAGCACCTGGTGGCTGGTCTGCAGGATGTAGCCGCCGCCCTGGCCCAGCTTCTCGGCCAGCTCTCGCACCTCGGCCCGCACGTCCTCCGGCGTCCCAAAGGGCAGGGTGTGCTCCACGTCCACGCCGCCGTAGAACGTTACCCGGTCGCCGTAGAGCTGCTTCATCTCCATGCGGTCCATGGCGGCCGGCTCCAGAGGGTTGAAGATGTCCAGGCCGATCTCGATCAGCTCGGGAAAGAGGGGCGCGATGCGGCCGTCGGAGTGCAAGCCAACGTGCACGCCCCGGTCGTGGCAGTGCTGGAAGATCACAGCCAGCCGCGGCTTGACAAAGGTGCGCCACATATCGGGGCTGAACATCAGGCCCGACGAAGTGCCCCAGTCGTCGGCGAAGTAGAAGCCGTCCACGCCGATGTCGATCTGCTGGTCGATGATGGGCAGGTCCCACTCTTGCACGATGCGGTCCATCAGCTCATGTACGAACTCCGGCCGGCGCTTGAAGTCGATCAGCAGCTCGGGCATGCTGCGGATGCTCCACGCCCGTTCGAAGAGCACCATGCCCAGCTTGCCGAAGATGTAGGCCCGCTCGCGCCAGCGGTCGGCCAGGGCCCGGGCCTGGTCGAAGCGCCCTTCGCGGTAGGGGTTGGGAAACTGGTAGGTGGCGAGCTTGCGGTAGTCGTCGGCCAGGGGATAGGCCACCGGGTGTGGCATGCCCGAGGTGCGGTCCCACACGCAGCCGAATTCGTCCATGTGTAGTTCGCCCTGGGCGTCCAGGTTGGTGTGCACGGGGCCGCCGCTGGGCGTCAGGTCCAGCTGCTTGATCTCGCTGGCCCAGGGGTTGAAGTTGAAGTCGGTGCCGATCTTCACCACATGGTTGCCGATGAAGTTCGCCACCTCCTCGCTGTTCTGCAGCCCATAGTA
>JAULUH010000557.1:25072-30508 GCA_032111745.1 Anaerolineae bacterium | reverse complement strand
GCCGAACCCTAGCAGCAGTACCCTGCCCACAATGGGACGCATGGTCGGTTCCGTGTCCAGTCCGTGCCGCTCTCTCTAGGTCGCGGCTGGCTTGCGCACAATAGTGTTGCCCAGCACCAGCAGGTCGCAGTCGCTGGCCATGAAGGTGCGCAGGCCGTCCGCCGGGGTGGTCACAATCGGCTCCCCCCGCAGGTTGAAGCTGGTGTTCAGCAGCACCGGCACCCCTGTGGCCTGGCCGAAGCGCTGCACCAGCTCGTAGTACAGCGGGTTCCACTCCCGTCGCACCACCTGCAGCCGCCCCGTTCCCATGTGGTTCACCGCCGGGATATCCTCCCCATGGCCATCCTGCACCGGCGCTACCATCAGCATGAACCGCTGCGGATACTGTCCCGCCGCCCGCTGCAGGTCGAAGTATTGCGGCGCATCCTCCTCGGTCACCACCGGCGCAAAGGGCCGGAACTGCTCCCGAAACTTGATCTTCAGGTTGACCACGTCCTTCATCGCCGCATGCCGGGGGTCGGCCAGGATCGAGCGGTTGCCCAGCGCCCGCGGCCCCCACTCGAAGCGTCCGTTAAACAGCCCCACCACCTGCTGATCGACCATGGCATCCACCACCCGGTCCGCCAGGGCACTCTCGTCCGCGAAGGTCTCCCCGTTCAGCCCTGCCTCCTGCAGCACGCGCTGGATCTCGCCCTCCCCGTAGTCCTCGCCGTAGTACGCATGCTCCATCACGAAGCGCCGCGGCTGCCCCAGCACCACGTGCCATACATAGAGCGCCGCCCCCAGCGCACCGCCGGCATCCCCGGCATTGGGCTGGATGTACACCTGCTCGAACGGCGACTCCCGCATCAGCCGCCCGTTGGCCACGCTGTTCAGCGCCACGCCTCCCGCCATCACCAGGTTCTTCATCCCGGTCTGCCGGTGGGCGCTCGCCGCCATCTTCAGGATCGTCTCCTCCGTCAGCCGCTGGATGCTGGCCGCCACGTCCGCATAATACTGGTTCTCATCCGCCTGCCGCTCCTGCCCGCTGATGTCGTCCCCGGTGCTGCGCGTGAAGAACGGCGCCTCCGGCTCCCGCGGCGGCCCAAACAGGTCCACAAAGCGCTGGTTATAGGTCTGGCTCAGGGAGTAGTGGAAGCTGAAGTAGTCCATGTTCAGCCAGAAGCTGCCGTCGTCGTAGACCTTGACGATCTTCTCCAGCTTGTCCATGTAGATCGGCTCCCCATAGGGCGCCATCCCCATCACCTTGTACTCCCCGCTGTTGACCTTGAACCCCAGCCACCCCGTGAACGCCGAGTACAACAGCCCCAACGAGTGCGGGAAACGCGTCTCCTGCGTCAGGTTGATGCGGTTGGACCGCCCGTTATGGCCCCAGTCCGCCGTGGCCGCGCCGATGGCGCTGGTGGTCCACTCGCCCACGCCGTCGATGGTCAGCACCGCCGCCTCCTCGAACGGCGCACAGTACATGGCGCTGGCCGCGTGGGAGAGATGATGCTCGACGAACAGGATGCGCTCCGCCGGCAGGTCGATCTGCCTTTGCAGCAGCGAACGCATCCACAGCTTCTCCCCCAGCCAGGCGATCATGGCCTCCCGGAACACCTGCCACGAGCGCGGAAACGTGCCCAGGTGGGACAACAGAATGCGCTCGAACTTGGGCAGTGGCTTCTCATAGAACACCACATAGTCCAGGTCCTGCAGGGTGATCTGCGCCTGCCGCAGGCAGTAGTCGATCGCCCGGGTGGGGAAGCTGTGGTCGAACTTGATCCGGCTGAAGCGCTCCTCCTGGGCCGCGGCCACCAGGTCCCCCTCGTGGAGCAAGGCCGCCGCGGAGTCGTGATACAGTGCGGAAATGCCCAGAATGTACATCTATCTCTCCCCACCTGCACTCTAGAACTGCCGCCGGCTGGCCGGCAGGTCAACATCCTGGACCGCGCGGGCCTCCCATCCGGAGGCCTCAGGCGGCCGGCGCAGGCGCAGCGGATCGCCGAACAGCCGTAGGGCCGTGCCAAAGGGCACGAACACCGTGAAATAGAACAGGGTCAGCAACAGGCGCGACTGGAAATCGCCGAAGTAGCGCGCGATCTCCAGCCATCCCCGCCAAAGGCGGCCAAACAGCTGTCTCACCACCCACCTCTCAGAACAGTGTATAGATGAACGGTCCGACGCCCGCCGTGCTGCCCAGGATAATCAACCCGCCGAACAGCAGCAGCACCAAGACCATGGGCACCAGCCACCACAACCGCCGCGCCCACAGATAGCGAAAGATTTCCTCCAGGGTCGTCAGCATGCCCCGCAACGCGTTCATAACCCGATTCCTCCATACAGCTAATCCAGGATACCGCAGTGGAGTCGAGGCTTTGGCCGGTCCGTGCGCAGACTCGTCCTAATCTCGCGGCATAGCACTCCTCACCGCGCGCCGCCCAGCCAGGACCGCCGTCCCCGCCAGGGTGAGGCCATAACCCAGGCTCGCCAGCAGCCAACTCCACGAACGCAGCACCTCACGCACGGACTCGCCCATGAGCCAGCCCGCGAACAGGGCACCGAAGATCCACACCACCAGGCCAAACAACAGGCCTACCCCTACCAGCCCGCGCGGCGGAATTCGCTGCTGGCTGAGGGCATACAACAGACCCAGCACGCCCGCCGTGGCCAGGTGCAGCCCCAGGCCGACCGTCACCGCGCGGTCTCCCGGCGCCAGGGCAGACCCCATCGCGCTGAGCACATCGCCTGCCGATACCCCCGAGATGGGATCGAGGGCCTCCACCAGCACCAGCATCAGCAAGCCACCGAAGACGCCCGCGGCGACTCCCGCGGCGGGCTTCAAGGCCAGCTCTCCGGCCTCATAGGGCGAGTCGGCGATCAACGCGTCGGCCTCCTGGCTCAGGGATCGGTCAGCAATGGTCGGTCGATTGGCCCACCTCGCACACTCGGTGGGCTGGTTGACATGAAGAGCTAATCACCCCGGATGGACTCTCTCGGTTCAGTATTAGCTTGGATCCTGTTGCTACGTAGCCATGGCGGCTATTATAGATTAGAACGGTCCTCATGTCTACTATCTGGACGCGCTAAACCCCGAAAGATGCGTGGCCGCTTGACCATATCCCAAATGTTGAGTATATATTAAGTGTTTGTTGATCACAGTTTGAGAAACCTGTGATATAGTGATAGATGGGCTGAGCGGAGAGGTCCTGGCCCTTCCTGATACCTTCATTGGCGACAACTAAATAGTCGGGACGACTTGTTGGGCAACGTGACAATCATCGGGCTTGATCTGCATATTCGGTGTTCAGGTATCAACATGATTCTGCCTCACCGCAGCAGGCCGCGCCCCCACCTGGGAAACCGCATATAGATCGTCTTCTTCGGCGTTGGGAACGCCAATCGGGCAGTCATCGTGGCATGGAGAGGGTGAAAGGAACCCAGAGCTATGAGGATACTCATGATCGCTCCGGAGCCTTTTCTGGAGCCGCGCGGGACGCCTATCAGCGTCCATCAGAGGATGTTGGGACTGGCGGAGCTGGGCCATGAGGTGCACTTGCTGGCCTACCATGTGGGCCAGGATGTGGTCCTGCCACCGGGCGCGGAGCTTCACCGGATCCCCCGGGTGCCCTTTGTCAAGCGAGTGAAGGTCGGGCCATCCTGGAGTAAGCCGCTCCTGGATATGCTGGTGCTGGCCAAGGCCATGGCCCTGATGGCCCGCATACGCTACGACGTGATTCACTCGCACGAGGAGGCTGTCTTCTTTTCGTCCCTCCTGGCCCGGCTGTTCGGCTGCCGCCACGTCTACGACATGCACTCGTGCCTGTCCCGGCAGTTGGCGCACTCCGCAGTCTGGGGTCACCGTCCTGTGGCCAGGCTATTTGAGATGCTGGAGAAGCGAATCTTCTCTAGCAGCGATGCCATCATCACTATAGCAGCGGACCTGGAAGCTACGGTCAGGGCAGCCAACCCTGCGGCCAGCGCGGTGACCATCGACAATCTTCCCGTCAGTATCCGCAGCGCCGGCATCGATCCACAGCGCGTGCAGAGCCTGCGCTGCCAGCTGGGTGGGCCGGAACGGGTCTTTGTGGTCTACACTGGCACCTTCGAGCGCTACCAGGGCCTTGAGCTGCTGCTGGAGAGCGCCGTGAGCGCCAGCCGCGCCCGGCCCCAGGTGAAATTCGTGCTGGTGGGGGCACAGTCACATCAGCTGCAGAGCTGGCAGGAGCGCGTGCGCGGCCTGGGCCTGCAGGATCATGTGGCGGTCCTCGAACGGGTGAGCCCGGACGAATCGCTGGCCTTCCAGGAGCTGGCTGACATCCTGGTCTCCCCGCGCATTGCGGGCCTGACCGTGCCCCTGAAGATTTATAGCTACCTGTGGGGGGGCAAGCCGATTGTGGCCACAGATATCGATGCCCACACCGCTGTGCTGGACCACCAGACCGCCCTCCTGGTGCCCCCTGACTCCGCAGCCCTGGCTGCGGGCATCGTGCAGCTGATGGACGACCCCGAGCTCAGGCAAGGTCTCGGCACCCGGGCGCAGCAGTATGCCGCACAGAACCACGTGCTGTCCACCTACCTGGCCAAGCTTAAGCTGGTCTACGATAGCCTGGAGGAGGGGCAGGTGCCCATGGCACGCTTCGACGCCAGGCCCGCCGGAGAGTCCTCCTAACATGGCCCGGGCCGATTTGTCCGGCGGGCTCCGTTCAGGGGCGGCAGCAAGGCCAGGGGCCGCCGCGCTGCGCAGCGTGGCGCTGCCGGTGCCCGCCGAGCTGGTGCTGCTGGCCCTGATCTCCGCAGCCGCCCTGGCCTTGCGCCTGTGGCAGCTGGGCGAATGGAGCTTCTGGGTCGATGAAATGCTCTCGCTGGAGGTAGCAACGCGCCTGGGCATGTCCAGTGGCCGGCTATCCGTCGGCCTGATCGACCTCCTGGTCACCCGGCTGGGCACCAGCGAGTGGAGCGCGCGGCTTGGTCCAGCCCTGGTGGGCGCCTTCACCATCCCCCTGCTCTACCTGCCCACCCGCAGGATGCTCGGCGCGCCGGTAGCCTTGCTGTCGTCCCTGCTGCTCGCCATCTCCCCCTGGCACATCTTCTGGTCGCAGAACGCCCGCTTCTACACGGTCCTCCTCCTGTACTACACCCTGGGCCTGTTCGCCTTCTACGCCGGCCTGGAGCGGGACCAGCCGTGGTATTTCGCCATCTTTCTCACCCTGGCCATCCTGGCCTATAAGGAACGTCTCTTTGGCCTGTTCATGGCGCCGGTTGCTTTTGCTTATGTGGCCTTGCTGAAAGTGCGGCCCTGGGCCAAGCCCCCCGGGCTGCGCTGGTTCACCCCGGCGTCTGCTGCCATCGCGCTGGTGGCTGTCGGCGTCGGCGACCCTTTGCCTTTCAAACGCGCCGGAGCTTCAATTGCAGTCCACCACGCGTTACTGCGCAGTTGGCTGCTTACTATCGCCG
>JAULUH010000557.1:19262-25062 GCA_032111745.1 Anaerolineae bacterium | reverse complement strand
GCCTACCTGATGATGCGGCCGTTCGACGTGTTTCTTGCCACCTTCTGGGGCCAACCCCTCGACGCCCAACGGCCGCTGGCCTCCGCCCTGACGCTGATGATCGACATCCCCTATCGGATCAGCTTTCCGCTGTTTGCAGTCGCTGCCTTCGGCGCTTTCCAGCTGGTCACGGCGCGCCAGCGCAGTGGGCTGTTTCTCAGCCTCAGCGCAGGCATCCCGGTCCTGGCCCTGTTGGCGCTGGCGCCGGTCTCATGGGTAGAGAGCCGCTATGCCTTCATGGCCCTGGCCTTCTGGACCATGCTGGGGGCAGCCGGCCTGCTGGAGCTCTTGAGCTATGCCGCACGGCGTCCGCCGAGAGTGGCATGGGCCCTTGCCCTGGGGTTTTTCCTCCTGGCCGCGCTCGACCCCGGCCTCGAGGATGCGGTCTACTACTACCTGGCTCCCCATAGCTCCGCCGGCCAGGTGCTTGCCCTGGCCCTGCTCCTGGCCGTGGCGGCGGCGGGCCTGCTGGCCGCAGGACACCTGCTACGGACGCGGACACCCGGAGCACCCGGCCCTGACAGCCCCCTGGCATCCACCAACCCCGGCGGTCTGCTGCTCAGCCTGATCATTCCCCTGGTGGTGCTTTTGCGCGTCATGCTGGCCGGCAGCCTGTACTACTGGGAGCAGGACGGCTGGCGCTATGATTGGAAAACGGCCATGGCGTACATTGACGAACACCGGCTTGCGGACGACGTCATTGCCACGGTTGGCCTCAGGGGACGCCGCACCTCGCTGCCCGAAGCCTCCTACTACGCCGGTGCAGAGGCCCTCGATCACACGTCCCCGGAGGTGAAATCGGCGCTGCAGAAGGGCCAACGCGCCTGGATCATCAATCTGGGTCCGCGGCCAGCACTGGAGCCTCTGGCCCCATGGGCCGAACCGATTTGCCAGCCTGTCCAGCTGCAGGACCGTTTTCGCGACGGTGAACTTATGATGTTCCGGGTCTTTCTCTGCGACCCTTCGGCGCACCCTGAGGGATCCACATGGCGCGCTGGCCAGCTCTAGTTGGCCTGTGGCACCAGCCGAGGCCAGATCAGTCTCTTTTTCCGGCTCGTGTTGGAATGTGAGGACCTATCATGAATGACACCAGAGGAGCGGGCAAGGTCCACACCCAGCGCTTATCCCTCGTGCTGACCTGCAGCGATGAGCTTCCGCTCGACAAGCTACTGCACAGCCTGCGCCAGGCCAGCGACCAGGTGCTCGCGGTAGAGGTCGACGCGGACCTCGCCAGCTCCCGGCCTGGCCCAACGCCCCAGGCCTCCGCCAGCAGCGCGCCTGCTGCCGATGGCTATCACCCTGACCCGTCCCCCTCGCCCACTGCAAGCATTCATACCTCCATCGTCATCCCCGCCTTCAACGAGGCCGCGGCGTTGCCCAGCGTCCTTGCCGCGGCCAGGAACATCGTCGACCCGGGCTACGAGGTCATCGTCGTGGACGACGGCTCCACCGACAACACCGTGGCCGTCGCTTCCCAGTTTTCCTGCTGGGTGATTTCCCATCAGAAGAACGCCGGCAAAGGTGCGGCCATGAAGACCGGCATCCGCCACGCTCGTGGCCACAAGGTGGTCTTCGTCGACGGCGATGCGACCTATCCCATCGACGCCATCCCCATCATCGTGGCTCTTCTCGATGACTTCGACATGGTGCGCGGGGTTCGAGTCGAGGGCCGGGACAATATCCCGTCCGTGAACCGCCTCGGCAACTCCCTGTTCGACTCCGTAATCAAGCTGGTGCATGACGTGGACGGCGGCGATGTCCTCACCGGCCTGTACGGGCTGCACCGGCAGACCCTGCTCGACATGCGGCTGCAATCAGATGGCTTTGACATCGAGACCGAGATCGTGGTCAAGGCTAAAGCGCTAGGCCTGCGCTCGGAATGCATTCCCATCCAGTATAGCGAGCGCATCGGCGAGAAGAAGCTGAAGCCACTCAAGGACGGCGCCCAGATCCTCACCCGGGTCCTGGCCCTGGCCGCGGTGGTCAACCCCTTCGCCATGTACGTCCTGCCCGGGCTCATGCTCTGGCTGGTGGCCGCCATCGCTCTTCTCCTGTTGTGGCGCGGGCCGGTCTTAACTCCCATCGGCTTTTTGACCACCAACACCTACATCGTCAGCGCCATGACCATCCTGGCCGGGTTCCAGCTGGTGGTACTGGGCCTCGTCGTCAACCTCTATGCCGCGGCATCGGGCCTGGGCACGCCAAGTCGCACTCTCAGCCTCGTCGCCCAGAAGATACCCCGCCGGGCCGGCGTCGCCTGGAGCGCGCTGCTGATCCTGGCCGGCTTTGCTTGGAGTGTCGCCCTGGTGGTCGAATGGGCCGGCGCCGGCTTTGGCGAGTTTCGCTCTACCGAACCTCTGGTAGGAGCACTGGCACTGCTGGTATGGGGTGTGCAATTGCTGTGTACCATGTTCTTCCTGTCCCTGTTTGCCGGCTTGCCTGAGTTCTCCCCACCTGCCGAAATCACGCATGAGCAGGCCCATCCTCGCCCGGTCTCGTCTCGCGACCTGTCGGCCGAACCAACGCGCTGAACGTGCCATGCCGAAGGTATCCATCGTCGTCGTCAACTACAACGGCCTGGCGCTGATCAGGGAATGCCTCGACTCCCTCACGGCCCAGGTATACCCCGACTTCGACATCCTGCTGGTCGATAACCAGTCGACCGATGGCAGCGCGCAGCTGGCCCGGCAACAATACCCCTCAGTCCAGGTCATCGAAAGCGCCGAGAACCTGGGCTACTCCGGAGCCGTGAACCTGGCCCGAGCCTACGCCACTGGCGATTACATCGCCATCCTGAACATGGACGTGGTGGTGGAGGCGGATTGGCTATACCCCCTGGTCGATTTCCTGGAGTCCCACCCGCCGGCCGGCGCCGTCACCCCCCAAATCCTGCTCTACGACCGGCCCGGCACCATCAACGCCTTGGGCCAGAACGTGCACGTCACCGGGTTGGGGTTCAACCGCCGGCTGCACGCGCCGGCCGCCAGCGCCGATCGCACTCCCACGCCCGTCTCCGGGCTGCATGGCTCGGCCTTCCTCATCCGCCGCGAGCTGTTCGAGGCCATCGGCGGCATGAACGCCACCAACTTCATGTACCACGAGGACGTAGATATCTCATGGATGGTGCTGCTGGCGGGTTATGATCTCTACTGCGTTCCCGAATCCGTGGTGTACCACAAGTATAAGCTGTTCATGAACCCCTGGAAGCTCTACTATTTGGAGCGCAATCGCTGGGCGTTGCTGTTCACCACCTTTCGCTGGCACACGCTGCTCCTGTTGAGCCCCCTGTTCATCCTCACCGAGCTGATGATGGCGGTCTTCTGCCTGCGCCGCGGCCGCGATTTTGCCGTCTCCAAGCTCAAGGCCGTGGCCTGGAACTGGCAGCAGCGCCAGCGCATTCGCCAACGCCGCGCCCACGTGCAGAGCCTCCGCCGCCGCCCCGACCGGCAACTGGTATCCATCCTGCGCCTGAACTACGACTGGGACCAGCTGCTGCACCTGGGCAAGGGCCACCAGCCATGAGGATCGCCCACGTCATCTCTACCTTCCCGCCCTACTACAGTGGGACAGGCATGGTGTGCTACTACAATGCCCTGGAGCTGGCCCGCCTGGGCCACCAGGTCACGGTCTTCACCGCCGCCCACCCCCCCGGCGTCTTTGCCTACCCTGCGGAATTCGCCGTCCGCCGGCTGCCCTTAGCCTTTCGCATCGGCAACGCGCCCCTGCTTCCCGGCCTGTTTGACATCAAGGACTTCGACATCATCCACCTGCACCACCCCTTCATCTTCGGCGCCGAACAGGTGGTCGCCATCTCGAAGGCGCGCGGCATTCCCTTTGTGCTGACCCACCACAACGACCTGATCGGGGACGGCCTGCGCCCCTATCTGTTCGACAGCTACTCGGCCGTGTCAAATCGGTTGGTCCTGCCGACCGCCAGCAAGTTGCTGGTGGTATCGCTGGACCATGCCAGGTCATCGCGGCTGGCCCCCTACTTCCAACAGCGCTCTCCTGACGTGGTGGAAATCCCTAACGGGGTAGACACCGGCCTGTTCCGGCCTGGCCTGGATGGCAGGGCCGTGCGCCAGGCCTGCGCCATCCGAGACGGCGAGCGCGTCCTGTTGTTCGTGGGGGCCCTCGACCGTGCCCATCACTTTCGCCGGATCGACCTGCTGATCGAGGCCATGCGCAGCTTGCCGCCGGATGTGCACCTGGTCCTGGTCGGAGACGGCGACCGCGCCGGAGACTACCGGCAGCTGGCTTCGCAGGCCGGCGTCGGCCGGCGGGTGCATTTCCTGGGACGGGTGGAACACGCTCAGCTCCCGTGCATCTACGCCGCTGCCGACGTCGTGGTGCTGCCATCCCACCTGCAAGAGTCCTTTGGCATGATCCTCGTCGAGGGCATGGCCTGCGGCAAGCCGGTCATTGCCAGCAACCTGCCGGGCGCGCGCGCGGTGGTGGACGATGGCGTGGATGGCCTGCTGGTGCAGCCGGGAGACCTGCCAGACCTGGTCGAGAAGACGGGGCAGCTGTTGGGCGATGCCGCTGGCCGCGCGGCCATGGGCCGCCGGGGGCGAGCGAAGGTAGAGTCCAGGTATGCCTGGCAGGCCGTGGTGCCCCGGCTGGCCCAGGTCTACGCAGAAGTGGTGCATTGATTGCGATGGCGCGGGATTGGCCATATGCGCCGGGATTGGCCTGCCAGATGGCATTGGATCGCTGTGCTATGGAGGTGGCGAACTGCGCGAGCCCGGTCCTGGTTTGTGCCAGTCACCCTTTCTACCTCAGGGAGATTGTTCGCCGCCTGTGCGGCCAGATCACTCTATGGCCAGTTGGCGATTGGCACCTGGATGGATATGATCTTCAGAGAACCCTCGATCTATGCCAGGATCCCGGGAGGTCGATTGCTTTACATCATCCAGACAGTAAACCGCTGCCGGTGTACAGTGCCATCATCCTTGCCATGCCCGAAACCGTAGACTGGAACAAGATCCTTGCCGGCCATCTGCCCATGGCAGAGGGCTCCCGACTGGTGGTCATCGGACGCACAGCTCGCCTGGAGCGGTTTACGCCTGATCTGGCGCAAGGGCCTTCCCAGCCCGTGTCCTTGGTGGCGGCTCAGCAGACTCTGGTATCCGCAGGATGGCGAGTTGAGAAGACCTACGGCTTTCATGGCCCCCTCAGCCTGGCTCTTGGCGTAGCCAGCCGCCTTCCCGCTATCTTGGGTCGCGATGACCTGGTCGACCGCCTGCTGGCGGCCATGCGTGCGCACTATGTCGTGCGCGGGTGGCAGGCCAGGTGCTCACCGCTCTGGCTCCTCGTGGGAACAGCAAAGGGCACCCGGTGAACGACCACAACCGCGCAGTAGCTGCAACCATCACTGCACTCGATGCCTGGCTGGAGACAATGCGCTGTCCACATGGCTACGGCGGCCCGGTTGTTCACTGGTGGCGCGATAGCCTGGCCTACGCTGGTCCGGGCCTGGATTGGCGCTATGAGGGCATTGTTGCCGGGTATCTTAACCTCTACCGGCATACCAAACAGAGCCAATGGCTCGCCAGGGCGCGGCGAGCAGGCGACGACCTGGTGCAGGGCCAGTTGCCGGATGGCACCTATCGCAATTCCGGCTTTGAGATCAATCCGCAAAATGGCGGCACGCCGCACGAGGCAGCCTGTGACCTGGCCCTGCTGCGATTGGCTCGCCTGCTGCGCGCTGAACAGGATTCCACATGGCAGGCATATGCCGCCGCTGCCTGCCGGAACCTGG
>JAULUH010000557.1:0-19252 GCA_032111745.1 Anaerolineae bacterium | reverse complement strand
CGCAACACGGCGTATGATGACAGCTTTGTGCCCAACAAGGCAGCTACCACCGCCGAAGCCCTGCTGGCCTGGGCTGAACTGGCTGGTGACGACACGTGGGTTGGATCAATCGTACTGCCTGTTCTGGAGGACATACTGGCAGCCCAGGTGCAGGACAACGGCAGCCCTGTCGACGGCGCTATCGCCCAAAGCACCGGCGCCAAGGGCTTCAATCGTCGCTATTTTCCCTACTATGTTGCCCGTTGCATTCCAGCTCTGGTGCAAGGTGGCAATCTGACCGGAGATACACGTTATGTGCAGGCCGCTCAGCAGGCCATGGGCTTCATCCTGCGCGTGCGATCGGAGGACGGTTCGTTTCCTCACGTGGTGTATCGTGACGGACGCACCGCCAACCGCTATCCCCAGTGGATTGCCGCTGTAGGCGATGTGCTGCGGGCCATGGACCTGTTGCGCGCACACGGAATGGTCGTCGACCCTGAGCCAACGCTGCGCTGGCTGCTCCATGGGCGACAAACCTCGGCCAGCCTGCGCACGGCATACGGATTCGGTTCTCAAGTCTCGCAGGCTCAACCGTCGACCTTGCCCGACTTTCGAGATCTATTGGGCGTATGCGGCTGGGCGGACAAGGCCTTTCATTACCTGACTGGACTGCCGGCAGCCACCGGAGTCGCCGAGGCCACAGATCCGATCAGCCCGACATCCATGCCCTGTCGTTTCGGCAAGCATCCGGCGATCTTCAGGGAAGATCAATCCTCCATCACAGTACAGCGCGGCCGCGCCGTGCTCTACCGGTGGCGCAAAGGCTCCCATTGGGCTGAGATGAGCTTGAGCTGACCATGTGGCCCGTGACTGACATCAATCGCGTGCGCGGCTGGGCCGAAAGACATGCCGCCTCTATGCTCATAGCTGGATCGGCACTGGCCATCGCCTATCACGCGCGCCTTTGGTCACAGGATCGACGGCGTCAGACCACCTGGCATGACCAGGCTCCCAAGCCACCCGCCATAGACAGCTCGAGACCTCTCGTCAGCATCCTCCTGCCGGCCTGGAACGAGGCTGATCATATCGATGCCTGCCTGCAAGCTCTGATCAACCTGCGATACCCCAACAAACAGATCGTCGTTTGTGCCGGCGGGATCGATGACACGTTGCAGCGTGCCCGCTCCTATGCAGACCGCGGCATACTGGTTCTACCACAGCAGGGAGGCGAGGGTAAGCAGCAAGCCCTGCGCCGCTGCTACCAGGTCGCAGCCGGCGAGGTCCTCTATCTGACCGACGCCGATTGCCTCGTAGACGACGTTACCTTCGAGAGTGTCGTCGGGCCGGTCATTTCCGGTGAGGCCGCGGCCACTGGCGCCTGGCAGCCCCTGGCCCACCAGGCGAACGATCCCTTCGTCCGGCACCAGTGGGCGCATCACGTGTATCGGGAGCTGTGGCTGTCCGATCCGGCGCCTGCGCTGGATGGGCGGAATGCCGCCGTAGCCCGCTGGGCGCTGGAGGACGTCGGGGCGTTTGCCCTCGACACTCCCATAGGCACCGATTTCGTGCTTTCCAGGCAACTGAGCCTTGGCGGCTACCCCATCCGTTTCGTGCCCGGAAGCCGGGTGCAGACCGCATACCCGGAATCCCTGCCGAGCTATTGGCAGCAACAATCTCGCTGGTTCCGCAATCCGGTGATCCTGGGATGGCAGTGGGGCGAGTGGTCCCTGGTTAGCGACGGCTTGCGGATCGGTCTCCTGGCGCTACTGATGCTGGCGGCACCTATAGCAATCCTGTCGACCCGCAGCCGTGCCCTTTTGGCGGGCTGGCTTTTGGCGGTGGCTCACCTCTGGCTGAGCACCGCTCGAGCGAACGCTGTACTGGCCAGGGACCGAGATCAGTCTATGCGTGCCACGACCTGCATCCGTCTTCTGATCTATCTGCCGATTGGCTGGATCGCCATGGTCCTGGGGTTGAAGGATCTGGTAATGCCCAGTCGCAGACTGCTTTGGTAAACGCGTGGCTGGATGAACCGACAGATCGCTAAAACGCCGGCCTGGCTTGACGGTCCAGGAGCGCACCATCGCCCGTAGGCTGAGCGCCTGAGATCATGACGAGCGACCTGGCAACCCGGACCACCAGGGGCCTGGTTTGGATCCTGGCCGAGAACTTCGGGATACAAGCTATCCAGCTTGTGGTTTCCATCGTGCTCGCGCGCCTGCTGCTGCCGGAGGAACTCGGCCTGATCGGCATGCTGGCGTTGTTCAGAGCTCTGGCCCTATCGCTGCTGGATAGCGGCTTCGGCTGGGCGCTGATCCAGAAGAAAGACGCCACGCACCTGGACTCCTGCTCCGTCTTCTACTTCAATCTCCTGGTCGGCCTGCTGCTGACCATCCTGCTCTGGGCCGCGGCGCCGCTGATCGCCCGCTTCTTCGATGAGCCCCTCCTGATCCCGCTGACCTGCTTTCTCGCACTCAACCTCATCATCAACGCCTTTGGCCTGGTGCCCTCCGCCCTGCTGACCAAGCGCATGGACTTCAAGGCGCTGCTCCAGGTCAGCCTGGTTGCCGTGGGCATCTCCGGCGCCGTCAGCATCGTCCTGGCTATGCAAGGCTTCGGCGTGTGGAGCCTGGCCGTGCAATCGGTGCTGGGTAGCCTGATCCGCGTGCTACTGATCTGGCTGCTTAGCCCCTGGCGTCCCTCGTGGATCTTCAGCCGGGCCTCCCTGACGGCCATGTTCCCCTTTGGCTCTCGCCTGTTGCTGGCCAGCCTGCTGGACGCTTCTTTCCGTGACATCTACCAACCCCTGATCGGCAAGTTGTACTCCGCCACTGATCTGGGGTACTATATGCGCGCGGAGACCCTGCAGGCCAGCGCCGTCCAACCCTCGGGTTCGGCCTTGGGCCGCGTGCTGTTCCCGGCCCTGTCACCCATCCAGGATGATCGCGTCCGCCTGAACCACGCCGTGCGCAAGGCCATGAACGCGGCCGCTTTCCTGCATTTCCCCCTCATGATCGGGCTGATTGCAGCGGCCGACGCCCTGATTGTGGTCCTCCTGACCGACCGTTGGGCAACCAGCATCCCCTATTTTCGCCTGTTCTGCGTCGCCGGCCTGGTCTATCCGTTGAGCGCCATCAACCTGACCGTCCTGACAGCCACCGGCAGGTCCGACCTTTTCTTCCGCCTGGAGGTGGCCAAGAAGCTCCTGGTCCTGCTGGCCATCGCCCTCACCTATCGGTGGGGCATCACGGCCCTGCTTTACGGTCAGATTATGACGGCTTTCGCGGCCTACGCCCTGAACAGCCATTACGCGGCGTCGCTGATCAACTACCCCACCTCGCGCCAGATGCGCGACATCGCCCCCTTTCTGTTGATGTCGCTGGTTATGGGCGGCGCCATGGTCTGCATTGGGGGGGTGATCAGCTCCCCGCTGCCCAGGCTACTGGCCCAATCTCTCGCCGGCATGGCCGTCTATCTCGCCCTCAATGTCGTCCTCAGCCGGCCAATGCTCGCCGAGATGATCCAGCTGGCCAGGAAAGTGGTCCGTGTGCCAGCCATCTCTTGACCATTCAGCCCTCTCACGGAGGATAGATGCACATACTCCATGCCCTGGGCCACGTAGGACGCCTGGTTCACAACCCTGATCAGCATGCCCTGGCCGGTATCGGCAATGCTGCCCTCGAGATCGCCGCGGCCCAGGTTGAGCTGGGGCATCAAGTCACAGCGTGCGGCTTCTCAGAGCCCCTACCTGCCGGCGTCGGCATGTGGCGCGGAGTCGAGATCATCACCCTTTCCCGGTCGCCGCGGGCACGTCTCACATCCAGACTCGACGCATCCCTGCTGTGGCCCCTGTTTCGTCAGGCGCTCAAGGCCCCACCTGTTGACGTCCTCCACGTTCACGAACTGGGTCTCCTGCATCTGCCGTTCGGCCAGGCTCGCGTGATGCATATTCAGGTCCCATTCAGCGCAGACGTGGGCAAGTCGGGCCTGTGGAACAAAGCCCATGCTGTTGTCTGCGCCAGTGCATTCGTCAGAGACTCCTTTCTTGGGATTTCGCCCTATCCGCCACAAAAGACTTTTGTGGTCTACAACGGTGCACGAGCCGCTGCATGGGACGAATCGCAGATCCAGCAGCTTCGTGACAGCCTCGGAATTTCACCCAATAAGATAGCCATCCTGTTTGTGGGTGCCCTGGTCCGCAAGAAAGGACCCGATGTCCTCTTGAGAGCGGTGCGGGAGCTCGCCGCCCGGTGCCCAGCCCTTGCGGGCAGGATCAAAGTGATCATCGCTGGCGGGACCGATCTGTGGCGGGTCAAAGACCAGGATGCCGATAGCTTCCACGCCGAGCTGCGCTCTCTTGCCCAGGGGCTTGATGTCGATTTCCTGGGCATGGTGCCCCACCACCGGGTACTGGACCTGTACGCAGCCAGCGACATCCCGGTCGTGCCCTCGGTGTTTCCAGATCCCCACCCCCTGGTTTTCTGCGAGGCCATGGCAGCCGGTAGACCGGTCGTCGCCTCGCGGACGGGGGGCATCCCGGAAACCGCGGTTGACGGCCAAACCGGCTTTCTGTTTCCTCCTGGCGACCAGGATGCATTGGCAGATATCCTGGAGCGTCTGATCGAGGACCCGCAGCTGCGAGCACAGATGGGGCATGCAGCCAAAGAGCGTGCCAGGAACTTCACATGGCAGTCCTCAGCGGAGCGGCTTGATGAGATATACGCAACGCTTCTCTCATGAACGGCGGGGTGGGCCTCTCCATCCTCTCCAGCGTTATTTGCCCATTGTCGTCTGCGCGATCGCAGCCAGCCTGCTCTTCCCGCTGAGCGGCGTTGCCCAATCCCAGGGCCCGTCCATATTCGGCGTTGAGCAACGCGATCTGGACGCAGATGAATCGCCCGATTTGACCATCATCCATTGCGCCTTTGCCACCACCTATGACATTGTCTATGTGTTTGACAGCGCCGGTGATATGCAGACGGCCAGTGCCTGGAACGCAGCCACCGACTTCGTCAATGACGTTTGGATCTTTGACCCGGGCAACGACGGCACCGCACAGTTGATCATCCGTTTTGCCGAGGAGGACGGCGTGCTGACCGCCCTGATCTACGACGATCAGAACGGCGACGGACAGGTGGCATTCGAACTCGTGGGTGACGCAGTCCGAATCACGGAATCGGATCGGTGGTCCGTGAAGGTTGTGTCTGAAGGTGCCTGGAGTCTACCGGACGGGCATCCTGCGCAAAACCTGCGGTTCTTCTTCGACGGCAACCAGCAAATCGTCGCCGGAGTAGTGGACCCCGAGCATGACGGCGTGCCCGACTACGAGTTCTGGAACACGCTCGCCAGGGCAGCATCCCCACCTACAGCCCTGCAGCCAGGCCAGTGGGTCAACAGGGGTACGATAAGGCCAGCGGTGCCCGCAGATACACTGTTCTGGCCATTGCTCATTGCTGGCGAGCCGCCCCAGGTTCAGAACAAGTTCAGCATCACTCCCTTCATCGCCATAGACTGGGAGCGAGCCACGGTGCACAGCACCAGCATTGGCAAGGACAGCAGCGGCTACCCTATCGAGGCCGGCTATTTCATCCTGCCCCAGGCACCCCTGGCCCTGAACGAGTTGAATTACGTCAACTTTGAGAACCCCCTGGCCTTCTATGACCTGGCAGCCGATCAGGATGGATGGCCTGAGCTCAGCATACGCATGGAGTATTTCGGCCCCTCAGACCATGACCTCGACGTCGGCCTGTCTCAGCTGGCACTCGACGACATCCGCTACTCGTGGAACCAAGATAACTCACCCGACCTGGTCTGGGACTACAAGGTGGGGCTCGCCGGCAACCATGTGGTGGACTCGATCGTTCAGTTTGAAGATTTCGGCATCACCACTATCCCCTACGAGCAGCTCCCCACCTGGGTGACGGAGAGGGACTGGGTTTGGGGCACCCTGGTCGCCCATGAGGGCGGAGGCTACCCGAGTTCCGAGGGTATCTACGAGTGGAGCGCCACCAACGCCTTCCAGGCCGATGCCGGTGATACCAGCACGGTTGTTCCTGACTCACAACGGGCCATTCGCAGGTATCTGTTGGGATCTTCGACTGAGCCGGTGGATCAACTCTACTCGGAAATCCGCGCTGGCACGCGCGGTGAGTTCGGCTATCTCGACGACCAACCCTACCTGTACTTCTCTCCCATTGACGCACGCCTGCACCTCCGGCACGCCGTCAAAGGCGTCTGGAATCTCGGTGATGGACGCGAGATCAGGCACGCCGACCGGGATGGCGACGCCTATTTTGATGAGTGGCGATACTACGATCAGGGAGTCCTAAAGCATCAGCTGAACCTCGCCCCGGGTCTGCTGTTGTCAACTGACTTCGCCAATCGATCTCTCCTCCTCAAACAGGTCGACGTACCTCCGCAAGTGTTCGAGACTCTGCCGCCACGCGATCACCTCGAGTGGCAGGCTCTCGAAGCACAACTGCAGTCGCATGCCCCAACCCTCGCCCCCCAGGATTTTGCCGGCATGCTCGCCCAGTTCCAGGGCCCAGCGACGCAGATCAAGGGCGCACGGCTAAAGGACTTCCGGCCCACCCATGACGGCTTCCGCTTTGTGCTGGATCTGGCGACCAAGCCCAGGCTGCTGGGTACCCCCCTCCTTGCTCTGGAGGAGGTCGAACCAGGGGACTACCTGGTCACCCATGACGGCGAAGCATTCACCGTTGCTCCCCTGGCCCCTGCTGACCTGTCCTTGACCATTACAGCTCCCGAGCCTGCGTTGATAGACGACAATACGGCCTTGCCTCTTCTGATCACTGCTGAAAACGCGGGCCTCGCAGATACCACCGGCATGACCCTGACCGTCGAAGGCGGCATCCCCGGTGCCCTGGCTCAGATCTATCACGAACCGGTCGACGTCCTGGCCGGACTGCCCACAGAGAAACTGATCCCCTGGATGTACTGGGATCGGTCCAGCCCATTTCAAGTCGAGGCTCGCCTGCACGATGCTGACGGCAAGCTGGTCGCCCAGGCCTCTCGCACCATAGATGCAGGAGTGATCAGGGCCACAGCCAGAGACACAGTCCTCCAACTCTCGACGGCCCAGGGTAGCCGTCTGCTGGCTTTCCTGGTCCTGGGTTCATTGGCCCTGCTACCAGCCCTCTTCCTGCTTCGCCGCCGTGCTGGCACTGTTCCCACAGGTGACTCATGACCCAACCCAACCATGATACGCGCGCAGGAGATGCCCAGACTCATACGAGCTTGGCCGTTCTGGTGTCGATCCTGCTGTTGATGGCCGCCTACCAGATGCTTCGCTACGCCGGACATTGGGGTGAAGTCGACGCCGCCAATGCCCTGGCTGCCATCAGGGCCATGTGGGATGCCGGGAGGCTTGTGCCCTCCACAGGGCCCGTCTACCCCAATGGCTACGCCTATCAGGCGCTTGTGATGGCTCTCAGCGCTGTATCAGGGATTTCCATTGAGCATTTCCAGTTCTACGGCTCCCTCTTGCTCATGTCCTGGGTGGTGTTGCCGGCCTGGCTCCTCTATCGTGAGCTGACCGATAGCCCCGCGGGCGCTACCCTGGCCACAGTGATCCTCCTAGTGCAGCCTGAGTTTCTGTTTCCCCTGCTCAGAGGCACCCACGAGAAGTTCACCCGTGGGCTCATCCTGCTGGCCCTCTATCTCTTTGTGCGCAGCCTGCGTACTCACCAGAGTCCTGTCAGTCTATCGGGCTTCGTGCTGGCCTTCTATCTAACCGTCTATGCCATCATCTCATTCAACAACCTGATGGCCTTCTCGTTCGTCGCAGCTTTGATACTCTCCCTGGGCTTGATGGCAGTGCTGGGCTGGTGGAGCCAGGGCACCAATAAGGGGCTGGCACAAGCCAGCAAGCGCCTATCCTATGCCGCAATTGTGTCCCTGGTGGTGACCTTCCTCTTCACTTTCTTCTTGTACCGACCGGCACAACATGACATCCTGGTAATGCAGGGTCTCGTCGATCAACTCGCCTCCCTGTTCTTGAATGTGGAACAAGATATCACCAATCCCTACACTCTGTGGATCACCGGTGGCTGGATCAGCCCAGGAGTCTATCGCATCATCAGTCTGGCCAACTGGCTGCTGCTCATCGTGTCGATCGTCGTCTGGGCCAGAATGAGCCTGGACCTCCTTCGCTTTGGCCCCAGGGACTGGGCAATGGACCGCCTCATACTCTGGTCCCTTTACTCGGTTTTTGCCTTCCAGGCCGCGCTCAGCATCCTGGTTGATCTCTCGGGTGGCCTTGCCTCCAACCTGCAGCACCGCATCTTTCCATCGTTTGCCATGCTGGCCGCACCCCTGGTAGCCCGGGCCGTGATTGAACACCAATGGTTCGCCAGACGGCACAGGCTTCTCGCCCTTGTCCCCATTGCGGCCTCCCTGGTCTTCCTGGCCACGGTCTCCGTTCTTAAGGCCACCAACGAGCCCCTGGTGAGCAACAAGTGGCTCTATCACACCCCTGCCGAGATGAATGCCCTGGACCGGGCCCAAACCATTCTTGCCGATCGCAGGCTGTGGTCGGAATTCGATGAACGTCTCAGCGCAGGTTATCGACTGCGGGATCGACCCCTGAGCGTCCTGCTGGAGTCCGGGCAGTACCCCAGAAGCCCCATGACCCGCAGCATACTCGTGTCCGACGTCACTCGTGCACGAGGATTCCGGATGGCCATGGACCCACCGGTGGAGGGGGACAGCCTGGTAACCTTCGACAATGGTCAGGCCCAGATCTATCGCCTGCGCCCCCGCACACCCTACCAGCGCTGATGGACGGCATCACACTCGAAGGCGCGCCACAGGCTCTGGCCAGCGTAATCATCGTCTCCTTCAACGGGCGCCACTATCTTCCCGCGTGCCTGCTCTCAGTCACCCAGGATGCCGGCGCCGCCTGCGAAGTCATCGTGGTGGATAACCTGTCTTCCGACGACAGCGCAGCGTATGTCGAGCAGGAATGGCCGGATGTGAAACTGGTGCGCAGCGCCGATAACCAGGGCTTCGCAGCGGCCTGCAACCTGGGCGCCAGCCTGGCCACGGGAGAATACCTCGTGTTCCTGAACCAGGATACCCGCGGGCTGCCTGGCTGGCTCCCTGACCTCCTTGCGGGACTGGAAGAGCGTAACGTAGGGCTGACCACCTCCAAGCTGCTGTTGATGGCGCAACCGGATCGAATCAACCTGTGTGGTCAGGATATTCACTATACCGGCCTGGCGTTCATGCGCGGTTTCAGGGAAGACGCCAGGTGCCACCCTGAGCCAGAACTTGTGGGAGCCGTCTCCGGCGCCTCGTTCGCTATCAAACGGGACCTGTGGACACACCTGCAGGGCTTTGACGAGGCTCTCACCATGTACTACGAGGAGACCGATCTGTGTTGGCGGGCACGTCTGGCAGGGTACCACTGCCAATACCGGCCCGGCTCGGTCCTCTTTCATGACTACGGCCCAGGACAGCACAGCTATGCCAGGCTCTACTACTCGAAACGCAACCGCTACATCCTGCTCTTCAAACACTGGCGGTGGGCAACATTGCTTCTGCTCCTGCCCGCTCTGATGGTGGCCGAAATCCTTGACCTGGGACAATCTGCCCTAATCGCCCCCTATGGCCTGCGCGCCAAGCTAAGCGCCTATGGGTGGATCGTCACGCATGCCTCCCCCATCATGGCGTCTCGCCATCGAGCGCAACGCCTGCGCAAAGCCCACGACTGGGAACTGCTGGAGAGCTGCACCAGCGAGGCCCGGATCCTGGAGCTAGCGTCAGGAAAGGCAAGAGGCGTTGCTCTCACCCTCGCGAACAGGCTATTCCGGCTCAACTATGCTTTCACTCTGGCCCTGTGCCGCGCTCTTGATCTCTGACATCCCTGCCCGAAGGAACCCCGGCGCATGAAAGTCCAACTAGTGGTCAGGCGCTATGAGCAAATGATCGGCCTGGCGCGCTACACCCTCTCCCTCTGCCAGGCCATGGACGAGGCGGGCACAGCCTATGCCCTGGCCACTCCCCAGTATCCCCCCCTTATCCGCGCTGGACACCAGCTCATGCGGCCCTTTGGCCTGGATCTGAAAACGTTCTTCACCAACTATCCCGTGTCAGTCGCACCTCTGGCCCACGGTGCCCTGACCCACTTGACTACCCAACAGATGGCCTCGCTGCTCTGGTTCAAGCCCGGTCTGCATCACGTGATCGTCACCGTGCACGACATTGTGCCGTTCTTGATGCGATCTGATCCGAGCCAAAACACCTATCGCCATCGCGTCGAGGGCCTGTTCGACCACCTGGCCATAACAGGACTGCGGCGCGCCGATATGCTGATCTCTGTCTCAGAGCACACCAGACAAACCCTGGCTACAGCCCTGGATATCCCTGCAGACAGGATCCGGGTCATTCACGAGGGTGTCAGCCACGAGATCTTCCACCCCCTTCATGTCGACGACGGCTTTCTTCAGCACTACGGGCTCGACCCCAGTCTCCGCTACCTGCTCTACGTCGGTTCGGAGAACCCACGCAAGAATCTGCCGCGCCTCCTCCAGGCATTCCGCCACGTCCACACGGAACTCCCCGATACCCGCCTCCTCAAGATCGGTCCCGTGCAGCATGCCGCACAGGCCGGTCAACTGAGCCGGCAGGTCCACAGCCTCGGCCTACAGGGGAGCGTACAGTTCGTCGAGCATGTATGTGATGCTGACCTGGCCCGCTTCTACAACCTGGCTGCCCTCTTCGTGTTTCCCTCTCTCGCCGAAGGGTTCGGCCTGCCGGTCCTGGAGGCCATGGCCTGCGGCACACCCGTGGTGACCTCCCACGCCGCCTCCCTGCCCGAGGTCGCCGGGGACGCCGCCCTCCTGGTGGATCCCTACGACGTGGCCCACATCGCGCACGCCATCATGCTCGTGCTATCCCAGCCAGCCCTCGCTCAGGCCCTCTCCGCCCGCGGCCTGGCCCGTGCCCGCCACTTTACCTGGGCCCGCACCGCCCAGGAGACCACAGCTCTGTACACACACGTGCTGGGCCCCGCTGCCCAACACAGGACGGAGTCGAGGCTTCAGCCCTGATCTTTGCCGATAAGTGGTGTCAAGCTAGGATTGCGCCCGGATCGGCAGCAGCCAATAGTCTGGCACCCTCGACCAGCGCAATGAGCCGGGTCCAACCTCGCCAGAGAGTGCGCCAGCCAGGTGGACCATCGCTTCGGCGACCAGGGTGCCCTCCCAGTCGAGCTACGGCTCGCCAGGTCCTTCCATCTCGGGAGGCGCACCCGCCTCCCAGGTGCGCACGATCCAGGCCGCCATCGCTGGCCAGAGTCGTGCCCCTGGCCGGGGCTTCCGCCCAAGCCGGTCTGTGCGACTCCCCCCACTTGCGAAATCACGCCGCCATGAGGTATCATGCCATCCATGTACTCCGCTCTTCCTCGCTTCGCACACTCACCGAACCGAGCGCATTGTGGACCCGGGAGCTGCTGACCAGGCCGGGCTGCCAATCCCCGGGCATCGGCCAGCGAGACTGAGGAAAGACTTCAGCCTGATCCTGTTGGGTGGAATCATCCTCCTCCTCCTGGTCGCCCTGGCACCTGCGCTCCCCTTTCTGCAACCCCTCCGCCTGGTGCTGGGCTTTGCCTACGTGCTGGTGGTGCCCGGCTACTGCCTGGCTGCCGCCCTCTTCCCGCGCCGCGCCGACCTCGACGATGTCGAACGCACCGGCCTCAGCCTGGGCCTCAGCATCGCCTGGGTCCCCGTGCTCGCCTTCATCCTGGACCGGCTGCCCTGGCGCCTGCGCCCGTGGCCCATCGTCCTGGGCGAAATGGCTTCCATCCTGCTCTTCATGGCCGTGGCCCTATGGCGCGGCGCCCGGCAGCCTCCCGGCATGGCCTACGCGCCGCACCTGGACGCGCGCCCCGGTCTCTGGTGGCAGTCGCTGCCCACCGCCGAGAAACACCTCTACCGGTTCGCCGCCGCCGCCCTACTGCTCAGTGGCCTCGCCCTGGCCTCCATCTTCCTCTTGCCCGCGCCCGACGAGTTCATGACGGAGTTCTACATGCTGGGACCGGAGGGGCTGGCCGAGAACTACCCCCAGGAAGTCCGAGTCGGAGAAGACCTGGGAGTGACTCTGGGCATCGCCAACCACGAGCCAGACGCGCGCAGCTACCGGGTGGAAATCTGGGCCGTCGATCCCTGGGCCGAGGACCGGCGCGCGCTGGTCGCCCAGGCCGGCCCCCTGGACCTGGCACGGGAGGAAAGCATCCAATGGCCCATCACCTGGCGCATGCCCTGGTCTGGCAGCGACCAGATCGTGGACCTGCTGCTCTATTCTGGCCCCAACAAGCAGCCCCCGTCCAGCCTGCAATCGTTGGTGATGGGACTGGCCCAACTGCTTCAGGGCAATTCCGATGAAATGCCCTACCGTAGCCTGCGCCTGTGGATCAACGTTGGCGAGTAGGACCCGATGACCTCCTCCATGGCCGGCTGGATCGCCCGTCACCAGTTGTGGCTGCTGGCGTTGAGCGCCCCCCTCCTCATCTTTCCGTCCTCCGGCCTGCTGGTGGGCCTGGGCCTGGGGCTGATCCTGCTCTCCTGGCTGTGCCGCTGGATCGCCTTGGGCCATCTCACCCGGCACACGCCCCTGGATGTGCCCATCGTCCTCCTGCTGGCCGCCCTGGCCCTGGGCTTCGCCGTGTCGGCCGACTGGACGGCCAGCGCACCAGCCCTGTGGCGTCACCTCTTCGGCGTGTCTCTCTTCTACGGCCTGGTCAATGGCCTCGATCGCTCCCGGGCCCTGCTGCGCCTCACCTGGCTGCTCATGGCCGCCGCAGGCGGGCTGCTCCTGATTACCTTCGCCAACACCAACTGGGCCATCGTCCGCCTCCTGGACCACCCGATCTACACCTACCTTCCCCGGGTGGCAACGGGACTGGCCACCGAGCAGTACATTAATCCCAGGGTAGCAGGCATGGCCCTGGCCATGTTGGCTCCCACCATGCTCGCTATCGCACTCTTCAGCAGCCGGCGGAGCTACCGCTTTGTGGCCATCGGGCTGGCCCTGCTGATGGTTGCCGTCCTGGCCCTGGCCCAGTCCCTCCAGGGGCTGCTGGGCCTGGCCCTGGCCGTGTCCCTGGTGCTGGTGGCGCGCAGCCGCTGGTTCCTGCTGGTGCTGTTACCCCCGGCTGCCCTGCTGGTTGGGGCGGCAACCGCACTCACTCAGAGCCTCCTGGCCGGCACGCTCCTTTCCGTTGAGAGTCCTCTGGGCATCGTGCTGCGCGTCGACATTTGGAGCCGGGCCTTGAGCATGCTGCAGGACATGCCCTTCACCGGCATTGGCCTGGACTCCTACCAGCTGGCCCAGGTCCACTTCTACCCCGGCTACCTGCTGGGCCCCGAGCACCATGCCCATAACCTGTTCCTCCAGGTTGCCCTGGACAGCGGCCTGCTGGGTCTGATAGCCTTCATCTGGCTGCTGCTGGCCTTCTGGTGGACCTCCGCACAGGCCTATCGCAGCACAGCGGATGCCGACAGCCGATCCCTTCTGGTAGGCGCGGCCGCCGGCGTCGTCGCCATGGTAGGTGCCGGCCTGGTGGATAGCCTCTGGACCGCCAAGCCGGCTGTCATCCTGTGGCTGCTGCTGGCGGCCGGCGTCGTGGTCGCCGATCTGTCCCCACCAATCGAGATCCCCCAGGACAGCAGGCGCCGGTGGGCGCCCTCAGCCCTCGCCGGTCTGGCAGCCGTGCTCCTGGTGCTGGCCCTGGCGGCCGCTGCCGGAGGCCTCCGCCAGCGCAACGCCGCCCTGGTCCTCTCGCACCGTGCCCTATTGCCCCCTCGCGCCGCCTCCACCATGTCCCCCGCACATCTGCAACGGGCCGCAGAGTCCCTACAGGCGGCCCAGCGCCAGCTGCCCGGCGATCCCGACATCCCCGCCCAGCTGGGAAGCCTCTACGCCTGGTTGGGCGCTGACTCCGCTGCACTGGAGGCCCTGCAGCGCCGCGTAGAGCTCGATCGCGACCATGCCCTGGGCCGCTACGCTCCCTTCGAGGCCTGGCGCAGGCGGCTGGCCGGTGAGGCCGTCGGCGACCCTGTTGACGATCTGGCCCGGGTCTACACCCAGTGGATGACCCGCTATCCAGACCGCGCCGAAGGGTATGTGCTGGTCGCCATTGTCCAGGATCGCTATCAGGACAATCGGCCGGGCGCCATCACAGTGCTCCAGTCGGGCCTGGAGCGAAACGCCCAGCCATCGGGTCTGCTGACCCATTACCTTTCACAACTGCAAAATGCGCAATAGCAGGCCACGCAGGCAACTTGCCATAGACCGTGGCGTGAAGTTATAATCTCTCCAACCCTCTTCGGGCTGACTGGGCACCAGACCCTCCCGGACAGAGGTTGGGCAGGCAGAGGGGTCTCATGAGCACACAGTCGGACACAAAAAACTCACCGAAGGCCATCCTGATCGTGGCCGCCGTCCTGGCGTTCATTGGCATCGCCCTAATCGGTCGCGAAATCGTGACGCGCCGCGCCGCAGCCCCAGACCCCACCCCGCTGGCCGTGGCGAGCGTGCCGGATCCTGGCGACCAGGCCCAGGCAACTGTTTCGGGCGGGCAGGTGATGGTCGCCGAAACGGCGCCGGCATCGCCCGAGACGATGGCCGCCTATCCCACCGCCACCCCGGCCTCGGCCGCCGCTCCCCAGGGGACGCTGATCGTGGTGACTCCACCGCCGCCGCCCGCTGATGTCTTCGAGGCGGCGACGCGCGCCGTGGAGGCGACCGAAGAGGCCCGTAGGATCGGCACACCCACGCCGCTGCCGCCCGGCGTCGTGACCGCCACCCCCACGCCGATCCCGCTGGTGGTCACGCCGACTGCATCTCCTGCCAACTCGGCCACGGCAGAAGTCCAGGCCGCCCTGGCGACTGCCATAGCCTTCACCACCGGCACGCCTACCCCACCGCCCGGCGGTTTCCTTGTCGTCACCCCCATGCCGACCCCGGTCTTCATACCGTTTGAAGACCTACCGCCCTCCACGCCGACGCCAGCTTTTCCCGGTGACCTGCTGGGCATGATCCTCTTCCGATCGCCCATGGGGGGCGAGCAAACCCTGCCCTATGCCGTCAACCCGGATGGCTCCGGCTTGGTCAGGCTCACCGCCGACTGGCCCGTGTCCCGGGGACGCGCCCGGGACACCTGGTCGACAGACCTGCGCCATCACGCCTATGTGGCCAGGGACTTGAGCACCGGACGGCTGCAACTCTATTTCTCCGATGCCAAGGGCGCCGCCCAGACCCCCCTCACCTCCTTCGATTCCGGCGCTGTCTCGGCACCAGCGTGGTCCCCCGTCGACGATGTCGTTGCCCTGGCCTCCACCGCCAGCGGCAACGACGAGATATGGGTTGTGTCCACCGACGGCCGCCGCCAGAGCCAGCTCACCACCAACACGTGGGAGGCAGACCAGCAGCCCACCTGGTCGCCCGATGGCCGGCAGATCGTCTTCACTTCAAACCGCACCGGCAAGCGCCAGCTCTGGATCATGAACGCCGACGGCAGCGATCAGCGGCTGCTGCTGGACTCCGACGACGAAGCCTGGGATCCTGTGTGGGTGAAGTATGTCGACTGAGGTCAGCCCTGTCGAGAACCCACCTGGCATCACGGCAGCCACCGGCATAGGCAGCGCGCCGGCCCGCCGCCCAAGCTGGCTGGCCGCGCCCCCGTCACGCCCGGCCCTGATCGCAAGCGGCTACCTGGCCTGGCTGGCCACCGCCGAGCTGATCAGCTCCACCGGCCAGCCGCGCGTCGGGTTGATCCTCCACGCCTTGTTGTTGTTCGCCTTGATCTATCACGCCTCAACGGCTCTCGACGACCCGCTGCACCAGCTCCTCGCCATGCTGGCTTTCGCCCCGTTGATCCGCGTGATGAGCTTCTCGTTGCCGCTGGCCGGCCTTCCGCAGGTCGCCTGGTACTACATCGTCAGCGTGCCACTCTTCGTGGCGGCCCTGCTGTTGGCGCGCACCCTTGGCTATTCACGCGACGATGTCGGGCTGCGCATGGGCTCGCTGCCTGTCCAGCTCCTCGTCGCACTTTCCGGCATTACCTTTGGCTATGTCGAGTATCACATCCTGGCCCCGGCCCCGCTGGCAGCCTCCTTCACGTGGCAGGACCTGTGGCTGCCGGCACTGGTCCTGCTGGTCAGCACCGGATTCCTGGAGGAACTGATCTTCCGCGGCCTGATGCAGCACGCCGGCCAGCAGGCCCTGGGACGCCTCGGCCTGGTCTACGTGTCCCTTGTCTTCGCCGTGCTGCACCTGGGCTATAAGTCGGCATTGGACGTGGTCTTTGTGTTTGTAGTGGCGCTCTTCTTCGCCTGGGTCGTCGCCAAAACAGGCAGCCTCTTGGGCGTCACCCTGGCCCACGGCCTCACCAACATCATGCTCTTCTTGGTCATGCCATTTGTGGTCGACGGCCTCCCAGTTCTGGCCGTCGCCTCGACTCCCCCACCTCTCTAGCGGGCCACTTCTCTCCCCTGAATCACAACGCCGCGCATCCTATTGGTTGGATACGCGGCGTTCGCAGTCGTTGAGTGGAGCCGGTCTCAGCGTAGAATCTCGGTGATCCGCACCGCCAGAACCATCAGGAAAGCCACTACCAGGGGCACGATGGCGAAGTTCAGCACGCGCGACAGCGCGTGCGCCCTCTCCCCCTCAGAACCCGTCAACACCTCCTTCTGGATCAGCATCACCAGCAAGGTCACAGCCGCCACCAGGCCAAAGAACATGGCCAGGCTGGCTGTATTGACTGCGGCGATCGTGCTCGTGGTCACTGTGGAAATCATACTCACTCCCATGCCCAGTCAATAAAGGCCAGGCTTCGCGTGCAATGGTTCGGAATCACAAGCAACACCACTTGACCAAATTATAGTCCAGAAATCCCGTGCTGTCAAGAGTGTAAATTTACCGTAACGAAAGTCGAATTGCCCGCCCCGTCGTGGCACCCCCTGAACTGACCCGTGACCCGTACCTCGCCGCACCCACCCGGCTGCGCCAAAACCCCTATCCCCTCGCAGGGTGCGGGGCATGGCCGGCCAGGCCGGCATGAAGCGTGATCGTCCACAGGGTCGGGCCAACTACGAGAACGGACGCTTTCCAGCTCGTCCCACCTGGCAGCGGCGTTTGAACGCGATTCCCGGAGCCTTACCGGCCCGCGCCGTCGCAGGGACGGCACTCCACCCATACCACTGCGCAAGACAACCATTAGTGGGAACGGCTGCCCTCCGCCCCTACCGGGGCGAATGCCCACCCTCTGGCATCCTCCCCTCTAGCATCCGCTACACCCATCCCCCCGTAGGGGCGGGGCTCCGTCCCATCCGTTCCAACTAATGCCGCCCCGGGCCAATAGGTCGCCAACTCGGCCTCCCATGCTATCCCCCATCGCATGGACGTTTCTACTCCGAGCGTAGGGGCGGCCCTCCGTGGTATTCGTTCCAACCGATACCGCCTTGGTCCCGCCTATCGTCGGGTAAGGTTGACATCCTTGCCTCTCCAATGGATGCACGCCACCCATGCCATGGTAAATGCATGCGCCCTACCCATGCCATGGTAAATCCATGCGCCCTACCCATGCCATGGTAAATCCATGCGCCCTACCCATGCCATCGTAGCGGGCCTCCGTGCCCGCCCCCTTCGTGGCTTCGCGCTTCGTGCTTCGCGGCTCCGGATTTCGTGCTTCGTGCTTCGTGCCTTTGCCTAACCTTCGCGCGTTCGTGATCCAGGGCCCCCCCAAATCATGCCGGCGCCTCCCTCTCCTCCGCCTCCCCCGTCAGCCACTGCAAATGGCTCCTGTACCGCTCCACCAAATCATAGTCCACCCGGCCCGGAGTCATCCGGTCTATAGCCTGCCACGCCGCCAGCGCCGAGCCAAGCATAGCCGGGTGCTCGTAGCCCCCCCACCCGTACAACTGCCAGCCTATGGGCACCTCCCCCAGCTCCCGGCCCAGCCGGCCCGCCTCCTCGGCATCATACCGCAGGCCCGGGAAATACAACCCGAACACCGGCCTCTCACTCTCTATGTCCATGGTCTCCACAATGCGCCCGTTCAGCTCGACCCAGCCCCGCTCCATCATCATGGGCCAGCTGTCGCGGGTGATAGCATGCCCCTCCACATACAGGGCACCCGCCAGCTCCGGCAACACCGGCTCAGTCACAGCCCGCCAGGCCTCCGTGTAGCTGCGCCTCGTCCCCGCACGCAGAGCCCGCCTGACGCGCATGCTCAGGTCCAGGTCGACCTCAGTCATCGGCGCCGGCACATACGCAGCCATCGCCCCCGTCATCGGCCGCCACGACAGGTCCGCCCGCTCCAGGTGGGCAGCGCACTCGTCCGCCAGCTCCAGCGCCTGCCCCCGCGCGCGCAGGTCGGCCCTGATCCGGCCCAGGCTCCAGCCCCGGGCCGCATACTCGGCAGGAGATTGGCCCAACAGGGCCTCAAAGGTCTCGTCGGTCATGCCCGGCCCCAGGACTCAGTTCTCGGTGGACAACGATCGCAGGTCATCCAACAGCTGAGGGGCACCAGGTCGAGCCGTGTCGCCCCGAAAGCCCTTGCCAGGGCGATAGCCTTCTCGATATGTTCCTGCCTGACCGCCATAGTGTCCCTCCGGCTGCGACAGCTTTCGTGGCCCTGCCGGCACACCCCATAGTGCCACACCGCCAACCAGATGTCAAAGATGTTCGGACTGGGAGGCCGTCGAAAAGCCTGGCCTATATCGCCGGATGGGGCCGCCATCCATGCCGTCACCGTTTGGAGATGCGACATCTATCCACTTGTAGGGGCGGCCACGGAGGGCGGCCACGGAGGGCGGCCACCGAGGGCCGCCCCTACGCGCGGTTTGGCTACGTCGCTCTGAGCAATCGCTCTAGTACAGGGCGGCGGAAATCCGCCAACGGTGTTCCAGGCTGGAGTCGAGGCCTTAGCCGGGTCTCTAGCGCAAACCGGCTAAGGCCTCAACTCCGAACCGCGGGTGGCATTCCGCCCTGGTGTCCTAGTTCCCGCAGGGGGCGACGTTGCGCCAGTTCTGAACCGTGTCGTTGACCACCATGGTGCCGGTGGCGCCGTAGCTCAGCGTCAGCTGGCGATTGGCGATCTCGCTGCACGCATCACCCTTCTCCACGTAGTCCCAGGAACCCAGCGTGTACTTGGTCTCGATCTGGGTGGATTCCTTGCCGGTCAACGTGATGGTCCACAGGGTCGCGTTGACCTGTGTCAGAGACACCCCACCCGGATCCCACTGCG